>JAUWNP010000024.1 GCA_030612585.1 Anaerolineae bacterium
CACGGCACGAGCCAGGAGCAGCGTGAACGCGCCGCTGCCGGGGCCGATCTCTAGCACTCGCGCTGTGGACCCCGCGTGCCGCAGCAGCCGGGGCAGGATAAGATCCACGTAATCGTTGTGCTGCACCCAGGTGTCGTACCAATGGGCCAGCCGCTGCCACGCCTCGTCGTCCGACTCTTCCCGCTCTCTGCGGCAGGCGACCACCCGCTCCTGCCATTCCCGTAAAGCTGTCAAATTGGTCGCCATCAAGAACTCCTATCTGGTCTATGCTGAGGCAATCAGTCTGCCAGGTGACAGGCTACCTGGTGACCAGGCACTATTTCACGGAGGGGTGGAGAGAGCTCAGCACATAACTGGGTTGAATGTGGGCATTTCTTCAAGAAGAGACAGCCACTCTCGCTACGCTGGTCACGAAAGTGGACTCCACCGTTGAGAGCGGGCTCCGACGCTCGTGGAGCGGGCGTGAGGAGAAACCTCGTGTAGGGATGTCTTGCCCTTGACTCAAATCGCTCGGCGTTCATGATCTCAACTATTTTGCCACGGTACATCACCCCGATGCGGTCGCTGACGTAGGCAACTGTGTCCAGATCGTGGGAGATGAACAGGTAAGTGAGTCCATAGTCGTGTTTGAGAGAGAGCATGAGGTCCAGCAGTTGGGTACTGACGACAGGGTCGAGACCGGCAAGCGGCTCGTCTGCAATGACAAAACGTGGTTCGAGGAGCAAGGCCCGACCTATCGAAATGCGCTGCCGCTGTCCGCCTGATAGCTCTGAAGGGTGTCGTGAAAGAAAAGCGGGCGATAGCTTTACCTTTTCCATCATCTCGGCGACACGTTGCTTTCGCAAATCCCTGTTGCCTATGTGATGTATTCGGAGGGGTTCCTCGAGAATGCTTCCCAGTGTCATACGAGGGTCGAGTGTAGAATTTGAGTCCTGAAAGATCACCTGAACCTCTCGCCGTAGCGCTTTTAGCTCTTTCTTGCCCATGCTCAAGATATCACGACCTTGATAAAGAGATTGACCACCTGTGGGCAGGTAGAGGCGCAGCATCGTCTTGGCCAGAGTTGTCTTGCCACACCCGCTTTCGCCCACAAGCCCCAGTGTCCCTCCCTCTTCGATGTCAAAGGAGACACCGTCCACCGCCTTGATGACGTGATCTGGGTGCCTCAACCGCGTTATGAGGCTGTGGCGAAAGCGAAAGTGCTTTTTGAGGTCCTTCACCTGTATCACGACTGTCCCTCCTCGCCGAACAGGTGACAGGCGACCTTTACACCCTCGACCTCAAACTCACTCGGTTCAACCTGAGAGCAAACAGACATTGCCTGGGAGCAGCGTGGATGGAAACTGCATCCTGGCGGGAAATCAATCAAGTTGAGCACATCGCCGGATACCGAGGGCAGCGACTCTCCCCGCTCGAGCTTTTGGCAGGACAGGAGCAGTCTGGTATAGGGATGCCGGGGATTGGCAAACACCTCAACTGCTGCGCCACGCTCCACTATGCTGCCGCCGTACATGATGGCAACCCGGTCGCAGGCCTGGGAGATGGCATCCAGGTCGTGGCTGATAATCAGCATGGTCATCCGTCCACGCAGTCTCTCAAAGAGGCCAAGGGTCTGCATCTGGGTTGCTCTGTCCAAGGCAGTGGTGGGCTCATCGGCTATGAGCAGCCTGGGGCGCGCCAGCAGTGCCATAGCAATGAGAACCCTCTGCCGCATGCCTCCAGAGAGCTGGTGCGGGTATCTAGTGAGTAACTTGTCCATGTGTACCATGTCGTCCAGGGCCAGGTCTTGCAATACTGAATCAATCTCACGCCGTACCTCGACATCATCTAGCTTATGCTGACCCCATACTGTTCTCCAGAGGCCTCCGCCGTTCTTTCGTATGACCAAAGCCTCGCAAAGCTGTTCTCCGACGGTAAAGGATGGATTGAGCGCCGTGGCATGATCTTGAAGTACAAGAGCGATCTGGCTGCCCCTGATACGTTGCATCTCCTTCTGGCTAATCTTTGCGAGATCGCGACCGCCGAATAACACACAGCCCTTGACGATCTTTCCCGGCTGCTGAAGGCGTAGCAGCGACAGAAAGAACACTGTCTTGCCGCAGCCGCTTTCGCCCATGATACCCACTGCCTCATTGGCATTGACGTCCAGATTGACCCCACGGTTGGCTTGCACCAGGCCCTCAGGAGTTTCAAAAACGACGTGCAGGTCTCTTACTTTGAGTAGTTCCTTCATCGTTCCAGGACCCTCTTTAGTCGTGGGTCGGACCTTTCCTCGACGCCAAAGTTCACCAGGTTCAGCGCCAGAGTGCAGAGCGCAATGGCCAGCCCTGGTGGCAGGTACCACCACCATAATCCGTTGATGAAACCTCCTCGGGCAAATGCGTAGTGAAGTATCATCCCCCAGCTCTTGGCGGTCGGGTCGCCCAGTCCCAGGAAACTCAGGCTGGCCTCCATGAGCATAGCAATGGCTACTGCCAGCACGAATTTAGCCAGGATGAGGGGGAGCACATTGGGCAAGACGTGCCGCCACATCAGCCACAAATCGTCGGCACCCATAGCGTGGGCCGATTCCACGTATCCTGACTCGCGAATGTTGAGCGTCTGTGAACGGATAACCCGTGCCGTGCTGGGCCATGACACCAGGCCTATGACCAGAATGATATTCCAGATGCTCGTCCCCATGTAAACCGACACGAGGATAACCAGAGGCAACGCCGGAATGACCAGAAACACGTCAGTGATCCCCATGAGCGCTTCGTCGAGCCGCCCTTTGCAGAATCCTGAAACCAAACCAATGAGCGTTCCCGTCGTCACTGCGACCAGCGCCGCCACAAAGCCAATCAGAAGCGAAGTACGTCCTCCGTAGACGAGTTCGGAAAAGATATCCTGACCGACGTCGTTGGTTCCCAATGGGTTCACACGGCTGGGATCGAGAAATGGCTGCTGTCCGTATGCCCACGGGTCATGAGGTGTGATAAGCGGTGCCAGAATAGCGCACAGCACCAGGAGAGCCAATATCGCCATGCCTGCCCATGTCATTTTGTCCGCTTTGATTGGCATCTACGGCTCACCTCGTTCTGGGGTCCAGCCAGGTATAGAGCACATCGGCAATCGAATTGGCAAGGAGCATGCAGACGGCGACGATGAAAAAGGCGCCCTGGAGAAGCGGATAGTCTCGGGCCCCTATGGCCTCATAAATCAGAGTGCCCATGCCCGGCCAGGAAAAGACGATCTCTATCAGCAATGTCCCGGAAAGGATCGCTCCGAATTGGATGGCCGTCACCGTCACCAGTGGAGCCAGCGCATTTCTCAGGGCGTGCTTGAAGAGAACTGTCATTTGCGACAGGCCCTTGGCATGGGCCATAAGGATATAGTCTTCACCATAGATTGAGACCACCGAGTTGCGCACGATCAAGAAATCGTATGAGGCCTTGAAGGTGGTGAGCGCTACCAGGGGCAGTACCATGTGCCAGCCCACGTCGAGAATATAGGGCAGGCCCGAGTCCCCGTATGAGACCTTACCCAACGGAAACCAGTCAAGCTGAAAGCCGAACAGGAAGAGCAACATCATTGCCAGCCAGTAGTGTGGCATGGAATAGGAGAACAGGAAAATGGAAGACAGAGCAACATCCAGGCGCGATTTGCGGTACCAGGCAGCCAGAGCACCAAAGAACGTTGCGATAGAGGCTCCAATCATGATCGATGGTAAGACCAGGATTAGTGTCCAGCGCAGGTGCAGCGTGATCGAGTTCAACACCGGACGCATGTACAGATACGAGTATCCCCAATCGCCTGTAGACAGGTTGCCCAGGTAGCGGACGTACTGTGCGTATAGTGACCCGTCCAGGCCCAACTCGACCCTAAGCTCCTCCAACACCTCGGCCGAGCCGTAGAAAGCCTCTTCGCCCAATAGGTTCATAATGGGGTCGCCAGGCATGAGGCGGGGGATGAGGAAATTCAGGGAAACGATGACGAGAAGGACGATAAAATATCTTATCGTCTTGGAGAGTATGGTTGCCAGAGGATGTTCGTGTCTTTCCATAGGTAGAGCCAGGGAGGGGACACACTCAGTGTGCCCCCTCCCTCCGTTCTTACTCTGATGATTTGGTTACCTGGAACCAGGAGAAGCTGTTGACCACCCCGCCATAGATGTGGTCAATGACCCAGTTATCCCAGCCGGTGCGGTAGGGGTAGACGCTTTCAATCCATACCAATGCTATGCCAGGCAGATATTCGTAGTGTAGTTCCTGGATCTCTAGATCCAGATCCCGTTGCTCTTCGGGAAGAGCCGTGGAGAGACGGGCATCGCAGGTGGCCAGGTATTCTCGAGCATCGAGGTTATGCAGAACCCCAGCACCGGTGCGCCTGGAATCGAAATAGCCAGAGCCATGACTGGCGTGCATCATGGTACCCCAGGGGGTGGCGCGGAAGAAGACGATGTCATAGTCCATCTCATCTTTGGTGGCTACCCAGGTAGAGGAGTCCACTGAGTTGAGTTCGGCACCTATACCTATCTCCGCCAGGTTGCTCGCGACCAACTCGGCAGAACGGACGATGCTGGGTTTGTCGGACCTGACGAGGAATGTGAGAACCAGGCCCTCGCCTTCCGCAGTCTCCCGTATCCCGTCGTCATTGGTATCCTGGAGGCCGAGCGAATCCAGGAGTTCGGCCGCTTCCTCAGGAGCGTACGCCATAGTGGGTATCGAGTTGTTAAAGTTGGGATGGGTCGAGGGGACAAACCCGTAGGACGGCACTGTACCGTAGCCGTGGAAGACGAGATTGGCAATCTGCTCATAGTCTATCGCTTTTGCCACCGCCTGGCGGAAGGCCAGCTCGTTCATTGGATAGCGCTCCAGGTTAAAGCCCATCGCCGCCGGCACGCCCAGGAAGGTGGCCGAAGCGAACTCGATATCGTCAGCCTTTAAGAGGATCGGCACATAGGTGTAGGGGAATTCGCCCGAATAGTCCCACCAAACGTCAATCTCGCCCTGGGCGAGCGCCATGACGAGGGCATCCATATTGCTGAAAACCTCTACTTCGAGGCGGTCAATGTTGGGTTTGCCCTGGAAATAGTCCTCGTTGGCCACAAAGGTGAATCTGCGCGCCGTCTCGTCCCACTTTTCCAGCTTGAATGGCCCGGACCCGATGACCATATCCGAGCCCTCATACGTCTCGGGGTCGTCAACGTTCTCCCAGATGTGCCTGGGAAGCGGTGCACAGGTCATAAACTCGGTGAGAAGGTTGCCATAGGGCTTTTTCAGGTTAACGATCACTTTGTTGCCATCAACCTCGACTGTATCAATAACGTCCTTCATCCATCCGGCCTCAAGGACCTTGTCGCGGTAGTATTCCAAGGAGAACTTGACGTCCTCAGCAGTCAATGGATTGCCATCGTGCCACTTGACGCCGTCAGCGATAGTAAAGGTGAATCTCGTGCTGTCCGACGATATTTCCCATTCCGTTGCAAGCCAGGGGGTTGGCTTCATATCAGTGTCGATCTTGATCAGACTATCGTGCGTAGTCAGGTTTGACAGCACGCCGTACCAGTAGTCGCCGAATTTGTTGGTGGTTTTGTAGGGTTTGGTAGAGCCTACGCGAAGCACTACCGGTGGCGTGGCCTCCTCTTCAGTCATCGCAGTTGCGGCTGGTTCGGCTGTTGGAGCCAGTGTCGGCGTTGGCTCCTCTTTGGCGCCGCACCCGGCCACCAGCGTCAGCAGTATAACCAGCGCCAAAGCGCTTGAGACTATTCTTGCCATCTTGCTCTTCATTGTTTTTTTCTCCTTCCTTTGATGAATTGCTGGATGCTCTCGATGAGCGAAACTTGAAAATGACCGATAGGTAGTAGTCTGCTTGTTATCTCCGCTTTCTCACCCCCTTCCGCAAGACTTCGGCGAGCTCAGTCGAGTCGCTCAGGACAAGCCCTTCGACAACTCATTGCTGCAGTACTCAGGCCTGTGAGCAAACTCAACTCGCACGTCGCGTACCGACAGCCAGCGCGTGGTGTTCTGTCTCGCCGCGTGAGGTCTCCGTCTCGAAGAACCTCTCTACACTGTTCACCTCAAGGCCGGCTCTGGCCAGCAGGCCCGTCCACTTCTCCTGGTCGAACCCCGCCCCCAGCGGCTCGACGGAGAGCAGCGTCCCGCCCGGCCTGGTCACGCGCGCCATCTGGCGGATGATGCTGGCTGCGTCGAGATCGGACGAGTCGTGGTGCAACACCCAGCCGATGACGGCGGTGGAGAACGTGCCGTCGGCGAATGGCAACGCCTCTCCCACGGAGCGCATGATTCGGCTGAGGCTGCTGCGCTGCATCAACTGCGTCCCCAGCGTCTCCGGCTCGGCGTAAACCGCCTGCAGGCCCAACTCGTCGTAGAGCAGGGCCAGCCGGCCCCAACCCGCGCCCACATCCAGCACCGGCCCACGCGCCCGCGCCAGTTCGCGGCGCAGCAGGGCTACCTCGCGTCGCTCGGTCTCACCCTCATCGGCGGCGCGGCGAAGCGCAATGCCAGCATATTCGCGCAGCGTCGCCTCCCAGTCCGCGCCCCGCTTGCTGACGGTCGTACACACCCAGTAGGCGTAGGCTGTGAGGGTGCTTTCCAGGTCAACGTCGCCCGGCAATTGTCCGGCCAGGGCCTGCCGCAGCCGTTGGCGCGTCAGGTCGTACAAAGCGAGTTCCTCAGGTAGCTCTTGCATTGATGAAACTAGAAAGGGCCACGAAGACCACCCGGCTTCAAGCCGGAAACGGCCTTCATGGCCCTTCAAACCCTTGTACTGTTGGCGTGAAGAAACTAACTCTCGACGGCAGATGACTCCTGCGGTCGGCCCAGGTGGACGGTGTGCTTCAGGAAGTCCATTTTCACGATGCGCCCCTGCACCAGTTTCTGCTCGCCAAACAGGTTGACCAGCAGATAGGCGTCACCTTCGGGCTGCACCAGCACCACGTCCTCCATGACCTTCTGCTCTTCGCCGTCCTGGCTGAGATAGACGGTGGTTTCACACATCTTGCACCTCCAGAGAAAACAAAAAACCGCCGCGTGCCGGGCCTTCAGGCCGGCCGGTGGCGATCTTCACGATGCACTGTTACAACCGACTTCATGTCGGCGCTAGGAACTATACCACGAACTCCAGGAGATGTCAAGCCACTTCGCCGCCCTCCAGCACCTGCCGGATGACTTCGATAGCGGCGCTGATCTGTTTGGTGAGCGCCTTCCACTCAATGCCCACGATCTCGAAGTGGGGCTGGTTGATGGGCAAGAACAGTTTACGCCCCCGCGCCCCGGCCACGGCCGTGGCGATGCCCGGCGTGATCTCGCCCATCAGCGAGTTGGGGATGACCACGCCGATAGGGGCCAGGATGAAGTCGGCCTGATTGATAGAGACACGGATGGCGTTCTCGCCTGTAGCGCCCCGGTTAGCGCGAGCGCGCATCATCTTGTCGGTGGCGATGGCGTTGGCACCCAGCGCGACGATCTCCACATCCAGCGGCAACTCCTGCCGCAGTTGGGTCACGATCTGTGCCCCGATGCCCCCGCCCATGCCGTCAATCACTGCGATGACCATTTGCCCCTCCTGGATGTGATTCTACATCGGGACGGGTTAGAAGTCAAGGTCGAAAGGGGCCGCCTTCTGTGCCACCATTGTTTGCAGTTCGGCCAGCGCCTTCTGCGCGGCCTCGCGCTCTGCGGGGGTCAGCCGCAACGCGGCGAACTCATCCTCGTCCAGCACCTGCGTCTCCCCGTCGGGCGTGACCCACAGATCAAGCGCCAGGTCATCAGCGGCCACCTCGTCGGCGCTGATGCAGGCTGGGCGGGTGATGTTGCAGTACCAACCCTTCAAACGCCCGTCGCTGGCGCAAATCTCAAAAATGTTGTACCATCGGTCGGCGTAGAAAAACTCCGTCCAGCGGTCACCGGGCTCAAGGACGACAAAGCCCAGGTCCAGCGGGGACCGGCTCCACCGTGTGCGCAGCACGATGGCACGGTCATCGCGCCTGAGCACCCGGCCCGGGTACGAGGTGACCTGGCGGCCGGCGTGGTCGAGTTTGCGAATGGTGACCAGTTCCATTAGCCTGCATTTTACCGGGATTCGGACACCAGCGCAAGGTATAACCGAAAGCGCATCGGGCGCGATCGTTAGGTGTTGTCATACGTGAAACATTACGTACAAAGGAGGCGACAATGAGTAAGAACGAACTTGAAGGCCAGTGGGCACTCATCCTGGGAGCGTCGAGTGGGTTCGGCGCAGCGACGGCACGCGCGCTGGCCGGCGCAGGGATGAACATCTTCGGGGTGCACCTTGACCTGAGAGCGACGCTGCCTCGCGTCCGGCAGGTCGTGGCCGACGTCGAGGCACTGGGGCGCAAAGCGGTCTTCTTCAACACGAACGCCGCCGATGCCCGCAAGCGGGCGCGCGTGCTCGATCAAATCGAGGAAAAACTGGCGGACGATCCAGCCAGCAACGTTCACTTCGTGCTGCACTCGCTGGCCTTCGGCACGCTCCTCCCCCTCATCGCCGACACCCCCGAGGAGGCGATCAGCGAACCGCAGATGGATATGACACTGCGGGTGATGGCCCACAGCCTGGTCTACTGGGTGCAAGACCTGGTGCGGCGAAATCTCCTGGTGCGCGGCAGCCGTGTCTACGCGCTGTCCAGCGGGGGCGCGGTGCGCGTGGCCCCGATGTACGGCGCGGTCTCGGCAGCCAAGGCGGCACTGGAGAGCCACGCGCGGCAACTGGCGCTGGAGTTGGGACCCCGGGGCATCGCCGTGAACTGCCTGCGACCCGGCGTGACCGACACACCCGCGCTGCGGGTGATCCCCGGCCACGAGACCTACATCGCCGAGGCACTCCAGCGTAATCCCGGCGGCCGCATGACGACGCCCGAGGACGTGGCGCAGGTGCTGGTGGCCCTGGCCGACCCGGCCATTACCTGGATCAGTGGAACTGTCATCCCGGTGGACGCGGGAGAAATTATCGTGGGATGATCAAGCCGCTCTGAGCCCCGTCCCCGGGGCGACTAACACGTAGGCCCTCCCCCATGCCAAAATGGGGCGCTGTCGTGGGCAAAATGGGTCTTTGTCCCATAGACATCGCCCCCAATATCTGGTATATTTAGACTAGAGCAAGTGTATCACGCAGCGAGATGTTTGACAGAAATGCACAAGGGAGGACAAAGTGGAAGTGGAGGGCGAAATGAGTGTGCGGCTACTGCTTGCCGACGATCACGGAGTGGTGCGTGAGGGAATATGCTCGATGCTCTCTGACTACCCCGAATTCCTCGTCGTCGCTGAGGCAGGGGACGGACCCCAGGCAGTCGAGTTGGCCAGGCAAATGCAGCCCGACGTGGTCATTCTTGACCTGATGCTACCCGGCCTGGACGGTCTCCAGGTGGTGCGCATGCTGCGCCAGGTGCAGCCGGACACCAAGGTGATAGCGCTCAGCGCGCGTACCGAGTTGGAAGTCGTGGACCAGGTAATGATCGCTGGTGCACATGGCTACGTCTCCAAATTACGTTGCACGGAGGACCTGGTCAACGCGCTACGCGCCGTGATGGAGGGCAAACACTTCATCTCGCCGGGGCTAGGCAGGCAGCCACCTGCCATTACACAGGGCTGGGCAGATGCAGGCCACAGGGCATCCCGCCTGACGTCACGTGAACGTCAAGTGATGGGTATGATCGCCGCTGGTTTAGGGAACAAACAGATCGCAAAGAGATTGGACATCAGTGTACATACCGTGCGCAATCATCGCCAGCGGCTGATGGACAAACTGGACATTCACGACACGGCTACGCTGACGCGCCTGGCCGTTGATTGGGGAGTGCTGGATCAGATGTGGACGGAGGACTGGAGTACCGCGTAGAGAACGTCTCAGGCCCCCACAGCGACATCTTCAGCAGCGGGTTCCAACGCGGACAGTGGCGCTTCGGCCCTCTGTGCTTCGTGCTCATCCAGCACCTCAAACCCCTCGTCGCCAGTCGTGAGCGGAGGATCGTTCTTTAATGCCAGGTGATCGCGCACGGTGGTTTCGATCTGGCCGGCGATCTCAGGGTGCTCGCGTAGGAAGCGCTTGGCGTTCTCCCGCCCCTGCGCCAGACTCTCTCCCTCACGATAGTAGTACGAACCCCGCTTCTCAATCACCTCCATCTCCACCGCCATGTCCAGCAGGTCCCCCGCCCTGCTAATCCCCTCATCGTACATGATGTCGAACTCCGCCACCCGAAACGGCGGCGCTACCTTGTTCTTCGTCACCCGTACCCGCGTCCGGTTCCCGATCGTCTCCCCCTTCTCCTTGATCGCAGCGATGCGCCGAATGTCCAACCGCACCGAGGCGTAGAACTTCAGCGCTCGCCCTCCCGAGGTCGTCACCGGACTGCCGAACATCACCCCGATCTTCTCCCGCAATTGGTTGGTGAAGATCAGCGCCGTGTTCGATTGCTTGATCGCTCCGCTCAACTTGCGCAATGCCTGACTCATCAGCCGTGCCTGGAGACCCGGATGCGAATCCCCCATCTCCCCCTCGATCTCCGCGCGGGGTACCAGCGCAGCCACCGAGTCCACCACGATCACGTCCACCGCGCCGGAACGGATGAGAGTCTCGGCGATCTCCAGCGCCTGCTCGCCGGTATCGGGCTGAGAGATGAGCAGGGCGTCCACGTCCACGCCGCACATGCGCATGTAGTCCGGGTCAACGGCGTGCTCCATGTCAATGTAGGCCGCGACGCCACCGCGCTTCTGCGCCTCGGCGACGATGTGCTGGGCGAGAGTGGTCTTGCCCGAACCGTCCGGCCCGTAGATTTCGGTGACGCGGCCGCGGGGGATGCCACCGACGCCGAGGGCCCGGTCGAGCGCCAGGGGGCCGGTGGGGATGACCTCGACTTGCAGGTGGGTCGCCTCCCCCAGACGCATCACAGTGCCCTCGCCAAAACGCTTGGTCAGATTCGCCAGCGCCATATCTAACGCTTTCCGTCGTCCTTCATCAGCCATTATTATGCACTCCACACCTATGTCACTACAACCGCATCTTCTCAAAAAATTGGGGCGGGTGTAGGTCGGATTTGCTATCCGACCGGACGGCGGTTAGCAAAACCGCCCTACAGTCGTCATCCCCCCCTAAATATTGAGAAGATACCTACAACCTCTATTTTCACACACTACCTTAATATAAAGTGTACACCATAAGCAACAAAAAGGCAAATGGACTTGACCTCCGGCCTGCAATGTGTTAAAGTGGGACTTGATGAGCATGATGGAAGTAAGAGAGGCTTGCCCAGATGACTGGCTGGCCGTCACGACGCTTAACCAGAGGGCTCGTCGCGCATCGCCACAAATATGGTGGTGGGAGGAACACCTTACGAACGACCTATTTATCGTAATCGAGCGAAAGGGAGGCATCGTGGGAGCACTCCTCGCCTGGCCTGACGAATCGCCCGTAGCGTGGGTACGGCTGGCTGCCTTGGACGATGCACTGAACATTGATGAATGGCTCAACCTGGTGCTTCCCCCCATTCTTGAGGGACTGCGTCACCACGGGGCGCAGAAACTGGCTTGGATGGACTATGGGGGCTGGGCTGGGCCACACCTAAGAACACGTGGCTTCACACCACTGACAGAGGTGATCACGCTGGTCAAACTTGACCGCGCCTTGCCCCGCACAAACGCCATCAATGCCAGCGTGCGCCCGGCGTCAGACGCGGACATCCCGGCAATCATGGCCGTGGATCGGGCAGCGTTTACCTCTCACTGGTGGCACAGCGAGGCCACTATGCGTCGGAGGGCTGCCGTATCGTCACACTTCGCCGTGGCAGAAGTGGCGGGTGAAGTAGTGGGGTATGCTGGTGGGGAACTCCGCCTGCCAGTGGCCCATCTCAACCGTATAGCCATGCATCCGGCTCACCAGGGCCACGGCATCGGCGCGTTGTTACTGCATGCCGCAATACACGACTTCTGGCAACACGGAGCAGAGCAGGTCACGCTCAACACTCAGAGCAATAACCACTACTCCCAGCGGTTATATCGTCGCTTTGGGTTCGGGCCGACAGGAGACCTTATGATAGCGTGGGAATTGCAGTTGTAGAATTACAGAACAGAGAGGGGGATTGTATGCCCAGAGAACATCGGGAACCGGAGAAATGGCTCTTTACCAACGCACTGATGCGCCAGGCGATCCTGGCGATTGGTGAGGTGATGGGCGAACGCGGGCTCAAGGTGGTACTGCGCCAAGCCGGGATGGAGCGCTATGTTGACGAACTGCCACCTAATGACCTGGAACAGGGCGTGAGTACGACTGAATATGCCGCGCTCAATCAGGCAGTTGAGGAGTTCTACGGTCGTGCCGGTAAGGGTATGCTGAAGCGGATCGGCAGGGCCTCGTTCCGCTACGGCGTCGAGGAGCAGACGGCACTGATGGGCGTGGCCGGCGCAGCACTAAAACTGATGCCGCAGAAGACACGCATTAAGTTCATCCTCACCCAGACGGCCAAATCGCTGATGGACGTGAATAATGAGACGTACATCGAGGTACAGGAGACGCCGGAGGGGTTCATCTTCGCCGACTTCACCTGTGGAGTGTGCTGCGGCCGCAAAGCCGAGCATCCCATCTGTCACCTCTACATTGGGTCCATCAGCGAGGCGGTAAAGTGGGCCACGGGGCATGACTACGAGGTGCGCGAAATCGAGTGCCGGGCGATGGGTGCGGAGGCGTGCCGCTTCCTAGTAGCGGAAAGGGGGTAACGCGCCAGCATGGCAGAACCACGCACAACCCCAGGATGACCGGAAGCCGCAACCTATTGCGGTGCTTACGGCGCGGTTGTGACCAGGTAGTTAAGATCGGCGTGAGCCACGGCCCGGTCGGCCTGTAGCAATGCCAGAGCCTCCGCTTCACGGCTGGGTTTAACCCACACCCGCCACAGTCCCGGCGTCACTTGCTCGACAGCCATCGCTCCCACCTGCCGCCACAGTTGCTCCGCCGCCCGACCCGAAACTACTGACCGTAGCGCGACGATCACTTCCCCTGGCGCGAAGGTAGCCGTGACCCGCGCCTCCTCCGCATCCACCGCCCACGGCCCCACCCCATCCAGGCATACCGGCGAGGAGCCATGCGCGCCCTGGAGCAGGCTCTGATGTGCGGCGATGCGCCCACAGCCGGTGTACATATCCCAGCCAGACGCCCCTAGGTCCTCGGCGTTGTCCAAGATAGCCGAGGCGACCTGATCAGGCGTGTAGGTGGGATAGCGGGAGTAGATCAGTGCCGCCAGCCCGGCCACGTGAGGCGTGGCCATTGAGGTGCCGCTCTTGTCACAGTAACCACCGGTGCAGTTGGTCCTCCCGTCGCCGGTCCAGCCCGTGCTATAGATACTGGACCCCGGCGCGGCGACGCTGACGTGGCCGCCGTAACTGGAGTAACTGGCGCGATTGTCGGAGGAGGTAGTCGCAGCCACGCCCAGGACGTGCTCACAGTTGGCGGGGAAGATCTCCACATGGGCACCGTTGTTCCCGGCCGCTGCCACCAGCAGCACACCCCTCGCATAGGCATAGCCCACTGCTTCCTGCAAGTACGAGGGACAGGGTACAGTCCCCAGCGGTCCCAGGCTCATGTTGATCACGTCTGCTCCGCTGTCGGCAGCGTAGCGGATAGCAGCGGCTATATTCGTCGCCCAGCCGTCGCCGTTCTCATCCAGCACCTTGAGCGGCAGGATGCTTGCTTCCCACCCCATCCCGGATACGCCCAGGCCGTTATCCGTCGCCGCTGCCGCGATGCCGGATACGTGAGTACCGTGGCCGTGATCGTCGGCGGCGACGGAGTCATCATTCACGAAATCGTAGTCAATATCAGTACGCACCTTGCCCACCAGGTCAGGGTGATCCAGATCGGCGCCGGTATCCACCACGGCGATGAGGACATCCTGGCCGGTGGAGAGCCCCCACGCCTCCGGCATATCCACCTTCTCCAGCGCCCATTGGCTGCCGTAGTAAGGATCATCAGGGTAGCGCGGCGACGGCAGTGGTGATGTGTACGTGTAGCCGTGCAGCATGAGAGGGAGATGGACATGACTCAATGATGTGTTCACCACCTGTAGGCTCAGATCTATTCGATGAGGAGAGCCTTCCACCTCGGCTGGGTCCACCACCGTCACCGTGACCGCGCCGGTGTAGGCGGCGACCGTGCCCGTGCTGAAGGTAGTGGATGTGATCCATAACGAGGCCGGGGTGGTGCCACCCGTGGGAGCAGCCGTGAACCAGACTCCCTCAGTGGCAACCGTCCAGGTGATGGGATCATCGTTCCCCACGTTCGACGGCATCACCTGGTAGGCGATAGGGAGAAATCGTTCGTCGGGGATGCTGTAGGTGAACTGGAGGGTGTCGGGCAGATTGCCCAGGGTAGAGGGACTGGTGGTGAGATAGATGCCTCGTTCCACAGAAACCGGCGGCATCAACCGGCCTGGGGGCGTATGCTCTGCTCGCGCGCCTACGCCTGGGGCCAGGATAAGGAGCAGCAGAACCGTCGTCACCAGACCGCGAATGTGGGGGGCCAGACGAACATACCTCATTTGAGTTATCTGAGTTATCCTGAGTAGGTCACTGGTAAGCGTTCAGACCTCCGAGGTTTTGTCCGTGATTTGGCTTGGAATAGGCCGTGGCCGGGCGCACAGGCAGAGGGGCCTGCCGGGATGCGCAGACAGCCGCTGGCGCGGACGCAGTTCACGTCGAAGATACCGCTAACCGGAGAGAAGTCGCCAGATGTTACGTCCCGCTCACTGGTCGCGACGAGCCTGATTGCCAGATGCAACTGCAGAAGGCGCTACATCCCCATCAGGATGTTGCTGAAGATATCGCCAATGGCTGGCCCCATCAGCGTAAGGACGACGATGACGCATATCGGGAGCCCAAACAGAACGACCTAGATCCAGCCCATGATGATGCCAGCCGTGGCCAGTCCTGCGCCTGCGAGTGTCCCCGCGCTCTCGCGAATCTGCTTCTTGGCAACGTAGCCCAGAATCAACCCCACGATACCGCCCAGGATGGGAACGATACTAAAGCCCGCAATGCTGGCGATGAGGCTGCCGATGGCCATGCCACTCGTCGGCGGCGTGGCCGGGGGTGGCGTATGTGGGTATGGCTGTTCATTCATTGATTGTCCTCCGTTGTCTGTAATGTGAGATTGGTTAACTTGCCCGCTGCCAGCGACGGCGCACGTACCACCAGGTGAACAGCGCCAGCGTTATCACGATCAGGGCAACTACCAGGTACGGGGCCACGATGGCCAGCACCGACGCCACGAACGAGACGGTGTCCTCAATCGCGCTCACAATCGGGTTGCCTACCCCCGCTGTCGTGGCTGTCACCACCGGCCGGCCGCCCGCCTTGACGACGTGCACACCACCGGCCAGGATTATCCCGCAGATAGCCGCCAGGACAGGGTGGAGGCCGATGGCGTTGGTGGTGGTGGCGAAGAGAATCGCTCCGGCCGCCGGTCGGATGAAGGTCTGGATAACATCGTTTACCGTATCTACGGCGGGAATCTTATCCACCAGAATTTCCACGACCAGCAGCACGGCCAGTGTGCCGATGACCCACCAACTGCTCAACGCATCCCATGGTTCGTTAAGCGTGACCAGCGGTGTGAAGCGGGCCAGGAGAGCAAGGACCAGGAGCGGGATATAGGCATTCAACCCCGCCGAGGTCGAGAGGCCGAAGGCGGTCGCCAGACTCAGGAAAGCCTGCCCTACCATTGCACATTCCCCCCTGTTCAGATAGTTGCCTCAATTATAGTCGGTTTTTCCCTTATAGCAACACCAGCGGCTATAGCCCGGCCACCCTCTCACGGGCAGCGGTGTGCACTTTTACCGGGCGCTTCTTTCCACTTTTGTCTTTATCCGTTGGAGCGCCCCACCCCAGTGGGACACATACTGGCCCAAACCCGTGTTTTGTGAGATAATGAGACTCTCCAGTAAAGGGCCCGTCCGGAGATAAAAGACAAAACATATGACTGGTACGCAAGGTGGAGGACAATGGTGGAAGAGAAGGAGCAAGAGACTCTAATCCTGCGTCTGTTAGGTGAGCCACGGTTCCTCTATCAAGGGGCCACCCTTACCAAGTTATTGGCTCGGAAAGAACAGGCTCTCCTAATCTATCTAGCCTGTCAGCCCGAGCAACGGTTCTCTCGCGAGCACCTGGCCACTCTCCTGTGGGGTGAAACGGTCCAATCCCAGGCTCGTTACAACCTCCGCCGCGCGCTGTGGCATCTCCGCCGCGTCCTCGCCCAGGCCGGCCTTCCCTCCGAAGTCTGTCTGGCCGTCGAGGGCCCCTGGATTTGCGTCCCCCCCACTGCGCCTTGCTGGGTGGACGTCCTCGATTTCGAACAGGCTCTCCAGGCGTGCTTCCAGGATCTGCAATCCCATTTTTCTCCCGCTTCTGAGGGTGTCCGCCGGATCCGTAGGGCCCTCGACCTCTACCAGGGCAACTTTCTGGCCGGATTCTCCGTTCCCCACGCCCTCAATCTCGAGGAATGGATCACCTTTGAACGGGAACGCCTCTTTATGCTGCTTCTCCGCGCCTTGACTTCTCTTATCCAGGGCTTCATTGCCCGGGGTGAGCAGAGCGAGGCCGTAGCTGCTTGTCAACGCCTCCTTGTCCTTGATCCTCTCCAGGAGGACATACACCGTCTCCTCATGCGCCTCTACTGGGAGACCGGTCAACGGGTCCAGGCTCTCCGCCAGTATCGCACCTATCGGAATCTCCTCCAGCGAGAAATGGACATTGAGCCTCTGGAAGAGACCCAGAGCCTCTATCGGCTCATCCTCCGGGATGAGGCTTCTCCCACATCTACGTCCTCTCTTGTTCTCACCTCCCGCCTCATCCCTCCCTCTCCAGCGCCCGAATCTCTTCCCCGTCCCCGTCTCTTCTCCCTTCTCGACCGGGGTCTCACTGTCCGCCTCACTCTTCTCTCTGCCCCTCCTGGCTATGGCAAGACGACTCTGCTGGCCCAGTGGCTGGCCGTCCGCTCGCAGAACTGTGATCCACGGCGACCGCGAGGGTCGCCCCTACAGCAAGGACCACTGTTTGCGTGGTACAAGGTAAGTGAGACAGACAACGCGCCGCTCACCTTCGTAGAGGGCCTGGCTGCCTCGGTGACTCGGCTGCACCCTGCCGTGGGACAGGCCCTGCAAGGGGAAATCCGCGACTTCATCACCCCGCAGAGGAACTTCCGGCAGGCGGTGGGTCTCCTGGTGAATGCGTTGGCATCGCTGGACCCTGCGTCGTTTGTCATCGTCCTCGACGACCTGGAACATCTGACCAGCCCGGATAGCCAGGAAGTGCTTCAATATCTGCTGGAGCATCTCCCTGCCAATGGGCATCTCTACTTGCTAACACGGGTGGATCCCCCACTCCCGCTGCCCCGCCTGCGCGTTCGTGGCCAGTTGCTGGAGCTCCGTGCTGCCGAACTCCGATTCACCGACGAGGAGATGACCGCATTCCTGAGGCAAGCCCATGGCCCGAATCTCAGCCCGGCCGAGGTCGCCGAGTTGACCACCCGCGCCGAGGGATGGGTAGCACCCTTGTGGCTGGCCGCCAACGCTCTCAGTCGTTTCACCGCCAGCCTGGATGACGTCTGGGAGGGGCTATTCGCCTACCTGCGCGAGGAGGTGCTGGCCCCCCAGCCACCCGAGTTGTGCGCCTTCCTCATACGCAGTGCCATTCTGGACCGGCTGAGCCCTGGCTTGTGTCAGGCTGTCCTGGATGTGCCTGAGAATGTGGACAGCCCGGCCGAGTGGCTGGCCGGATTAGAACGGCGCAACCTCTTCCTCCGGCGCGTCGTGTCTCAAGCCCCACATACGGAGCCGCAATACACCTATCACCCTCTATTCTTGACCTTTCTGCGAACGGAACTTTCCCGTCGTCTCTCCAACGCCGAGGTCGAGGCCCTGCATCGGCGAGCGGCGAAGGCCTGGGAACAGCAGAACGACCTGGAGCAGGCCCTTTTCCATTGCCAGCATGCAGGCGATGAACAGGGCATAGCCCGCCTGCTCGAACAAATCGCTCCTACCTATCTGCAACAGGGCCGCCTGGAACCGCTGGCCCACTGGCTGGATCAACTGGGGCCGGCTGTGCGAGACCAACATCCACGTCTTACGCTGAACGCTGGCCAGCTCCGCCAGGCGGAGGGACGAGTGGAGGAGGCCCGCCTCCTATACAGGAGAGCAGCGGCGGACTTTGTGACCCAGCAGGACAGCGTGGCTCAAGGCGACAGCCTGCTCGCCTTGGCCGAACTGGAACTTCTGCGTGGTCACTACACCGAGGGGATCGAGTTAGGGCGGCGGGCGATGACCTGCTGGGATGAGGTAGACGTACAACGTCGCACAGCCACCCTCTGCGCCATCGGACAACTGCAGGCATGCCAGGGAGACCTGTCTGACGCTGAAGATTCGCTGAAGCAGGCCGAGCGCCTGATCCTCGGTCGCGGCCATCCCTTGCTCGCCCTCCAGGTATTGCGCTCTCAGGCCTGGGTCGCCTACCTCCGGGGGGCTTATCATCGGACAATGGGCCTGAATCGCCTGGCCGAGCAAGAAGCCGGGCAGGATGTTTCCCCAGAGATCGTGGCGGCCTTCCGCAACCCCGTGCCGGCTATCCTGCGGGAGTGGGGAGAGGGCCAGGCCGCCTGGAAGGCAACACACCGGCGGCTAGAGGCAGCCGGCCAGATTCAGGACCGGCTGACCCTCTCCCACGCCTACACCAACCTGGGCAGCCTTTATCTGGACCGGGAGCAGTTCGTTGAGGCGGAAGAGACCTTCTGTCAGGCAATTGCCGAGGCCAAAGCGGCTGGCGAAGATGGCCTTTATCGGCTGTGTGGAGAGGTCCATCTGGTACACGTCCATTTTCTTCAGGGTCATGCGACGGAGGCTGCCGAGGTAGCCGAGTCTGCGCTGCACCGCTGTCAGGCCCGCGACGCCTCGCCCCTGGAATTGGCCCTGGCCCAGACGGCAGCCTCCCTGGCCCATATCCGTGACCTCAGTCTCCTGGAGAGTTTTCGTCAGTTGGTTGAGGTGCACCGGACCTTTGACCGACTGAGTGTCCGCTACGGCCTGTTTGTATCGGGCACGCTGATCGCTCTAGTCTGCTTATGGGCGGACCGAGAACGACAGGCACGCCGTTACCTGGCCGAGGCCTTGGCCCTGGCCGCTGCCGAAGGCTACGTCCAAACCATCGTCACTTCTCGCCAGGTACTGTTGCCCTTGATGCTCTTCGCGCTGCGCGAGGGATTGGAACCGCGCTTCGTCAGCCAGGCATTGGCACAGATGGGGCCGGAACCGTTGGCGGGCGTTGTGGAGATGACCCAGTCCACCGACCCTCGCGTCCGAGGACGGGCGGCCGCAGCGCTGGAACTGATCGGCGCCCAGGAGGAGATCTGGGAAGCGGCACTCGCAGCGCTAGAGCGGCTGGCCTATGATCCTGACCCCGAGGTGCGCGCTGTGGCGGCCCAGGCCCGGCGCGGCCTGCGTTCGTTCTCCCGTTAAGGCCCGTTGGAGATTGGAGATCAGAGATTAGAGATTAGAGATTAGAGACTAGAGACTAGAGATCAGTAGTCCAACCACCAGGGATTTCCCAACCCTGGTGGTTTTGCTTTGTAGGAACCGCGTTATCCGCTATTCGCCATTCGCTATTCACTATTCGTCCTTTTTGACACGCTTTTTGACACGCTCGGCGAGGATTTGTGAAACGGTGCGTGATACGGCTTGGTGCTAATATAAGAATGAACATTCTGACTAAGATACGCGGCTTAGCGCCGTACCACGTTAAAGGGAAAGTAGAAAATGAATCTGAAAAGCCGAGGTTTTCGTTTGATCGCCGTTATAGGCATCACACTGTCGTTGCTCATCTGCCCCCTGTCTCAGAGTGATCAGGTGTTGGCCGCGCAGGCTGCCGCACCCTCGTCGAACCAGGCGTTGATCCTGTTAGCCCCAGGCGCCGAGGTCAACTCAGTCATTGAGGCTGTCCACCTGGCCGGTGGTCACGTGACTCACGTCTTCCCGCCAGCAGCGCTCATCGGCGAGGTGCCAGCCGGAGCATCGGCCCTGACCGGCATCCTTGCAGTCCATCGCCAGGCCATAGACGAGACAGCACTGGCCCAGTTGACCGGCAAGGCTCGCTGCGCTGCCCAGGTATGGAATGCCCTCCTGTCCCCCGAAGTCCCTCCCGACACGGTGCAAGGCCTGGACACCCTCGAGGCCGAACTGGTGGGCGACGCCCTGGTTCCCCCACCTCCTGAAGGGCTACAATCCCTCAGTAGCGATTCCACCCCCGGCTACGCCGAGACCAGCGAGTTCTTTATCGGGCGCGTAGCAGTGGGCATCGTCCTGCCCGAAAGCGACGGCAGCGTAGATCCCTCCACCGAAGATTGGACCGAAGATGAGCGGGCGCTGGTGCTGAGCGAGATCACCGCCGCCCTCAACTGGTGGGCCACCCGCGAGCCTAATGCTCACCTCACCTTCGTCTATGACGACGGCACTGCCGCTCCCATCACCACCGGCTACGAGCCCATCACCCGCCCCTATAACGATCAGGCTCTGTGGATCGCCGAAGTGATGGCGAAAAAGGGCTATGCCGGACCTTCCTATTTCGACCAAGTGCGTCAGTATAACGCCAGCCTGCGCGAGATCTACGACACCGATTGGGCCTTCACCATCTTCGTGGTAGATAGTTCCAACGACAGGGACAACCGCTTCTCCAATAACTACTTCGCCTACGCCTACCTGGGCGGGCCTTTCACCGTGATGACCTACGGCAACAACGGTTATGGTCCCCACAACATGGACGCCGTCGCCACCCACGAGATCGGCCACATCTTCCGGGCCCTCGACCAGTACTACTCCGCCCACCAACCTTGCACACGCCAAGCGGGCTACCTGGACGTGGAGAACCAGAATAGCCAGTACGGAGATTGCGCGTCGGACGAGCCCAGCATCATGCGCGGCCAGACCTGGCCTTACCGTGGCGGGGCCATTGACGAGTACGCGCGTGGACAGATCGGCTGGCGCGACTCCGATGGTGACGGTATCCTCGATCCGGTTGACACCACGCTGAGCGTGAGCAGCACCGAGCACGTAGCCAACGCCGAACGGCCCAACATCTTGACCTTCACCGGCAGCGTGCAGGACGCTCCGTACCCTTCGCCTAGTCGCCGCAGCATCATTATTAACACGATAGACCAGGTGCAGTATCGAGTGGCGGGTAGCGAGTGGATAGATACCCAACCCCTGGATGGCACCTTCGACTCGTATGCGGAGGATTTCACCTTCACCACGCCCCCCTTGCCCACCGGCAATCTGGCCGTTGACCTGCGTGTGCTCGACTCGTTCAGCAACGAGTTGACCCAGACCCTGGCGACCGTTTCGGTAGTGGACCCGGTGGATGCGATTCTCGACACGACGATGGCACAGTTGGCACAGCAGGCCACAGGGGAAGAACCAACCCAGATCACCTACAGTGGACAGGGGACCTCGGCTACCAGCCACATCGCTGGCTTCTACTATCGCATTGACAACAGCCCTTGGCAGCCCATCGCCGCTGATGACGGCGCTTTTGACGATGCCGAGGAGGATTTCACCCTTACCATAGACCTGACGGTTCTGAGCCCAGGCGTCCACCAGGTACAAGCCTACTCGGTGGACGGCGAAGGCAACATCGAAACCTCCCCCGCCAGCGACTCGATTCTGGTTGAGCCGCGAACGCAGCACGTTTTTCTGCCCCTGGTGATAGTAGTGCCCTGTCAACCGTAAATTGGGGGCTTGGGATTTGGAGCAGAGTACTGCCTATGACAGTGGCGGGAGACCCCCCAGCGTGCCGGTGAGCACATACCTCACGATGTCAATCACGCCAACCTGGATGAGGCTCACCGTAAAGCCGGCCAGCAGCGGAATAATGGCTTCACGCCAGGTGTCCACCACATTCTCACGTCGCACGATCATCACTACCAGCATACTGTTAACACAGGTGAGGAGAGTCAGCACGCCAAATGCGCTCAGCAGGGCCAGCGGGTAGAGCAGGAAAGACCAGCGGGTGAGCACCAGGCCAACCACGCCGGCTTCGAGCAGAAGCAATATGCCCAGGTCGCGCAGACTGTGTATGGCCCGTTGAGGAACAGGGTGCCGCCACAGCGTGAAGTTGAAGACCGGATAGATGAGCGCGCTCAGCGTCAGCCCGTACAGCGCGCCGGTGGTCAGCCTCAGCCAGTTCTGAGGTTCGTAAAGGTACACCAGGTAGGAGTTGAGACCATCGGCTGCCATCAGCAGGGTGAAGCCGACGAGAATGACGATCATGAACGGGGGAGGGAACTCAGCAGCGCGGCGGCGGCGCAGCACCACGGCCTGCCCCAATAACCCAGCCAGCGCACCGATGAAGGTACCGGTGCAGCGGGCACAGAGCGGCAGTTGACGCCCGGCGATGACGAATGAGTGCCCTTCCAGGCGACCGCACACGGCATAGCCGACCATGTCCGTCTTGGTCAGCAACCCGCCCGGCGTGGTGATGAGGAAGGCCAGGAACGCCGCTGCCGCAAGCGTGACGATGAGCCACGGCAGCGGGAAGGCCGGCCCGCGAGACCCGCCGGGTGATGGGGAAGATTGTTCATTGTTCGTTTTCATTGTTCATTGTTCATTGTTCATTGTTAATTGTTAATTGTTAATTGTCCCTTGGTCATTCCGCCGTGACCGGGCGGCAAAACCTTCCAGCGCATCCGGCGTGATGGGGGGCGTCGCGCCGCTCTGCGTGGCAACGTAGGCCCCCACCAGATTAGCGAAGTCGGCCACCTCAGACAGCGGCCGGCCCGCCACGTACTTCACGACCAGCGCCGCTGTGAAGGCATCCCCGGAACCGCCCGTATCCACCACCTGACACGGATAGCCTGGCGCGACGACCCGCTCATGGCACGTGCGCAGAATGCACCCGCGCGCGCCCAGCGTCACGCAGACCAACTCCAGTCCATAGGCATCCAAGAGGTGCAGCAGAAACTGGTCATCGTCCACGTCATCCCGCCCCAGCATCTCCCACACCACGTGCAGTTCGTCGTCGTTTAACTTCAGCAAGTGACACCGCGCCAACGAGTCGCGCACGACCTCGACGGAGTAGTGGGGTGGACGCAGGTTGAGGTCGCAGACGAGAAGCGCCCGCGCAGTGCCCCGAGCCTTGTCCTGAGCCTTGCCTGCCCTGAGCGGAGCCGAAGGGTCGAAGGAGCCCGCCATGAGCCTGCCGAAGGGTGGTCGCAAGGAAGCGGCCTCCAGCAGCGTGACCATGGACTGCCGCGCCACCGGATGTCGCTGTGCCAGCGTGCCGAAGCACACGACGTCGGCCCCACGGACACGCTCCACGGCCACCGGGTCGGCAGCGAGATAGTCGTAAGCCACGCCGGTGCGGATATCGAACGTCGGCTGGCCGCCAGCGCTGAGTGTCACGTGCACCTGCCCGGTGGGGTGCTCGGCGTCGCGCTGGATCAGGCTAGTGTCCACGCCCAGTTCTCGCGCCTGTGCCAGAATCCCATCGCCCAGTTCATCCCGGCCCACGCGGCTGACGATACCGCTGCGGGCTCCCAGGTGGTGGCAATGGACGGCGAAGTTGAAGGGCGCGCCGCCCAGATGCACCCCTCCTGCCCCCCCTCCACCTTCCCCCCCAAAGTTGGGGGGGACAGAGGGAGCGTGTGACGTTGGCCCGCTCTGACACCTGCCCGATCCTCCACCTTCCCCCCCAAAGCTAGGGGGGACAGAGGGAGCGTGTGACGCTGGCCCGCTCTGACACCTGCCCGATCCTCCACCTTCCCCCCCAAAGTTGGGGGGGACAGAGGGAGCGTGTGACGCTGGCCCGCTCTGACACCTGCCCGATCCTCCACCTTCCCCCCCAAAGTTGGGGGGGACAGAGGGGGGGCAAAAGGGGAGAATGATGTCCCAGAGAACCTCACCGATGCTTACGACGTTGAGTGCCCTGCCCATTACTCACCCATCACCTGCACCACCAGCCGCCGCGACCTGGGGCGAGTGTCGAAATCGAGGAACACGATTTGCTGCCACGTGCCCAACGTGAGGCGGCCCTCGACGAAGGGCACCGTCAGCGAGGGGCCGATAAGGGCGGAGCGCACGTGGGAGTGACCGTTGTCGTCCCCCCAGCGCAGGTGATGGCGGTAATCCCGGTCGGGCGGCGCGATCTCGTCGAGCACCTGCCGGAGATCGGCCAGTGCGCCACTCTCGTACTCGATGGTGGTCAGGCCCCCGGTCGAGCCAGGGCAGAAGACGGTGACGATGCCCTCCTGCAAGCCCGTTTCCCTCACCGCTCCCGCGACCTGAGGTGTGACGTCCTGAATGTCGCAATGACCCTGAGTGCGCAGGTCTAGTTCCTGGGTGATGACCATTTGCTAACCTCCTCAGATGGCTTGCCAAAGAGCCCTGCTCCTGTCGCAGGGCTCCCGATCCCGTAAGGTGCAACGCACTTGTTTCTTGCCATAGTGCGTTGCACCTGAGCAGTATCCCTCCCTGCTACATTATAACTCATGGTTCCCCAAACGACAAAACTGGCGTGCTGTGCCCGACTGTGTTACAATGCGCTACCATGGAACTTCTCGAAGGACTCAACCCCCCACAACAGAAAGCCGTCACCGCCTCCGATGGCCCGGTGCTCGTGCTGGCCGGTCCCGGCTCGGGTAAAACCCGCGTGCTCACCCATCGCGTTGCATGGCTGGTGCTGAAACTGGACGTCGCCCCCTGGCGCATCATGGCGGTCACTTTCACCAACAAGGCTGCCCGCGAGATGCGGGAACGGCTGGAGTATCTGCTTGACCCTTCCCGCGCCCGTAGCCTCACGCTGGGCACATTCCACGCCACCTGTGCCCGCATCCTGCGCCGCGAGGCCGAGGCCGCCGGCATCCCCCACAACTACGCCATCTTCGACGCCGATGACCAAATCCGCCTGGTCAAGCAGGTCATCCGCGACCTGGACCTGGACGACAAGCGCTACCGCCCCCGGGCGGTGCACAGCGCCATCTCACGCGCCAAAAACGAATTGGTGCCGCCGGAGGCGTACTCCACCGGCTCCTACTACGGCGAGGTCGTCAAACGGGTCTACGAGCGCTACCAGGCGTTGCTGGCGACCAGCAGCGGACTCGACTTCGACGATCTGTTGATGGTGACAGTGCACCTGTTCAGCCAGAACCCAGACGTACTGGCGAGGTACCAGGAGCGCTACCGGCACATCCTGGTAGACGAGTTCCAGGACACCAACCAGGCCCAGTACGTTCTGCTGCAACAACTTTCGGGGCGACATCACAACCTGTTCTGCGTCGCCGACGAAGATCAATCGATTTACCGCTGGCGTGGCGCAGACTACCGCAACATCCGCCGCCTGCGGGACGACCACCCTGACCTCGTGACCATTCTCCTGGAGCAGAACTACCGCTCCACCCAGACCGTCCTGGACGCTGCGCACGCCGTCATCCGCCACAACCCCGACCGCACCGACAAATCGCTCTTCACGCGACGGGGGCGCGGGCCCAAGATCACGGCCCACGAAGCCTACGACCAGGACGAAGAGGCCCGCTTCGTCGTGGACACCATCGCCCAACTGGCTGCCTCTCCCCCCCCTGGAGGGGGGGGGCAGGGGGGGGTACGCCCCGGCGGCTGCGCCGTGATGTACCGCACCAACGCCCAATCCCGCGCCTTCGAGGATGCCTTCATCCGCGCCGGGCTGCCCTACAGACTGGTCGGCGCCACCCGCTTCTACGCCCGCCGCGAGATCAAGGACACCATCGCTTTCCTGCGGCTGATCCACAACCCCGCCGACGGCGTGAGCATGGCCCGCGTGATCAACGTCCCACCCCGGGGCATAGGTAAGAAGACAGTAACAGTGCTGGAGGATGCGGCGCGGCAGCGAGACATCTCAATCTACGCAGCACTGCGGGAAACCCTGAGTTCCGAATCCCAAGTCCCAAGTCCCAAATCCCAAATCCCAAATCCCAAATCCCAAATCCCAAAACTGGGTACGCGAGCACAGCGTGTGCTGGCATCGTTCCTGGAACTACTAGAGGGCTGGATCGCAGCGCGTGAGCACCTGGCGGCGGCACAGTTGATAGACCGGGTACTAGAGGACACCCGCTACGCCGACTATCTCCGCGACGGCACTGAGGAAGGTGAGGATCGCTGGGCCAACGTGCTGGAGTTGCGCAACGTGGCCGCCGACTACGAGAATCTGACGCTGACCGACTTCCTGGCCGACGTCGCGCTCGTCTCCGACGTGGACAACCTGAGCGACGAAGTGGACGCGCCAACGCTGCTCACGCTTCACAGCGCCAAGGGGCTAGAGTTCCCCGTCGTCTTCATCACCGGGCTGGAGGAGGGGATACTCCCCCACAGCCGCTCCTTCGACGACCCGGAGCAGATGGCCGAGGAGCGCCGGTTGATGTACGTCGGCCTGACGCGAGCGAAGGACCGCCTCTTTTTGACCTACGCCTTCATTCGTACCCGCTACGGCGAGAGCGAGCCCTCGGTGCCCAGCCGCTTCCTGAAGGACATCCCCCCGGAGTTGGTCAGCGGTTCGTGGAGACGGGGGCAGCAGGGCAGAGGGGCAGAGGAGCAGGGGAGCAGAGGAGCAGGGGGGCAGAGGAGCAGGGGAGCAGAGGGACGAGGGGCGAGGGACGAGGGGCGTCAATCGCCGTCTGCCATTCGCAATTCGCCATCCGCCATTCGCAATTCGTTACTCGTTACTCGCAATTCGTTATTCCGCGCCGGGCAACGGGTGCGGCACGCGACCTTCGGCGCGGGGCTGGTGGTGGAAAGCCGCCCCGATAGGGATGACGAGATGGTGACTGTGGTCTTCGAGGAGGTCGGGCTGAAGCGACTGATGGCCAGCCTGGCGCACCTGGAACGGCTGGAGGATTAGGACTGGATATTGGGTATTGGATATTGGGTATTGGACACTGGATGGCCCACGCCCCACCCGGTCAGAAACCGGGTTTTCCAGAAAAAACCCGGTTTCTCATCTGTCAAACCCCAGTTTCTCATCTGTCAAACCTCCAGTTTCTCATCTGTCAAACCCCGGTTTCTCATCTGTCAAACCCCGGTTTCTCATCTGTCAAACCCCAGTTATTGAGAAGTTGCCATGAGCCTCGGCTCACCACCAAGGATGAAAATGATGTAACCGTCATTCCGAGCGGAACGGAGCGCAGCGGAGTGAAGTCGAGGAATCTCGCGCACGCGGGAACGAGATTTCTCGACTTCCTTCGACTACGCTCAGGACAGGCTGCTGCGCTCGCTCGAAATGACGTGGGAGCGTTGGGCTATTTTCGAAGCAGCACCACCCATATACCAGAGGAGCAGTTTTGACCGGCGGGGAGGAGATCATGGACGACTGGAAACAGGTCGTGCGGGCGGGGTATAACAGCATCGCCCAGGAGTACCTGAAACTTCGCTCCGAGACCTCTGCGGACGTGACGCTGCTCGCTGACCTGCTGGAGCATCTACCGGTGGGTGCGCGAGTCCTCGACGCCGGGTGTGGCGCTGGCGTTCCAGTCACACGGGTGTTAGGCCAGCGCTGCAACGTGATCGGCCTGGATTTCGCGGAAGCGCAACTCCGGCTGGCTCGCCAACTGGTTCAAGGGGTTTTTTTGTCTGCCAAGACATGACCCGGCTGGGTTTTCCGGACAATACCTTCGACGCCATCTGTTCTTGCTACGCCGTCATCCACGTCCCGCGGATAGAGCACCGGCGGCTGTTGCTGGAGTTTCACCGCGTGCTGAGGCCAGGCAGTCTGATGTTGGTCTGCATGGGCCTGGGTGACCTGGAGAATGATGTGGCGCACTACTGCGGGTCGCCGATGTACTGGAGCCACTACGACGGCGAGACGAACCTGAGGCTGATCCAGGGGTGCGGCTTCGAGGTCATCTGGTCGAGGCCGGTGCAGGACGGGACCGACGACAATGCTGCACATCTGTTCGTGCTGGCGCGGAAGACATAGGACGCGATTACTTCCAGGAGACAGGCGCTGGTATTGACGCCGGCAGAACGGGACAACGTCACCCGCTGGGGCGGAGAGCGACGCGGCTTCTACGAGGTCTACTATCTCAAGGTGAACCACATCCCAAGCGGCACTGCACTGTGGGCGCGCTATACGCTGCTCGCGCCCCAGGAAACGAGCCGCTCGGCTCAATAGTGGCGCCCACGGTTTCGATAGCATGCATCAGGGCGCGGCCTTGGGCGATGATGCGGTCGGTCAGGTCGGTGTTATTCACGGTAGAGACTCACAGACTATACCGTCGTCATCGCTCCCGTCAAGGCGGTGGACGTCACCACGCCCTACGGACACACAATGCTCATAACACGCCTGGGCCTCAGCATGTGTGCTGAAGTCGGAGCAGTTGTAGATATTGCCCGAACAGTCGCAAACAGTGGCAGGCGGTGGTTGCGTAGGCTGGGCCACAGGAACCGCCGTCGTCGCTGGCAAAGATGTTGGCGCTGATCCCCACAACCCGTTCTCCGCTTCCCTGGCTTCCTGTTGCATCTCCAGAAACAGGTCTTCATAGCGCACATCGGGCGGGTAGGTGCTGACCTGGGCATAGCCCAGGCGTACCAGTTCAGCGTTCACAAATAGCCCATCAGCAAGAAAGACGTAACACAGCAGCCGCCCATAGCGGTCAGTCTCAGAGACATCCTTTTCCAGATAGACGGTCTGGCCCTCGACAAGCCGCTTGTTGGCCTCGGACGCTTCCGGTCCCATCCATTGCACCGGCTTGCTTGGGTGCACGGTTTCGGGCGTGTCAATGCCAATGTAGCGAACAGTGTAGACGGTTCCCTCAACCTCCACCTTGATCGTGTCCCCGTCCACTACTTTGATAACCTGGGCCTCCGTTCGCTCAAAGGCGGGCATTGGCGTGTTGGTTGCAGCGGTTGGCTCCGGTGTTGGTGAAACAGTCTCACCGCAGGCCACTGTTACCAGCGCGAGCACCAACACGGCCGATGCCAATAACCCAATTCGCTTCCTGGCCTGCTTGCCGAACATTGCCGCCTCGTTTCGCATCCGATAGAAAAAACACCCGCTCACACCTTGACGGCCGGCGGGATCTGTGCTACCATATCCGCACCAGGACGCTCCATCGTCCCGGTCACCGCCTCGGACTGTGCTCAGTTGCGAGGCGATTTTTGTTGCATTGTAGTCGTAGTATATTGCAGCCTTGCACAGAAGTCAAACTCCGCAGCGCCAGAACGTCGCTTCTTACTTCTTACGTAGGTACCACGGCCTTCTCTTTACCACGATGGATCCTCCTCAGCCCATTCCATGAACATGGCCAATGCATCCTCTGGTCGTGTAACTTTATCAAGCATGTCCTCGGCGTCTCGGGGGCTGAACCCCAAACGGACCAACTCTTCGTACACCGATTGCCACTGCTGCGGGTACAGTCTCGAGTACGTCGGTATCGGGGGTATCCCCAGAAGCCTATCAATCTCATCCGTAGTCATCGTTTGCCTCCTGTTTTATTGCATCACAGATTGATCATCGAGTTCGGTCGTGACCTGTCTGCTACAGGCAGGGATGAAAAGCGTTCGTGCAGAAGAATCTGCACGCCGCAACCGTATTGAGTTTGGCAGTTCCAATGCTGCCCAGGACGCTGAGATCTGACCTCTCGGCATGGGCATTTTTAATTGTCGTCGATGTCCATTTCTGATTGTCGCTTGACATTGTCGCGCCATCCATTGGTCCAACTCGAACTGAAAAGGACTTCGAAGCTCACATTTGCCAGACGATTGCTCTTGACCCTGATGGTGTGTGGGTCTTCATCGTTGACCAACTCAATACCCATCAGTCCGAAAGTCTGGTCCGGCTGGTGGCCCAGGAGTGTCAGATTGAAGATGCTCTTGGCGTCAAAGGCAAGTCTGGCATCCTGAAGTCAATGGAAACCCGAAAGGCGTTCTTGGAAGACGAGAGTCACCGTATTCGTTTTGTCTACACCCCCAAGCATACTTCGTGGCTGAATCAGATCGAGATCTGGTTCAGTATCCTGGTTCGCAAGTTGCTGAAGCGGGCCAGTTTCAGTTCGATTGACGATCTTCGGCAGCGTATCCTGAACTTCATCGAGTACTTCAACCTCACGATGGCCAAGCCGTTCAGGTGGACTTATACCGGTCGCCCGCTGACTGCCTAAACTGCCGAAGGATTTGCGCCGAAATGTACTAGGGCCTAAACTTAACCAGGGTCATTTTTGCTCCCACGCCCCTGGCAATCAGTAGCCCGCCCGCTCTAGAGTGCCGCGTTGTAGCACCCCAGACACCATACTGCCCCAGACCAACCACTGTGCACAGGCACTGGTCCTCCCCATCTTCAACCTTGAGGATCAACTTCATCTTCTTCTATGGCTCTGCGTTGATAATGGCCATTCGGAGGTTGGCCTGATCCCATAGAATGTTGGCCTCGTCGAATTCTTTATCGCCTTTGACGAATTCAGCAGCATCACCAGTACGAGTGAACTCCAGATAATGCTCCGCCGCTTTTATTTCATGTTGCATAGCTCGTATGCACAGATTGTCAAACTCCTCCAGACGTTGATCCATGGAGTCAAGGTGAGTAATAGCACCCGCCAACTGGAGGTATTTCTCGCCATTGTCGATGATGCGCTCAAAGACTATCCCCAGTTCTGCAACACGGATATCATTGTACAGAGCGCTGGCAAGGCCCCAATCAGCATTCATGATCATGCGCAGGGTCCCGGAGTCTCTTCTAAGCTCGAAATTGCTAAGGGGTGTCGGCGTGGGCGTGGGCGTGAGAGTAGGTGTAGGGGTCCAGATAGGTGCAGGGGTAACGGTAGATGTAGGTGTAGGGGAACAGCCAGCTCCGAGGACCGTAACCAGCAAAATCGCTGCTATTGTTCTGTTCATCTGCTTTCTCCTTTCTGACTGTGGTCAGGCTTGGGCTCGGGGTTGAATATCACTTTCAACCAATACGACCCTCCCCATATCCCCAGGAAGAGCAGGCAGCCTATGACGACCAGATCGTAAATCATCTGGTTCTCCTTTGTGACCACACTGGGCCACTTGTGACTACATCTGTATCTATGACTGGGGTCGGTTAGCCCGAGGACCTAGTCAAGAGCCTCTATAGCGGTTACCTGAATCTCCACGTTTGCAACGTCAGCAAAAGGAGCATCTATGCCCTCGATAACTCCCTCGCCTCTGACCCATTGGTTTGTCTGGAGTGACAGGGCCATCTCAGTAGAAACACCATACAGGGAAGCCGCAGCATTAGATTGTATTCTAATAAACACGTTGAATCCCCCGCGATATTCCCACACATCCAACACCCTTCCCTGGAACCTGATAACTTCTCCCACAATATCCTGGCTGTACTGCTCCTGCTGAGCACTCGTGAGACTATCCCACTCATTCCCCACAGTAGCCACTGTGAGATATGCAGGCGTAGGTGTAGGTGTCTGCATGTGAGGAGGAACAACGAGGGAGTCGATGCGGGAAGAGGATGTCGATGTGGGCGTAGGCGTAGACGTAGATGTGGGTGCAAGCGTAGACGTGGGTGCAGGGGTAGATGTAGATGTAGGTATGGGGGTAGACGTGGGTACAGCTACAGGGGTAATGGTAGGGGCAGGGGCAGAACAACCAGTTCCGACGACTACAACCAACAAAATCGCTATTATTATTCTGTTCATCTGTCTTCTCCTTATCTCCATACAGTTATTGAGCGCCCACACTCAAGGCACCGGTAAGTGATAGTGCGATTTGTACAGTACAGCTCTACAGATTCAACATACTTCTTGCATCTAGGACAATACACTCTTCGGGAAATAGTCGGGTAGACCTTGATCGAAAGGGAAGGCAGTCCCCACATTTAGCGATTCGAGCTCCCCACTATCCTCTGTTGACCATAAGTCACCAGGGGGCCAGGAGACAGGCTTCCGAGACGCGGGTCCAGACAGTGTTCTTGGCCGGGGTCGTTTTGGGAATGTCATTGCGTCTGTACGGCGTGTCTCGTCACTGGATTCCTTCTTGGCGATTGGATACTTCGCGGTTGAACGCTTCTTGCGTTTGGTCATTTTTCGCCACCACGGACTCAGCCGCAGCGCAATGAGCCCAACCAGAACAGCCAGGCACAGGCAACCGACGGCCACGCTCAGAAGCACCTTTGGCATGACCTCAATGCCTTCCACGTACACAACTCCAGCATGTCTTCCCGGCTGCAATTCCGCCGCCGAGGTGAAGATTGGTCCATCCGGCTGGTCTTGATGCCCTACTCATTGGCCTGCCCTGCACGTCGCAGATCACTCAGCAAAGCATCATCAATCGAGAGGTCCCAGTCCACAAACCGCTCGATTTCCGTGCGAGTCCGCTGGATGGTTGCGCTTGGCCCGAATACCACGAGTCCTATACGCTCATCTTCCAAAGCAACCTGGTGGCCTCTGGCCTTTTCCCCCCGCCAATCTCTTGCCCAGGCGCGTGTGGCTCGCCGGCTAGGATCAGATTTGATGCGGCCTACTGTCTCGCGCACCGTCTGGACTTTCGACTGGTCGGGCTCGTCACTATCGCAAATTCGGCTCAGACGAGCCACAGCCTCACGGTACTTGTGCAAGTGGTCTGGTACTTCAAGATCGGCCAACTTGACCTCGTGGTCTCTACACCACTCGAAGACTCCGACTAACTGACGCAACTCCGTCTGGCCACCAGAAGAGAGAGACCGGTTGGCGACCCGTTCCAGTTTCTCGATCAGTTGTTCGTAACTCTCCGGCTGATTGTTACGCAGCCAATGCCACGCATCTTCCGTCATCGCGTACTCCTTGAAAACTATGGGCTGGCAGAGTGCTCGCCGTTAGAAGGAGAGATCACCGCAAGAGCCGTCAGCCAACCCATCACAGTAACTGCTCCGCCGTCCGCCGCAGAGCCTACACTATTCCAGAGTATAACATACAAGCGTGTCATGGAGCGTGTCAAAAACGGGTCGTCTGTCACCCAAATGCCCACCAATGTACTGTTGCGGTACTGGCTGACTTGTGGGTTCAGCATCAGTATAGCCTGGAATCGGCATTCTCAGGGTTTCACTTGCGTTACAGTAACGTTTCGGATTGACGAGACATCCGGCACAGCCGTCTCTCTCCGAGGGGCGGACTTCTATCGCAGACATTTGCTCAGGCGCAGGAAGGCCCCTGCGAGAAGCGAGGCCGGTTCCCGGCCTCGCGCAAGTCCTGATCCCGCGCAGTTCTGCGGCAGGAATACATTCTGGGGAGGTTACTACTTTGACGAATGTTACATTGGACGCAACACTACAGCGAATTTAGAAAAAAACGAATCGGGGAACACTACTTTGACCGAATCTATAGAAAAGACGACCTTTGTCATTGCGAGCGACAGCGAAAAATTCGTTCCTTTCCTCATTCGTTGTAGTGTTGCCAGGAATCTAACATTGTCAAGGCAGTTACCACACGCCGACTTGTGTGGGCGGGCGAGGTGGGGTACAATCAGCCAACGTGAAGGGCAGAATGTACGTCAATTTGACTACCGGGGTTGACCAGCCGGGGCACTACCGCTTACCAATCGTATAGACTACGCGCTCGATGAACTCATCCTCACTCAGTTCGCCAGCGCCGAAGGCCGCCAGGTCCGCCGCGCTCACCATTGCGCTGACCTGCATGTCGGTCTGGATGCCCTGGGCCAAAATCGTGACCGCGACCTGGGTAAAGGAGCCGTTTGTATCTTCATCCTTGCTTCCCGCTTCCTGCTCCCCGCTTCCTGCCAATTCATCCAGGGCCAGCGCGACGTCGAAGACTGTCCACACCAATTGGGCTGCTTCTTCAGGCACCTGGCCCGGCGCGAGGGAGTAGGTGATCTCGAAGCGCAGTGGGCCGTCAGGGATCAGCGCCACCGTCCCGCCCAGGCCGGCCTGGGCCAGCAGTTGCGTAGCCCTCCACTGACAGGTCTCCTGTTGGGATGTGGGTGAGTGTGGGAGTGTGGGAGTGGGAGAGGGCGAGAGATGAGTACTAGAAGGGCGCGTCACGAGCATCACCAGCGCCACGATAACAACAGTGTTGGCAACCGCCAGAGCGGCGATAATACGTCTCTGTTTCGATGTCATCGGCAGAAGTGTAGCACAACCAATGGCTAATGACAAATGACCAAAGGACTCCAGAGACATAGGACATAGGACGTAGGACGTACTCATTGGAGGTAGGATGACACACCTGAACCGCGAGCAACGCCGGGGGGTCGTGAGCACGATTGTGGCCAGTTTTTTTCTGGGTTGGGCGCCCATCCTGGGCAAACTGGCCTACGCGAGCGGTGTCACGCCGTTCACCCTGGTTGCCTTGCGCACGCTGATGGCGGCGCTGCTCCTCTGGCTGGCATTTGTGCTCTTCTGGCGGGGCGAGATCGTCATCGTCTGGCGTGACCTGGTCGGATGCATGGGAGTTGGCGCAGTCAACGGTTTTGGCTCGCTGCTCTACTTCACAAGCCTTTCGCGCCTCGATGCCTCCCGCGCCTCGTTGCTCAACACGCTCTACCCGCTGTGGGTGGTACTGTTCCTCTTCGCTGCCGGGCAACCGCTGACGCGCCTGACACTGGCGCGACTATCGCTCTCCATGCTAGGGCTCTACCTCTTGACGCGCGCAGGGCCGGGGGAACTGGACTGGCTGGGGGTTATGCTGATGATCGCCTCGGCGGCCACCTACGGCTGGCACCTGGTACTGGGGCAGTGGGTGCTCGCCGACGTCCCATCGCGCACAGCGACGCTCTACATCCTGACGACCATGGCCTGCGTGGTTGGCCTGGCACGGGTGTTACAGACACAGCCGGTGGAGCCTATCGTGGCCGCTGGTTGGCGCGCCATCCTGGCGCTTGGACTGACGACCACACTCTCGCGACTGGCGATGTTCAGCGGGCTGCGGCGGTTGGGGGGAGTCGAGACGGCGTTGATCGGCCTGCTGGAACTGCTCGTCAGTCTGATGCTGGCCTTCCTGTTGCTGGGCGAGCGGCTGACACCTGTGCAATGGGCCGGAGGCGCGCTGTTGGTGATCAGCCTGGTATTGATGGCCCGCGACCCAGGGATGCGCCTCGCAGAGGGCAACGTGCCGTTAGAATGGAAGAATAGCCGTTAGCAGTCACGAAGAGATCTATCATTTGTCATTTGTTCATTTGTCATTTGTCATTTTCAGTATCTCTTCCAGCAATTCTTCGTCGGTGAAGGAGCCCTTCTGCATCAACGTCCCAACCTGGCCGCTGACCCGCTGCCGCTCGGCATCTGTCAGTTCCTTGGCTGTGACGACGATCACCGGCACGTCGCGCAACTCGTCATCGGCCTTGAGGTCTTCCAGCACCGCAAAGCCGTCCATATCCGGCATCATCAGGTCAAGCAGGATCAGGTCGGGCTGCTCGCGGCGCACCACCTCGAGGCCCTCGGCTCCGCCGTGGGCTTCGAAGATCCGGTACTCGCCCCGGGTCTGCAGGATGCGGCGTAGGAGCAGCGCCGCCTTGGGGTCGTCCTCAATGATGGCAATGCTTCGCACCTGCCCATCG
>JAUWNP010000075.1 GCA_030612585.1 Anaerolineae bacterium
TACCCGGACATTCTCATCGGCTGTGTCGGCGGCGGCAGCAACTTCGCCGGCCTCTTCCTGCCCTTCCTGAAGGACAAGTTGGACGGCACCAAACCGGATCTACGGGTTGTCAACGTGGAGTCCACCGCCTGCCCCAGCCTGACGCGGGGCATCTACGCCTACGACTGGGGCGACACGGCCAAGACAGGACCGGTGGTGAAGATGCACACTGTGGGTCACGGGTTCATCCCGGCCCCCGTTCACGCGGGGGGCTTGCGCTACCACGGCATGGCGCCCATCATCTGCCGCCTTTTGGAGGATAGGTTCGTGGAAGCCCGCGCCTATCACCAGAACACGGTCTTTGATGCAGCCCAGAGTTTCGCCAAGTCCGAAGGCTTCATCGTGGCTCCTGAGACGGCCCACGCCATCAAAGCCGTCTACGACGAGGCTATGGCGTGCAAGGAGTCGGGCGAATCGAAGGTCATTCTCTTCAACAACAGCGGCCATGGCCATTTCGACCTGGCGGCCTACGACGCCTACCATCGAGAGGAACTCCCGGACTACGAACTGGAGGAAGAGAAGATCCAGCAGGCCCTGGTGGATCTGCCCCAGGTCTCGGACTGAGCAAGTAGACAAGCACGTAAGGAAACAAGTAGACAAGGGGAACATTCTCCTTGTCTACTTGCACACTTGCCTACCTGCCTACTTGCCTACTTGCCCACTTGCCCACCTCCCACTTCCTGGTACAATCGAAGCGTCAACGAGATGGAGGTGCATGTGAAGATCATCTATCGCGATCAGGAGTGGGAACTGGACGGGCGACGGCGAGTGCGAGAGGCCATCAAGGAGGTCGGGCTTATTCCCCACGTGGTGCTCGCCGTCCGGGATGGCAAACTGCTGACCGAAGACGTGATGCTGGAAGATAAAGATGAGATCAAACTCATCGCCGTGATTTCGGGCGGCTAACGATGAAGTGTCGTAAGTGTGGCCGTTCGGCGGTTTTCAACATGCGCCAGCACAAACTGGCGCTCTGTGAAGTTCACTACCCGGAGTGGTTCGTCGCTCAGACGCAGCGTTTCATTGAGAAGTACCACATGTTCGGTCCCGACGACCGCGTGCTGGTGGCGGTCTCCGGCGGGAAGGACAGTCTGGCCCTGTGGGACGTGCTGTTGCAACTGGGCTACCGGGCCGATGGGTTGTACATAAACCTGGGTATTGATGGCTACTCCGCTGCCTCACGTGAGAAAGTCGAGCAGTTCGCGGCACAGCGGCCCGAGACACAATTCACAATCGTGGATATTGAGGCCGAATACGGGGAGACGCTGCCAGAGGTGGCGCGACGGGTGCGTCGCGGGCGCCACAAGCCCTGCTCTGTCTGCGGGCTGGTCAAGCGGCACGTGATGAACCGCCTAACCCGCGATGGCGGCTACGATGCGCTCGCCACCGGCCACAACATGGACGACGAGGTGGCAGTGCTCTTCGGCAACGTGATCCGCTGGCAGACGGGGTACATCGCTCGCCAGGCTCCAGTGTTGCCAGCCGACCGCGAGGGGTTGGCCCGCAAGGTCAAACCCTTCTGCCGCTTCTACGAGCGGGAGACGGCTGCCTACGCGCTCATCACTTCTATTGACTACATCTACGACGAGTGTCCCCACGCCGTGGGCGCGACCAGCCTGCGCTACAAGGGGCTGCTGAACCGGATGGAGGAGGAATCGACGGGGACGAAGTTGCAGTTCTACCTGGGGTTCCTGCGAGCGCGGAAGGAGGGTTTCTTCCGCGAGCGGGCTGAGGAGGTGGAATTACACCCTTGCTCCAATTGCGGTCAGCCGACCAGCGCGCCGGGGTTGTGCGCGTTCTGTCGTTTGTGGAAAGGAAGGATAGAGGCAGAAGTTTGAGCAAGCGTATGTCGCCTATGTTCCACAGTCACTCCCCACCAATGCCGGACTGGCTACGCCCATAAGTCCGGTGTCATCTCCAGAGATCGCCGGATCGCGGCCTGGATGAACGGTGCGACGCTCCCCAAGTCATGGATCAAGGCCACGGCATCCTCCCAGTATACGTCGTGGCGACGGATGACTTCTTGTACCTCCGCGTCGGTCCTCCCTTCCCGCTTGAGCATCTCGAAGTACGATCCGGGCGTGCCGCCAATCAGCATATACTCTTCGACGATATCCCACATCGCTTGAAAAGCATCGTATGGAACATGAGTCATCACGTGGGGTATCGCGACACCATTCAACGCCGAGACGACGGCTGGAAAATCAATGTGCATCTTACTACTCAAAACGCCGAATGCAGTGAAAATGACACCCCCTGGCACGGGCAGGGCAGCCAGCGATTGTATTTCCAGTGCACGTAGCATATTCCAACTGAATTGCTTCCAAACCTCGTCTGCCGCCAGGTGGCAAAGGTACCCACCGATAAACGCTTGCTCCGCACCCGTGAGGTCACTCCACGGACGAATCAGTAACTCATCGAATTGACTCAAGAAATTGGCGCAACTTCTGTTGAATGCATCAGCGCCATCATCCTCCAAACGTCCTACGAAATGCGTCCTGCGCCGATCCATGCCACTGAAGTTGTTCACGTCAACCAGCACGCATCCCAGCAGGAAAGGGCCATAGTCCGCTGAATCGAACTGTGGCGACTGCGCAAAGACACGCTCGCCGATGACCAGATGAGTGACCAGTGGCGCCATTTCACCTCCGAGGACCGGGAAGCACTACAACGGATTGAGAAATAAATGGATTTCCGCTCTATTCCACTTCCGTATCCGCTACTACTTCTCGTCCATTCCCCCAAATATTCGCAACCACTCTTCGACCTCTTCCGTCGAAAAGTCCTCTTCCTTTTTCTCCTCCTCAACCGCAACAGTGCGCGGCGCACTCAATTGCGCCGCGAATTCCTCCGACCGTTTCACCCGCGCTCCTCTTGCTCGCGCCGTCGCGATGACTTCGCGATCGGACGTGACCAGCGTCAGCCCACGGGGGTCGCGCGCCCGGCGGAGGCGCTCGCACAGGATACCATCGGCAGTGCGGCCGGCGGAGGCGAAGATAACCTTCACCCCCCCGCCGGAGAGTTCAGAGCGCCCCCCCGGCAGACCACGGTCGAACACCACCGTGATGCGCTTACCGGTGCGAGCGCAGTAGGTCTGCAACCGCGCCACCAGTTTGGCCTCGTCGTCCGGGTCATCCAGGCGCAGGTCGGGCAGCCGCCCGATGAGGTTGTGTCCGTCAATCAGAAGTGGCATAGGGAACTCCATTCCAATGACCAATGACCAATTGTAACACAAACCCAACCAGCGGCCAATGCTAACCCTTTCCCCGCGTTTTTCGCTGGTAGTAGCGGCGCGCTTTAACCCGACTGCCGCACATGTTCATGCTGCACCAGCGGCGGCTGTGGTTCTTGCTCGCATCCACAAATAGCCAGTCGCAGCCCTCTCGTGCACACTGTCGTACCTTCCTGAGATCCCCAGAGGTCAGCAGATCCGCCGCCGAGCGCACGATTGGCCAGAGCATCCGGTCGAGGTCGTTTTCGCCCAGAGCCCATGCCCACTCGAACCTGTCCTCCGACGGACGGATTTCCAATCGGGAGAGCGCCTCGTGGAGCATGATGTTGAAGGCGACAAGATCGGTCCTCTGAGGCTCTCGCTGGTCTGCAATCGCCGAAAAGATCCGGTAGATCGTCTCCCGCAAGGCGATGGCACGATCGAGCACGGTCACCGCCAAATCCGGGTCGCGGGTTGCGTTATGTAGCAGGGTTTCGGCCTCACCGTCCTTGAGGATGCACGCGTGCTGGCTCCACGCCACGAGATCACCATAGGTGGTGAGGTATTCGCGGCGCAGTGTTTCGATCCGCGTGCTCACAGTATTGGCGAAGTCCAGGCACAGCCGCCCGCCCACCAGTTCTAAGTTACCTGCTGTTCTCTCTCTCTTGCCCATTACGCCTTGCTTCCCATTGCATAGTGAATTCCTACTACTAAGAACCAGTTGACAGATATAGAAGTGGGGGCTATATATCACCACCAATACTATTATAGCAGGTAATACTCTTATTGTCGAGCGCGTGCGAGAGGAGGCGAGAGGGAAAATGAGATCCAAGAAGTATTCGAAGGCACTAGGCCCATTCGCCGCTGTGGCTGTCTCTATCTTCTTATTAATAGTCGCCTGCTCTCCCTCCTCGCACGATGTATTACAGAGCACGTTTGAAGCATCAGAGATCACACCTATGCCGACAACCATCTGGTCCGGGATGCTGCAGCGAACACCGTATCCTTATACTACGCCGCTTCCACCAGCAAACGGTACGATCCTGGATGGCACCTACACCAAGTTCGATCCCAGGCCAGGCAGACGCGCCCCGTGCAGACGCTGTCCGGCCTACCCTCCCGAAGGCGGTGTATGGAGACTACACCTGGATAAAGGTATCTTCAGAGTGTCCCACGATGTCATAGCATGGGGCACCTTGGGCTCCTTCACTGTATCAGGAGATCGAAACAGTTTCTTCAACGACCCCCACTGCTATGAGGATATCGGAATCTACACGTGGAAATTGGAAGCCGGCAAGTTGACGCTGGAAGTCGTTAGAGACGATTGCGCGTTTGACTTGAGAGCGAAGAGTTTCGCGAAACTCCCCTGGGAAAGCTGTCAGCCACCGTCAACACAAGCTGCCATCACCAACCATTGGCCGACTCCGGTCGGTTGTGGCACGACCGATTAGTTCTGTTTCTGAATGTTGGCTCCTGGACTCTATCCTGGACTCTAAAATGGAGGAATACCTGATGGCGCATAAACCAATGACCAGACTACTCACCTTGCTTATCGTGTTAGTAGCTCTAGCCAGCCTCGCCGGGTGTGGCGAGTCCCAACTCCCCGATCAAGCGACGGGCGACTTCGGCACCGTTGGCGGAGGCGTAGATAATGAGGCTGGTGGTAAACACGCCACAGTTTGCGGAGGCTCCCACAATACCGCCAGTGCTTATCACGCCACGGTTGGCGGGGGCTCCTACAACACCGCCAGCGTCCAAGATTCCGTCGTTGGTGGAGGGGAGAGGAACACTGCCGGCGCCACCTTCGCCACAGTCGGCGGAGGTTACAACAACACTATCAGCGGGAGAGGCGCCACGGTCAGCGGGGGCGCCGGAAACAATGCCGACGGGAAACTCGCCACGGTCGGCGGAGGCTTCCGCAACACCGCCAGCGGCTGGGGCGGCACCGTCGCCGGGGGCCGCGGCAACACCGCCAGCGGCTTGTACCCTGCGGTTGGCGGTGGAGCCGAAAACACTGCCGCTGGCCTCAATGCCACGGTCGCTGGCGGCGCCGGCAACATCGCCAGCGCCAATCACGCCACCGTCGGCGGCGGTTTGAGCAACCACGCGACCGACATCTACGCCACAGTCGGCGGTGGCTACAACAATACCAGCGGCGGTTCTTACTCCACTGTTCCCGGAGGGTTCCGCAACGAGGCGGCCGGCGACTACAGCCTCGCGTCCGGACGCCGCGCCATCGTCGCCCCATCCCATAATGGCGCTTTCCTGTACGCCGATTCCAACGACTTCGACTTCCACTCCGCAACCGCCGACGAGTTTGCAGTGCGTGCCACCGGCGGGGTGCGCCTGGTCACGGCAATAGATAGCAGCGGCAATCCTGTCGCGGGAGTGGAACTGCCATCTGGCAGTGGATCGTGGTCATCCCTCAGTGACAAGGAAGTGAAAGCGAATGTTCTCCCAGTGGACGAAAACCGGATTCTGTTGCTACTGGCTGAACTTCCGATCTCGACCTGGAACTACATAGGCCAGGATGTATCGATTCGGCACATCGGCCCAATGGCCCAGGATTTCTACGCCGCCTTTGGCGTAGGGGAGGACGGCAAGCACATCAGTACAGTGGACACTGACGGTGTGGCCCTGGCAGCGATTCAGGGCTTATATCGGCTTATGCAGGAGAAGGAGACTCAGATCACGGCTCTGCAAGGACAAATCGCGGTGTTAGAAGAACGCCTGGCAGCGTTGGAACAGGCAAGCAAGAATGAACAATGAGACAATGAACAAGAGTGGCTCAACACTCTGAACACCATTCGCAATCCTGGTGCAACAATGACATAACGAATTTAGGCAGTACCGCAAAAGTCACCCTGGTAGTTGACCGTCATTCTGAGCGTAGCGAAGAATCTCCCTACTACCTTGGTCGAGACCCTTCGCTTCGCTCAGGGTGACAGGGTGAGTTTTGCGCCATTGCGAATTTAGGCTCGGCGCCCGCCTGTACCTGCGGGTGGTTACGTCTGACTTGACTAATCGCGCAAGTTGCGCTATCCTTATCACGCAACACACGCAACACGAAACACGCATCACGTTCATGGGGGTGGTTGGGGCCCGGTGGCTTCCCCGGTCTTCAAAACCGGTGGCGGGCCGCGCAGAGCGGGCCGCGGTGGGTTCGACTCCCATCCACTCCCGCCAGCAAGAAACCAGGGTCGCCCAGCAAGACCGGCACCCTGGTTTTTTCTACGTCACTGCCCTGGTACGTGACGTGAAACGTGATGCGTGCTCACGTTTCACGTTTCACGTTTTGGTCATTTGTCATTTCCCGCACCTGTCGCCGCAACTGCGCGACACGCGCCTGCGCGTCATTCTCCCCAGCGAAACGGGTCAGACGATACTTGCTGAAGGCCAGTTCCGTCGCCAAGCGATAGTAGCGCCCCAGATCCCACCAGTGTCTGAAGTCACCACCGAACAAAGCGTTCGCCCGCACCGCCACCCGCCTGGTATAGGAGCACACCACATCGTAATCTTCCTGGCCCAGTGTGCCCCGTTCGATCTCGTTGGCCAGAAAGGTGGCGATCCAGCGTTGCTCCCGCACTGAGGCCCATACGATGACGGCAAGCAGTATCAGCACACCACCCCAATTGGAAATGAAGGCGATGAGACAGGGCCAGTACAACTCAGCACCCAACGTGACGCTGCTGTTGTGAATGCCGTGGGCCGTCATCCCCAGCAGCAGACCCGCGATGGGCGCGCTGGCCTTCACCAGCCGGTCGGGCGAGGTGCGCGCCAGCGCCAGCCCCAACCCGGTCAGGCCGGTGAACATGGCGTGATTGAGGCCAAAGAGAAAAGTGCGGAACACCATCAGCAGAGCGAGTCCGCCCAGGCCGGATTCCAGAAAAATCGAGGCGAAGTAAAGCACGTTCTCCACAGCGGCAAAGCCGAACCCCACCAGCCCACCGTAGATGATGCCATCGAGGGGGCTATCAATCTCCTTGCGGAAGAAAAGCAGCAGGAGCAGCAGCGCCACTCCCTTGAAAATCTCCTCGGCGACGGGGGCGACCACAGCCACCCCAACCAGATTAGCGGTCACCGGCTCGACGAAGTAGGAGATGGGAATATCCAGGATGAGTTCTGCAATGAGGGAAAAGATAATGGCCGGGATCGCACCCCACAGGAAGGCAGTGATCAGCAGGCCCAACGGCTCCTTTTCGTAGCGGTCGAACCACCATAGGAAGAGCGCATAGACGACCATCGGCAGGATGCCGGCGACGAGAGCAAGAAGGATGCCGATCAGGATAACCATAGTTGGACGTCCCAGTCATCAGCGGCCTCGTCGTAGACCAGGGTGAAGCGGCGACCATCGGCGGTGCGGACTCGGAAGGCCGGACCGGACGGGGTGCGCCAACTGTGCTCGACTGCCTCCACTGCCACCCGTTCTTCCTCCCAGAGAAAGGCGCGCGGGCGCTCGGGGTAACGATGACCGGCGTAACATTCGACGGTAGTGCTCATCATTATACCAAACGCACGTGAACAATGGCCAATAGCCGCCGCTAACTGCTGCCTGCTAACGGCTAACGGCTAACTACGTCACAACTCGAGCGCACGCAGGTAGGCGATAAAGTCATCGCGCATATCGTCGCGCCGTAGGGCCATCTTGATGTTGGCCTTCAGTTGGCGCAGCGGGTCTCCAGCGGCCATCCATAGGCCCTCGATGGGCTGCACGATGACAGACGCACGCGCCGCCAGCCGATCCACCGCATCAGCCAACCACAGTTCGCCTCCGTGCCCCGGCTCCAGGTTATCCAGCACGTCGAACACTTCCGGCGTGAAGATGAAGTGGCCGATCTGCACCCAGTTGGAGGGAGCGGTACCCGGTGCAGGCTTCTCGATGATACGCGCCATCTCGTTGTCGGAACCGGGCTTCAGTGCGATGCAGCCGTACAGGTGGGTCTCGTCGTCTGGCACGCTCTGCGTGGCGAGGACGGCTGCCGGCCGGAACTTGTTGAACGCCTCTAGCATCTGCTGCGGCACTGGCACGTCGCCGATGATGATGTCGTCGCCAAACATGTAGTAGAACGGCTCGCCGGGGGTCAGCCAGGAGCGGGCGGCCAGGGCTGGGGAGGCGTTGCCGTAGGGCAGCGTCTCGGGTTGGCGCACGAAGACAATCTCGGCCATGCGGGAGATGTGTCGCACCTCCTCCAGCAGCGCCAGTTTGCCCGATGCCTCCAGATGTCGCTCCAGGTCGGGGGCGGGCGCGAAGTGGCGCTGGACCACCGCGCTGCCATCGCGCACGACGACGATGATCTGGGTGATGCCCGCCGCGACCAGTCCCTCCACGTGGTATTGGATCAGCGGGATGCCGGCGATGGGGAACATCTCTTTGGGGACCGCTTTGGACGCCGGCAGGAAACGGGTTCCGTATCCGGCGATGGTGATGATGCCTTTCATGGTTGCTCCTGGATTGGTAAATTGGTAGATTGGTACATTGGCAAATTAGTCACGTGATGACAGATTGCTTCATCACTTCCCCGAAGCGCGGGGCGTCACGGGGGAGAACTAGGTCCGGGTCACGGCAGGCCAGAGGCATTTGCCAGGGGCCTGTTCCAGGACCTCTTTGAGAGTCGCCACTGGGCAAAAGAGGCTCAGCCACCGCGCTCCTCCTCGTCCGGCACGAACGCACTGGGCAACAGCCGCCCATCCTCCTGCCGGATGAGCAGGTCTCCCTCATATTCTTTGAGCATAGGCAGTAGTTCGACAAACGTTTCGACCCCCAACTGCTCCAGCGTGGCATCGTCAATGTCTGCTGAAAGCCCGCCGCTGCGCCGGGCGATGTAGAGCAGCCGGCGAATATCGGGGGTGAGTTCCAATGCGAACTCGTCCTGCACCATCCGCCAAAGCGTGGGGAAGGTCTGTTCGTCAATCTGCTCAACGCCGTTCATCGCGCCCCGGCGCATCACCTTTCCGCAGATCTGGTTGAACTGGCGGGGGATGTGGTAGGCGTATTCGGAGATCTGGGAAATGACTTCCGGCGCAAAGGGCATGACCTCGCCGGACGGACGCTCACGGGCTGTGTTCAGGTAGTTGACGGCAATGTGGTACAACTCGTCGGTGCTCATCCGGGGCAGTGGGATGGTCTCGCTGAACAGGCCCAACATCTGCCCGGAGACATCCTGTAGGGTCGAGGTAAAGCGACCAGCCCCGTTTTCCCTGCCCGCGTCGCAACAGGTCGGTGGCGTCGTCCAGAAGGTCTTGCACCGCGCGCGGTTCCTTCTTGTCCAGGTCGTCAACGGCAACGATGACCCGTTCATACCGCTCCTGGGCAACGTCAAGCAAACGCAGCAAGACAGTGTAGACATTCTGAATTTGCCAACCCTCCTCCCTTCCCCGCTCCCACGAGCCGCCGATGCTGACGAGTTGCAGATCCACTTTGCCCTCGACCTGGAGTTGGCGGCTGTGGGTGATTTGTAGGCCGCTGAGGGCGTCCCACACGCGACGGGCCTCCGGCTCCGCGTTAGCCAATGCCTCAGACAACGGTAACAGCAACACCCGGTACAGCGCCTCCGACATCTCGCCAGGGAAGCGACCGACGTACAGGATAAGCATCTGCTCTCCCAACGCAGCGGTCTCTTGTTGCAGGCGGTGGAGCAAGCGCAGGATAAAGGCGGTCTTGCCAACTCCCCACAGGCCGCGCACCAGCACGTTGCACCCCTCGTAAAGTGCTGGGAGCGCCAGTTCCAGTTCTCGCCGGCGACCGTAAAAGACGCGGCTCAATTCCACCGGGTCTTCCGGTGGCGTAGCGCGAAAGGGGACGTCGCTCAGCCCCCACCGGCGCAAGGTCTCACGGTAATGGGCAATCGAACTCATAGTGCAGTACCTCCCACGGGTTGGCGAGCCTGGTGAGCGATGCGTAGCAGATCGTCCACCGCGCGGATACGTTCACTACGTCGCAGAGTCGCGTAGCCCTGGCGGGCCTCTTGGAGAGATGCAACCGCCTCTGGCAATCGGGCGGTTTGCAGCGCCAGGCTGCCCAGAGCCTCTTGCGCCACAGCGATACCGTCGGTGTCCTCCAGCCGCCGGAAGAGACGTAGTGCATCCTTCAGATAGATGTAGGCGGACTCGAAGTCTTGACGTTGGTGGTAGAGTCGCCCCAGTTCCAACAGGGCGTGAGCCAGTTCGGGGCGGGTCTTGTGGCGGGAAAAGGTCTCGCGGGCCTGCTCCAGCAACGTGATGGCCTCGCGCCAGCGGCTCAACTGGTGGTAGCAACGTCCCAGGTGGTAGCGGATACGAGCGCGCAGAAGGGGAGCGACGTCTAGCACGTCAACTACCTCCATCGCCTGGCGAAGCGCATCAACAGCGTGAGAGAAATGGCTCTGACTTTGGCTAGGCTCATCATCAGCCAACCGCATGAAAGCCAATCCCAAGTGATGCAGATAGATGGCTTCTGACTGGCGGTCACCTAGTTTGTGGGTACTGGCGATGGCTTGCTCGTAGTGCCTAATAGCCTGCTCAAAATCGCTCTGGACCTCACAAAGCGAGCCCAGATCATCCAATGCTGCACCTTCTGCTGCTAGGTCACCCGTCTCGCGGGCAATTTGCAGTCTCTGTCGAAGGTGCTTTACTCTGGCAGCATAGCTCCTTTCACCGATAATAATGCGTTCACCAATGAGTGCTTCCTTCCACTCCCATTTCCGGGTAGGGAATAGCGCGCTAAAGCTTTCACCCACTGTATCCAAGGCTAGACGGTTCAATACGTCTAGTATCTGAGTACGCTCAGCCTGACTAGTTTCAGTATCTCCGTACAGATGGACACGGGCCAGATTCTCCAATAAGCGTTGCTGAAGAACCAGCGCCTCGGTGTAGCGTGGATGGTCACGGTCCAGCCGTGTCAACAGACGGTTTAGCCCGGTTTCGTAATCAGTAAAGGCGTCGCTCATCTTACTTCTCCGTACTCCGCCCGCCGCTCCCGCAGCGCCACGGCGGGGGTGCGCTCTGGGCGCGCTGCGTCGTACACAACAATGCCCTTCTCGCGTACTTCCCCCAGCAGGCTCAGGTCGCTGGCGGTCTCAAACTCCTCCGGCGTCAGCCCCAGGGCCTCAATGTCCCCTACCCCCGCCTGCCAAGCCCAGATGGCCAGTTGCTCCTGGCAGCGGCGGCGGTCCATTTGCGCAAAGTCCAGGGACAGCACTACCATGTCTACGTCGCTGCGCGAACGGGGGGTGTCATAAGCATACGAACCGTACAGGAAGGCCCGTTCCACCTGCACGTGCTGGCCCACAAACGCCAGGTAGTGGGCTATTCGTCTAGTAAGTTCACGGTCCTCGTAAGCCATTGCCATATACGCTCCATACGTTCCACCAACTCCTGGGCTGCCTCCAGGTCATACTTGATGCCCACACCAGGGTACCGGCTCAGGAAGTAATGCGGATTTAGAGCAGCCATCGCTGCCTGGACGTCAGGCGGGCACGCGATGCCGGAGACGTGCTGCCAGAGTCTCCAGAGATTGTGCTCGTAAGGAGGACGCTGACTTGTCTGCTGGACGATGGCCGCCTTCAGTAGTTTCTCCACCGCTTGCTGGCAGTGAAACGCCACATCCCGGTAGTCAGCCGCCCTCATTGCATTGTAGGCGGAGCGGCGATCTGCTTCCGCGTATTCCAGCCAGGCCCAAACGTCCGCCTCTCGACTCACAGCGGTGGCCTCCGTGTGTGCCACTCCGTCGCTTGCTCGTAAGCATGTGCCACGCGCAGAACGGCCTCCTCGCCGAAGGCCGGCCCCATCACCTGCATGCCGATGGGCAGGCCATCAGTGTCGAAGCCGCAGGGCAGGCTCAGCCCGCAGATGCCCGCCAGGTTCATCGAAAGGGTAAACACGTCGGAGAGGTACATCTGCAACGGGTCGTCGGTTTTCTCCCCGATGCGGAAGGCAGTAGTGGGGCTGGTGGGAGTGACGATGACGTCCACTTGCTCGAACGCGGCGTCGAAGTCGGCCTTGATCAGCGTGCGTGCCTTCTGCGCCTTGAGGTAATAGGCATCGTAGTAACCAGCGGAGAGGGCGTAGGTGCCCAGCATAATGCGCCGCTTGACCTCCGGCCCGAAGCCCTGCCCACGGCTTGCCTTGTACATCCCGATCAGGCCGTCGCCGTCCACCCGCAGGCCATAGCGCACGCCGTCGTAGCGGGCCAGGTTGGCGCTGGCCTCGCCCGGCGCGATGAGATAGTAGACCGGCAGGGCGTAGTCGGTGTGAGGCAGGCTGACCTCAATAATTTCGGCCCCCAGGTCGGCCAGTTGATCCACCGCGGCCCGCGCTGCCATCTCCACCTCTGTCTGCATCCCCTCAATAAAGTACTCCTTTGGTACACCGACCCGCGTTCCTTCCAACCCATTGTTGTCCTGCAATCCGCCGTTATAATCCGGCACCGGCACATCCATCGAAGTGGAGTCGCGAGGGTCGTGGCCGGCGATGACGCCCAACAGCAGCGCCGCGTCGGTCACGTTCTTCGTCAGCACACCGATCTGATCAAGCGACGAGGCGAAAGCCACCAGCCCGTACCGGCTGACCCGCCCGTAGGTCGGCTTGAGGCCGACGACGCCGCAGAAGGCGGCCGGCTGGCGCACGCTGCCACCGGTGTCGGTGCCCAGCGCGCCCAGGCACTCGTCGGCGGCAACGGCGGCCCCGCTCCCGCCACTGCTTCCACCCGGCACGCGGCTCAGGTCCCAGGGGTTGTGCGTGGTGAAGAAAGCGGAGTTCTCTGTAGAGGAGCCCATCGCGAACTCATCTACGTTGGTCTTGCCCAGGATGATCGCACCGGCGGCCTTCAGACGCGCCACAGCGGTAGCGTCGTAGGGCGGGATGAAGTTCTCCAGGATGCGGGAGCCACAGGTGGTGGGGATACCCTGGGTACAGAGCACATCCTTGATCGCCAGAGGGATACCCAGCAGTGGGGTATCTTCGCCAGCAGCGCGGCGCTCGTCGGCAGCGCGGGCCTGCGCCAAGGCCTCCTCCGGCGTCAGCGTCAGGTACGCCTTGACGTCGTTATCTACCGCGAGGATACGCTCCAGCACGGCCTGGGTCAGTTCGACCGCCGAGAACTCCCCGGTGGCCAGGCGGTCACTTGCTTCGTGGATGGTAAGTTGATAGTGCTTCATATCACTTCTATTCCAGCACCGCCGGCACCTTGAAACACCCCTCCTCAGCAGCGGGAGCGTTGGCCAGGATGTCCTCGCGGGAGAATGGGGGCCTCGGTTCGTCGGCGCGCATCACGCTGCGCAGCGGCAGAACGGTCGCCGTGGGAGGGATGGCCTCGGTGTCCAGTTCCTGCAGCCGCTCGAAGTGCTCCAGGATGGCCGAAAGTTGCTCTTGATACAGGACCAGTTCTTCGTCGCTCAGAGCCAACCTGGCCAGTTCGGCAATGTGTTCGACTTCCTCCCGGCTTAGTTTCATCACATTCTCCATGGTGATTATGAGATGATTGAGAGGTGATTATAACATCATCAGGGAAGAGGGGCAACTGTCTGTTCGCTCCTTTCCGGCAACCATGTTATAATTGAGGACTACTACTTACGACGACAGGCAGACGACGGGAGATACACTCTATGTTTGGGCTTTCAGTATCCACAATCCTGGTCCGGCTCATCATCCTGTTCCTGGCCATCCCGATCCACGAATGGGCCCACGCCTGGTCAGCCTACCAACTGGGAGACGACTCCGCCAGCCAGCAGGGCCGTATGACGCTCAATCCCATAGTCCACCTCGACCCCATCGGTAGCCTGCTGTTGCTGTTCTCCGGCTTCGGCTGGGGCAAGCCAGTGCCCGTCAACCCTTACCGGATGCGCACGAATCCCCGGGCAGGCATGGCCATCAGCGCGGCAGCCGGCCCCTTCTCCAACTTTGTCCTGGCCATGCTGCTCGCTATCCCCTTTCGTTTGGGCTGGGTAGGTTGGTATACGGGGGGTTTCAGCATTGGAGCTTTACTGTTCATCGCCATCCAGATCAACCTGGGTCTGATGCTCTTTAACCTTATCCCCATCTACCCTCTGGATGGGGAGAAAATCCTGATGGGTCTGCTGCCGCCCCGCTGGGGAGATAACCTGCTACGCTTGCGTCCCTTTGGCACACTCATCCTGGCCGTGCTGCTCTTCATCCTCCCGCGGACAGGGGTGGATCTGATCGGAATGGTGATCACGCCAGTGTATGGGCTCTTATTGAACCTGTTGCTGCTCTTTTGATGGATCAACCGACCAGCGCGCTCCGCTACCGCGTGGGACAGTTCCTGCGGGCATTGACCGCGCGGGTTTCAGAGGAGGAGGTAGGACAAGCAATACGCATCTTGACGCCGGAAGCACGGGCGATCTTCCGCTGTCAGGCTATCCAGGATCAGCGCCACGCCCTGGCAGTGTACCACGCGCTACGCCAGGCAGGCCACACGAACCCGCAACTTCTGGCGGCGGCACTGTTGCACGACGTGGGCAAGGCCGCCGCCCGGCTGCCTGCGTGGCAGCGGGCGACTATCGTGCTCCTGGAGCACTTTGCACCGTGCTTACTAGCCCGCCTGAGCCAGGGGGAACCGCGAGGCTGCGCCCTGAGCCTGCCGAAGGAGCCTGCCCTGCCTGCCCCGAGCGTAGTCGAGGGGAGCCTGCCGAAGGAGCCTGCCCTGCCACCGCGAGTACCACCGCGAGTACTCGTGGCGGGGCTCCACTGCGAGAGTACCACCGCGAGTACTCGTGGCGGGGCTCTCGTGGCAGGCGTGGCGGTGAGCCTGCCGAAGGAGCCCGCCCTGAGATTGCCGAAGGGCTGGTCTCGTCCATTCGTCGTCCATGCCCGGCACCCGGAGGTGGGATCGCGCTGGGCTCAGAAGGCTGGCTGCACGCCTCTTACTGTCGCCCTCATCCGGCGACACCAGGACAGGCTGACCGATCGTCAAACCGAGGAAGATCAACTGCTGGCCGCATTGCAAGCGGCCGATAATCTGAATTGAGTGAGGGAAGTACCACAATGGATTTCAAACAAGTCGCGATCATCGGTACCGATTGCATCAGCGTCTCTATCGCCTTGGGGTTGAAGGCGCAGGAAGAGTCGCTCCAGATCGTCGGCTATGACGCCGACGCCGTAGCGGCCGACCTGGCACGTGCCCGGGGTGCCTTCGACCGGGTGGAGCGTAAGCCGGGCCGGGCGTGTCAGGACGCTGACCTGGTCATCGTCGCCGTGCCGCTCACCGCTATCCGCGAGACCTTCGCCGCCATCGCGCCGCACCTCCAACCCGGCTGTCTCGTCACCGACACGGCGCGCATCAAGGCCCCGGTGATGCACTGGGCCGATGAACTCCTGCCGGAGAGTGTCTTTTTCGTCGGCGGTCACCCTGTTCTCAATCCGGCCATCGTCGGCTTGGAACCCTCGGAGGGGCTCGACGCAGCCAGCGCCGACCTGCTGAGGGGGGCGCTCTATTGCCTCACCACGCTGGCCAGAACTTCCGGCGCTGTGACTGACACCTTCGCCAGGCTGGTCAAGTCGCTCGAGGCCCATCCTTTCTTCATTGACGTCACCGAGCACGATGGGCTACAGGCTGGCGTCGAGGGGCTGCCCGACTTGCTGGGTATCGCATTACTGCGAGCCACCGTGGATACTCCCGGATGGCAGGAGATGCGCAAGTTCGCCGGCTACCGTTTCGCCGCCCCCACCGGAACCACTGATGACATCCACGAGCGCCACACCGGCGTCTTTCTCAACCGTGAGAACGTTCTGCTGCGGCTCAATGTCCTCCTGAGCGAGTTGGTGCGCTTACGCGATCTGCTGACCCACGACGACGCGGAGGGGCTGGATGCAGTCTTCGTCGCAGCCGCCGAGGGACGGAAACGCTGGATTGAGGAGCGGGAACGAGGCATGTGGGGGAGAGAAGGCAATGTCAGCACAGAACACGTGCCCACAGCGGGCGAGCAGATCGGGCGGATCTTCCTCGGCGAGCGCCTGAGCACCCGACTGAGGAAAGTGACGGGCTCGAAGAAGTAATTCTGCACCAGAGGCCAGGCCAGACGCATTGACCGAGACATATCGCATCCTGATGATCGCCCCCACCTCCTTCTTCTCCGACTACGGCGGGCACGTGCGTATCTTGGAGGAGGCGCGGGTACTTCAAAGACTGGGTCATCAGGTGACGATCATCACCTATTACCTGGGGCGCGATTTGCCCGACCTGGAGATTGTGCGCACTCGGCCCACGCCATGGCGCGCCGATTACGAGGTCGGTTCTTCGCTGCATAAAATCGCCTTCGACGCTTTTCTGGCCTGGACCGGATTGAAAGTCGTGCTGCGCCGCCGCTTCGACATTATCCACAGTCACACGCATGAGGGTGCGTTCATCGGTTATTTCCTGAGCCGAATCCAGCGTGTGCCACTCTTGCTCGACTTTCAGGGCAGCATGACCAGCGAGATGGTAGATCATCATTTTCTCAGACCCGAAGGGCTGTGGTACCGCTGGGCGCGGCTGCTGGAACTGCGCATTGACCAGATGGCCGATGTCATCATCACCAGCAGCCAACTGGGCGCTATCCTGCTGGAGCGCGATTTCAACTGCAGTACCCGTCGCGTTTACCCGCTGCCAGACTGCGTCAACCTGGATTTTTTTCGGCCCGACGTGATCACTCCCGAGGAAGTCGCAACCCGCAAGCAGGCTCTGGGTATCCCGGCCAGCCGTCCCATCGTCGCCTATTTGGGGCTCCTCGCCCAGTGGCAGGGCACGCCGCTGCTGGTGCAGGCGGCGCAAATTCTCAAGCAACGCGGGGTGGATGCGCATTTTCTGATTATGGGCTTCCCCGGCGTCCCCCACTACCAGCAGATGGCATCCGACCTGGGGGTAGCCGACCGGACCACCTTCACCGGCAAGGTGATCTACAAGGAGGCCCCAGCCCACCTGGCACTAGGCGACGTCGCTGTGGCCCCGAAACTCTCCGCTACCGAGGGCTGCGGCAAGATCCTGAACTATATGGCGATGGCGCTGCCCACCATCGCCTTCGACACCCCGGTCAGCCGGGAGTACCTGGGCTCGCTGGGTGTGTACGCCGAACGGACCGGCGATCCGGCTGCACTGGCCGACGCCATCGCTGGTCTCTTGAACGACCCACGGCGGCGTATCGAATTGGGACAGAGACTGCGGGAGCGTGCTGCTCGCCACTTCTCCTGGGAGCGCGCCGGGCGGCATCTGCTCACCATTTACCGCAGCATCCTCACACCGCAGACTTGACGGAGGCCGTATGAAGATCCTGCACCACCTGCGCGAACTCTGGCACTATCGGGAGTTGATCCGCAACCTGGTCATGCGTGACCTGAAGGTGCGCTACAAAAGTTCTGCCCTGGGTATCGTCTGGTCATGGCTCAACCCCCTGTTGATGATGATCGTCTACACCGTCGTCTATACCACACTGCGCGGTGGCGATGAGAGTATTGACCACTATTCGGTTCTCCTGCTGTGCGGGCTGTTGCCCTGGAATTTCTTCAACGATGCGGTCTTCCAGGCCACCGGCAGCATCGTCGGCAACGCCCACCTCATCAAAAAAGTCTACTTTCCCCGCGAGGTGCTTCCTATCTCCGTCGTGCTGTCCAACCTGGTCAATTTCCTCATCGCCCTGCCCGTGTTTTTCATTCTGGTACTTTTCTCCGGCGCTCCACTGACCTGGTGGGCACTGCTCCTGCCGATCACCATTCTGATCCAGGTGGCATTTACCATCGGGCTGACACTATTCCTCACCACCCTCAACGTCTTCTTCCGGGACACACAGATCATCCTGGGTGTGGTCATGCTGGCCTGCTTCTTTCTGACGCCAGTGTTCTACCCAATCCAAGACGTTCCACAACAGGTCACTGTGCTGAGGATCAACTTCAACGCCCAACTGTGGCTGCGCCGCCTGAATCCGATGGCCTCTATCATCGCCTCCTATCGCGACCTGCTTTACCGGGGCGGGCCGACGGGCCTCGATTTCCTGTTGCGTACTGCCGTCACTGCACTGGTCGTGCTTGTCGTCGGCTACCTTGTATTCCTGCGCTACAGCCCTCGCTTCGGCGAGGAGGTTTAATAGCAGTCAGCAGTTAGCAGTCAGCCATTAGTCGTTAGCAGCCAGCAGTTGGCAGTTAGCGGCAAGCGGTTAGCGAGGAGCGGTTGAATCTGGATGGAATCCGGTCCGTTTGCTGATGTAGTCGTCTTTTCTACGGTCAAGACACCGGCCCCGGGCGCGGCTGCCCCCACCTTCACCTACCACCTGCCACACGGCCTGCAAGGCCGCTTGGTGGCGGGCTCTCTCGTCGTCGTCCCCTTCGGCCCCCGCCGGCTCTACGGCGTCGTCGTCGCTCTCAGTGACGAGTCCCCCGTCCCCGAGACCCGCCCCGTCGAATCGCTGGTGGACCCCGAACCCGTCCTCACGCCGGCCCAGATCGCGCTGGCCCGCTGGATGAGTCGCGAGTGCCTGGCGCCGCTCCACGAGTGTCTGGAGTTGATACTCCCGCCGGGTGTGGTCGGTTACGCCGATGTGTTGATCACCCTCAACCCCGAGGCCCCCGCCGATGCTGCCAACACCGACGCCCAGGCTGCGCTGCTGGCGCTACTCCGTCGCCGTGGGCCACTGCGCGGCACTCAGGTGAACACCGCCCTGCACGGCGTCAACTGGCGCGCAGCCACCGAGCAACTCGCTCGCAGGGGCGTCGTCACCCGCCA
>JAUWNP010000203.1 GCA_030612585.1 Anaerolineae bacterium
TACTGTTGGCGAACTCGGTTTTCTAGGGATGAGACCCCACAAGAACGCCCTTTTAGTGAAGTAATTCCCCACTGAACAGTCGAAATGACCCGAAAAACCGCATTCTTGCCCCACCGGAAGGGGTTAGCCAACAGTATCTTCTAATGGGGCACACCGCTGACTCAGAACCCCGGCCTCTCCGAGAAGCCGGGGTTTTCTAGATAGGGGCAGGGCAAGTCGGAGAGTGGGTGGTAGACTTACCAGATAGTCTCCAAACCAGACAGCCGAATCTTGCGGTCACGGCTGATGATGGGAAGTCCGAGATACAAGGCCGTCGCGGCAATGATGCGATCGGGCATATCAGGCACTCGAGCACGTTCCACCTGTTGTACACTCAGCGCCGCGGCCTGGTCCAATGGAATCATTTCAAGCACACTGGTGTGAGTTTCCAGTTGCGCAACCAGGGTATTCAACGCAGCAGATGGCACACGCCCTTTGTCAACCAGGTAGATGATTTCAACCAAACAGACGGACGGGACTCCGATGGTGTCCCCACTGGCTGCAGCATCGTCGAAAGCACGCTTGGCGCGGGCTGAAAGCCGCACATCGGCCAGGAGGTACCATAGAAGGGCGTGAGTATCGCTCACGGCGCGCACGACTAGAATCCCCGGTTTGCGAAGTCGCCCCACATCTCCTGCCGGGCCTCCCCCAGGTCTGCTTCGCTGATGGTGAACCCCTTCCACAATCCGTACAAGGAACGGCGAGGGATGCTGGTTTCGCGCTTCTCTTCCATGACCTGCTCGAGGTCGGGCAAGATGTATGCGACAACACGCAACTGATCCCAAGGGGGCAGTTGCCGGATGACAGCAACAGCCTGCTCTACGGTGACGGGCTGGACATCCACAGTTAACCTCCTACAATTCTATTCTACCACATCGCTTGTCCTCTGTCAAAGCCATCTGCGACACGATAGCCTCCAGCAGTTGGCGGGTGAGTGCTTTGGTGCCGGGCTCGGTTTCGCCCACAGGCCCCACGCAGCCGGGGCAGCCGTCGGCGCATGGGCAGCGACGTACCATATCCAGCGCGGCTTCTAGCAGTTCGTCGTGGAGTTTGTAGAGTCGTGCGCTCAGGCCGGCGCCGCCTGGCGCACGGTCGTAGAGAGTGATGGTGGGCAGGCTCGTCTCCGGAGCACGGGGCTGCACGGCCGAGCCCAGGTCGCCGGGATCGCACATCAGGTGCAGGGGGGCCAGGTTCCGCAGCAGGTGGGCCAGACCGCTCAATGCCCCACGCGCTCCCCGCGTCCGCTCGACGCGGCGGTGACAGGCTGGGCAGAGGGTGATCAGGTTCTCCAATCGGTTGGCGAGTTTGTACAGATCATTGACACCGGGGACGTAGCCGAAGGCGCGGAAGGGCGTGATGTGATGCACGTCGTGCTGGCGGCGCTCCTGTTCGGGCGTGCCACATTGACGACAGCGGTAGCCGTCGCGGGCGCGGGCACCGTCCCGCTGGGCGGGCCAGTTGGGGCCATAGTCGGCTGGGGGCGGGAGGACGCCGGCTTCTTGCAACCGCGCCGTGAGTTCCTCGGAAAGCGTCAGCCAGTAGCCGATAGTGCGCAACTTCTGTTCCGGCAGGTCAATGGGCGCCCAAGCCAGCACCTCATGGGTGTAGCGCTTGATCTTGCGATAGCCAGTGGCCCGTGTGCTCACCATCACCTCGCCATAACCCCTCATCGTGTCCTCTTGTTTCCTGGTCTCCTTGTCTCCACGACCGGGGGACGAGGGGACAAGGGGACGAGGAGAGTACTCTTCAACGATGCACACGTCCGTTGTGGATGAGGCGCGAGTGTAGTAGTCCAGTTCGGCGGCCCGCACTTGGGCGATACCTCCCTCCCAGTCCAGCGCCTCGACGACATAGGTCGTGCCGCCGTGCAGATAGACCGCTCCTTCGTGGATCAGCACTGGTGCGCTGGGGCGGTCCATCTGGCCGATTACCTGTGGCGGACCTGCGCTGAGCCCTTCGGCTTTGCTCAGGACAGGCCCGGTCGAAGCGCCTGCGCTGAGCCCGGTCGAAGCGCCGTCGCTCACGTCCTGGATGACGACGTTGTCGGGGGTGCTGGTGCGCAGGGAGAGGCGACCGGCCGGGTAGCCCTCGCCGATCCAGGTATAGCGACCGGTGCGTTGGTGCAGCATACCCTCCTCTGCTAGCACGTCCAACACCGCTCCCGCGTCGCCGAAGTTGCCAAAGGACTCGCCAGCCTCGAAAGGCAACTCGAAGGCCGCGCAGGCCAGGTGGTTGGCCAGAACGGCCAGGTTGTCCGGGTCAAGCAGGGCTTGCTCGACCGGCCGGCCGAAGAAGTAGCGCGGATGGGCGATTAGATACTGGTCGAGCGGCAGTGCACTGGCGACCAACACCGCGACCGAGAGTCCCACCCTCCGTCCGGCGCGCCCGGCCTGCTGCCAGGTGCTGGCGATGGTGCCGGGGTAGCCAGTCATTACGCAGGCGCTCAGTTGCCCAATGTCCACCCCCAGTTCGAGCGCGTTGGTTGCGACGACGCCGCGTACTTTTCCATCGCGCAATCCCCGCTCAATGCCGCGTCGCTCGCTGGGGAGATAGCCACCCCGGTAGCCCTGCACCGCCTGGGGGTCGCCTCCGGCGGCGGCGACGGAATCGCGCAGGTAGCCCAGCAGCACCTCAGTGGTCAGGCGGGCACGGGCGAAGATGATGGTCTGCACGTCGGCCTGGAGGAAGCGTGCGGCGATGTCCTTAGCCACCAGCGCGGCGCTGCGCCGGATGCCGAGTTGCTGATCCACCAGCGGGGGGTTATAGAGGACAAAGTGTTTCTCCCCTTGCGGAGCGCCATCGTCGTCCACCAGCGCGACAGGGGCCTCGATGAGCCGCTCGGCCAGTTTGCGCGGGTTGGCGATGGTAGCGGAGGCGCATAGGAAGCGGGGGGCGGAGCCATAGAAGTGGCACACCCGGCGCAACCGTCGCAGCACGTTCGCCACGTGCCCACCGAAGATGCCCCGGTAGGTGTGGAGTTCGTCGAGCACGACGTAGCGCAGGTTGCTGAAGAGCCGCGCCCAGCGGGTGTGGTGGGGGAGGATGCCGACGTGGAGCATGTCGGGATTGGTGACCAGCAGGCGGGCCTCGCGGCGGATAGCAGGGCGGTGCGCGGAGGGGGTGTCGCCGTCGTAGGGGCGCACAGAGATTGGAGATTGGAGATTGGAGATTTGGGATTGGAGATTGGAGATTTGGTCGTGGGCCAGTGCCTTAGTCGGGAAAAGGTAGAGCGCGCAGGCGGCAGGATCGTTGAGCAGGGTGTGGAGGACGGGCAGGTTGTAGGCCAGTGTTTTGCCGGAGGCGGTGGAGGTGGACATAACGATGTGCTGCCCTCTCAGCGCCGCCTCGACCGCCTGGGCCTGGTGGGTGTAGGGCTGCTCGATGCCACGGTCGTGGGTGGCGGCGATCAGGCGCGGGTCAAGCCCGGCCGGCCAGTTGGCGACGCAGGCGGGCCGGACCGGGATGCGCTCCCAGGCAGTCACGCAGCGCATGAAGGCCGGGTCTTGCCGGAAATTGCTCAGGACATCGGGTAGGGTCATTGCGAATCCTGCTCAGGATTATAAGCGGTGAGCCAGGAGAGTGCAAGTAAAGAGTAGCGTTCTTCTGAGAGAGATGATATAATAGAATAGAGATGCTTGATAAAGACAAGGTGGAAGCCGTTCTGTTCGACTTGGACGGGACGCTGATGGATACCGACGACCAGGCGGTGGAGGCGCTGGTACGCCGGCTGCAACGGCTACGCTGGTCCCACCCGCAGCGGGCCGCTCGTCGTCTGGTCATGGCCTGCGAGACCCCCGGTAACGTACTGATAACGCTGTTGGATGTGCTGGGGCTGGATGCGCCGCTAAATACCTTCACCGACCGGCTCCGCCGCTGGCGCGGGTTGCGCACGCGGGCCGATTTTCACATTATCACAGGTGTGGAGGAGATGCTCGCCGAATTGAGCGGGCGCTACCGGCTGGCGGTAGTCACCACACGAGGTTTGGCTGAGTCGGAAACGTTTCTGGACCAGTATAACCTGCGTGGTTTCTTCGACGCGCTGGTGACCCGCGAGAGCACCTGGCGGCTCAAACCCCACCCGGCTCCTATCCGGCACGCGGCCCGGCTGCTCGGCGTGCCCGTCGAACGGTGCGTGATGGTGGGAGATACGACGGTGGACGTGAGGGCTGCCCGGCGGGCGGGGGCGTGGGCAGTCGCGGTGCTGTGCGGCTTCGGCGAACGGGAGGAATTGGAGCGGGCTGGCGCCCACGTCATCCTGGAGCACACTGCCCAATTCCTGTCACTGCCGTGATGTCACCTCGGCCGGCGAACTGGAAAGCCGGCCTTCTCGTTACTAGACCGTAACTGGTTCGTGATCCTTTCACGACTGTTCAGATATTCCTGCCGCAACGTTGATGATTCATCCCGAAGGAGGAAGCGATGAACGAACGTCACTTGTTGGTGTATCTGGCATTTCTAGCGCTCGTGGCGAGCATCCTGGCCTGTAATGCTCCGGAGCGGGTGACTCCTGTGCCTCAGTCTCCACCTCCCACCATGACGCCGTACGTCCCGGCCACTCTATCGCCGCAGGAAACGATGTCGTCTCCACCGACCGAACCGCCGCAGGAAACGGTGCCGCCTCCGCCGACCAAACCGCCGATCGAACCGCCGACGGAAACACTGCTGCCAACCCCCACCCAGTGGTTCCCGCCCACCTACACACCCACACCGGAGGTAACCCGACTGACGGTGACACCCATACTCACTACGCCGGTCAGCACCGGGCCACTGGACTTCTTCGAGCCCGAGACATTGGACCACTGGCAACACCTGTCCAATGGCGAGTACGAATGTAAGATTATCTTGCACATCACGGGTGGTGCATGCCCTTACACCATTCACCACGATCTGGATGTCTTCACTACCTGGGAGAGCAACCCGACGCTTGTCTTCACGGCGCGAGGATGCAACGGGATAATGCACAACATCATCGTCGAATCGGCGGATGGGCAGAGCGTCAAGCACGACTATTGGATCCCGCCTCCCTGGTGCCAGTAGTAACGTTGACGATGCCTACGCCTAGACCGCCCGTAATTCCCGATTGCGGGCGGTCTATCTTTGCGTCGCCCACAGGCTCGCGTGGCCGAACTGTAGCCATTTCTCCTTGGTGTTGGCATTTCTCCTACGCAATCACCTGCTAACGTACAACTTGCACTTCTTCGTCGATGGACAGCGCACGCTCTATACAACCAACCTGTGTGTGTTTGCGTGGCTGAGTGCCTTCCAGATCATTCTGGACTGGTACTACCTTGAGAAACGCTGCAAAGAGCAGTTGAGTATGGCACTGAAGGGCTGTGTGATTCGTAACGCCCTGTTGGACGAATTGTTTCCCTTGTCTCTGGCACGGATGTGTTGACAGCGCCATTGCCCTGTTGCAGTCTGTGGATCCGACCAAGATCAAGAATCAGAAAGATCTCGCTGCCCTGATCGGCTACCTGGAGCGCAACCGCTCCTATATCCCGTGTTACTCGGTCAGGAAGCGCTTGGGATTGTGGAATTCGAGTAACCGGGGCGAAAGGGCGAATGACTTGGTAGTGTCTGATCGGCAGAAGCACAATGGCATGAGCTGGTCGAAACCTGGCTCGGTTGGTCTGGCTGCCGTCACCGCCTTAGTCAAGAATCAGGAGTACAAGCAGTGGTTCCAGGCTGGCACCCTGTCGTTCATCTTCAGTCCCTCGTGTTAATTGCACAGGTCGAAACATCAACTGCTTTTTTGAAACAGCTATTGACATACGGAGAAAGTCATGGTAAAATGAAACTGAAATTTCAGATTTCAGATTTCAGGCCCATCTGTTCTGGCGGAACCATGGAAAACAACGTCTCTCTTCCACGCATCAATGCCCGCAAAATCAGTGATACTGCCTATGAGATACTGCGGGAAAAGGCCGTCAGCAAGGAGTTTGCCCCCGGGCAACGACTGTATCTCGATGCTATCGAAAAGCAGTTGGGCATAAGTCGAACGCCTCTTAAGGAAGCTTTGGTCCGGCTAGAGATGGAGGGCTTGATAAGAATCGTCCCTCGCTCTGGCACCTACGTCACCGATCCCGACCCTGGTGAAATTGCCGAATCGTTTGATGTGCGAAGGGTACTTGAGGTTCACGCGATCGAACTGGCAGCACAGAAGGCAAGCGAAGAAGACATGAGGGCATTGCGGATGATGGTCCAGGAACTGGGCGATCTGACCGCCGAGGAAGACCGTGACGCTATCTACCCTCGCTACTTGACCGTGGATCATCAATTCCATAAGCGAATCGTTGACCTCTCCGGCAACCGGCGTCTTTGCCAGGTCTGCGAGCGTGAAAACGTGCACGCGCAGATGGCTCGGATACGGTATATGAGTTCGGAGCAGGAACTCGACGTAGCCCAGGAAGAGCATGAGCGCATCATGGCTGCCCTGGAAGCAAGGGATGTGGAGGCCGCCAAGTCCGAGATGGACGCTCACCTCAGACGCGCCACACAATCTCTCCTGGCCGATATGGAGATGTGATTCGCTAGTGTTAGCCGACGTTGGCCTGTAGTGCGCATGACTGTCACATGACAGGCGGAAAGTCTGAAGCATGGCGAACAACCAAATCCCTGTCGAAGTAGTCTTCAACCCAAATTGGTGGTTTCACAATTACGGTATATCGTTCGATCAATCGTTCTGCTTCGACCAGGAAGCGCGAATAACGAACGATGTTGTTATGCGTCGGGCAATGTATGAGCGTTTTGGCCTGGGCGAGCCTGATCCGCAACCTCGCCCTATCATAGGGTCCATGCATGTCGCTGGTGGCTTCGTGATGCCCGCACTTTTCGGTGTGGAGATCCGGTTTGCCGAGAATGAGGCCCCTTGGCCTGTTCAATCCAATTTGAGCAAGAAGGACATACGTGTCCTTAAAGTGCCCGACATAGAGACGACCTGGCCGATGAGTCGTCTGATTGTCGATATGGATGCCTTGGAGAACGAATTCGGCTATGTGGTGGGGGATTTCGACACGGATGGCATACTCAACACCGCCATGCACCTCCGGGGACAGCAGTTGTTCGTAGATTTCTTTGAAGACCCGGATCTTGTCCATCACTTGTTTGGCATCCTCGCTGAGACCTACGTGCTTGTCGCTGATTATGTGAGGTCACGAACGGGAACATGCGCCGTAGCCACCAATCGCTCCGTTCTCAATGTCGATCCGAAGCTGTATTTGCACAGCAATTGCTCAGTGCAGATGACTTCTCCTGCAATGTATGAGAGATTTCTCTTGCCATACGAACGCTACCTGGCCGAGAGATTGCAACCATATGGGATACATCACTGCGGCAACAACCTCCACCTCTTTACCGATGCCTATTCCAAGGTTGCAGCTGTCTTTTACGACGTAGGTTGGGAGTCAGATGTAGCCAGGTGCAGAGAGGCGTTCCCCGACGCTTTCCTGAACTTGCGGCTCAGCCCGGTGCGTATGTTGCAGCAGGCAGCAGATGATATACGCGAGGATACGGAGCAGTTGCTGCTAGCGGCAGGCCCACTGGACAAAACAGGTGTTTGCTGCATCAACATGGATTATGGTACGCCTGACGAAAACGTAGTAGCGATGCTAGAAGTTGTCGAGACCTTCCGCTAAACTTTCCACTAGAGGGCACAATGAGAATGGGGATGGAAATGAAGATGAAACTGGTAAGTGTACGAGCGCACATTCTGAAGAATCGCCAATTTGACAACTGGGAGAGCGAAGTAGAGGGCCGTTGGAAGATCGAGGACTTGCGGGCTGATGAAGGTTACTGCAACGACTGGATTTCATTCGATTCCCTGGCCTGGGATGAGAAGTCAAGCAAACTCTACATTGGGTTGACTTCGATTAACAATGATTTCTTCTATGCTTATGACCCTGCGCAAGAGACATTTACCTCATTGCGCTTCCGGCGCATCAGCGACAAATTTGACGCCAAGTTCCATCGCTCGTTGGAAATAGATGACGACGGGATGATTTACGCGGCGACGGCGCTGCTACATCAGGGACTTGGTCTTGAAATCAGAAATTCCATATTCAAATATGCCCAGGCGATGAGCAGATGGCGAACTTGAGGAAGCGGCCATCTGGCGCGGTGAACTGTTGGGCATTGCAGCGCGCAACCACCTCGGCGAGGTCTC
>JAUWNP010000111.1 GCA_030612585.1 Anaerolineae bacterium
GCATCAATGCCTCCCTCCAAAAAATAGATAGAGACAGTATGCCATCAAACGGCCACTTTGTTAAGGAGCTACCAGCGATGTGCCTGCGTAATTCAAATGACGCACTTTACTTCCCTACGGAGATAGAAAATCATTTATGGATCTTGATCAAATCCTTACCTAAAACACGTTCAACACCAACAGCTATTCCCTCACGCCGAGTTTCGTCGTAATAAATGTCACCACTACCGGTGTGTACTGGGCCTGATACAGGCCCGGTAAACTTTGTTTTGTGGATACGTTCTCCGCCAATAACGTCCCCTGTAATACGTGCCTCACCGCCAAAGAAGACGCCGCCGCTGCGCGCGTCAATGTAGACCGAGGAGACCGAGGCAATCTGCCGGCCGCGCAACAACTCAGCGACGGCGCGAGCCACATCCTCAACTTTATCTCTGATTTCTTTGACCCACTCCTCTTCTGAGGCAGGTCGGACCGGCGACTCAGCGTCTCTGTCCTCCGGTGGAGCCTCAGCGGCCACTGCCTCCTCTGCCCTTTCCTGAGCATTGTTTACGGATTCATCACCACTCATCGGTAAACCCCCTCTGTCCACTCAATCGACCAAATCGCCGTTGGAACTCTGCGACAGCGGGCTCACCGGCAGCTTCGATAGTCTGCGCCATGGCGGGATGGAAGATAACGGCCACCACCGCGCCGGCAAGAGACGGCAGGTGCTTTTGGAACCAGCCCAACGCCGACTCCATCAGCCCCAGGTCAGGCTCCCTCTCGGCGATGGTCTCAGCCAGCGAATCCACTCGCTGCAAGGCTTTAGATTGCACTGCTGGTGGGGCCTGGGCGGCCACGGCCTGGCGCAGGGCGGCCAGCAGGGTCTCCAACGAGGCATCCGCACCGACCGACATGCTGCCAATGTGGATGTCCCCGCTGCCGGTGTGAACCGGGCCGGTGATGGAGCCGTGGAAATGGGTCTCGTGGCTGGTCTTGGTCTGGTCGCTGCCAATCACGTCCCCCTGGATGTGGACCGACCCTTCCCCCTCAAAATAGACCCCGCCGCTGCGGTTGTCCACCTTCACTACTCGGGAAGAGCTGCCGTCGCCGATGACGTTGCAGTCTCCCACAATCTGGGCAATGTCCTTCCCGGCGGCTACGTGGCGGGCGTGGTCGCCAATGATGATTCGAACGTTGTCCCCGCCGACTGCTGGCCTTCCCCCTTTCAGCCATTCCAGGAATTCGCCCAGAGGACCCAAGTCCCGAGGTCGTAGCCGGTAGCGGCGATATCCTTTGATCAACTCGTCGGTTACCGCCTCCTGCACCTGACGTCTCAATTCATCAGTTGTAGCGAACTCCACCCATTTGACGTCAATAGCCTCGACGAAAGTCTGAGCCTCCAGGCTCCGATGGCATTTCTTGAGAAAGACCAGACGGGGCTTGACGGTGACCGAGGCAGTCTGCCACTCCTTGCGCACTGGGTCGGTAATGTTCTGGCCCAAGAGCAGGATGAACAGGTCACACTCCCCCACCTTGTCCAAGTAGCTCTCCTCCAGCGGGTCGGCTGAAGCCGGGGTGCACTCAAAGGCCCAGGGTCGGGTCAGGGGTACGGCCGCCAGGGCCTCGCCGACCGCCCGCCGCTCTGCGAGGAGATTAGCGATAGGGGAACTGAGGAAAACCAATAGCTTGTTTTCCATATCTACCATCAGCCTATGAACTAACCCTACTGTCTTTCCAAGCTTGGTACACGTACCAAATTGCGGAGAGAGAGCAAACCGCAAAGGGAGTGCCCCAAAGAATCGCAATGAGACCGAACGCCAGCACAACAAGGTCATCGAGCGATCCGGACCATAGGGGTGTACCGGTCATCAGAAAAGGCGAGATGTTGACCAACATTATGCAGCCAAACACTGCCGCCACCATCAGGCACTCTATAGCCTTTCTAATGCCTCCAACAGGAATCTCCGCTTTGGCAATCTCGCCATTGTGTCCATCAATCCAGATATTGTAGAGGCGATCACGATAAATTAGTGTAACTTTCCACAGAGGCATACACACGAGTGCAATGCTGAGGGGATTGATGTCGCTGTCAAAACGCTCCAGCCTATGGAACTTAGAACGAAACTGAGTCCAGTAGAAGGTATGGATATCATTGTGCGCCTTTTTGATGGCAAACTGAGGAGATGAGCTTATCAACGTCTTTCCGATTTGTCCAACTTGTGTCCAGTCCGTAACCTCCTCTGCGCGAGACAGGAACGTGGGATCTTCCGTGACGGGAATTCCACTTGATGCAATGGAGAAAAAGGGAAATCTGGGAGAGAGATATGGCTTGAAGGCAGAGTTGTCTGGACCAAGCGAGGAACCACGTCCCCCCAATGCTTCAGATAAGGTTGATATGAGTTTCCTAAGCTTAACAAACACAAAGCCTCCCCAATCGTACACGATTCTTAAGGAACCTCGCTTGAATAGATGGGCTAGTTCTACAGATGGAACCTCAACCTTTCCAGCGTAGATGGGCCAACGATGAGAGACCTGGTGGATATGGGGACCTGTCCTTTCCTCGTATTCCTCTCTATGTACCTCACCATCCGCGCCATGCACCGATCGGGTCCTTTTGTGGACGCCCTCGTACCGTATTGCTACCTCACACTCTATAAGCCACCACGGATGATATGCTATCTCAACTTTCTCAATGCCTGGCAGTTGTCTTAAGCTTGAAGGCGCATAAGATTGCCGTTGCAAGTAACTAGCGGCGCATTGTAAGACTTGTCCGTGGTTGATTCTTTTTTCCACCAGGAAAGTCTTTGGTCTGCCCAGACCATAGGCGTCCTCCACGTGGAAGTGCAAATCTTTCACAGCGACCTGGAATGTTCTGACACTGATATCGCCACTGCCAGTGTGTACCAGTCCCCTGATAGAACCATGAAGGTGGGTCTGGTGAATACCGTTAGACATTTATACTCCTTATCACTCAAACAGTTAGCACTGCAGTTCTCCTGCGCTCCCAACGGAGATTGCTTTCACCGCTGGCTCCGCGATCCCCCGTCCGCCTTCGAGCGTGGTGGATGCTCTCCACTTCGTGGTAGATGCAGTCCAGCACTCTATCACCTCTTAACCATCCGGCTTGTTAGTTGCATGGCTAGTATACTACACGACTGTGCCTGACACAAATCTCAGGATCTGGGATGGTTCCCTACGCTGTGATGTGGTGTGAGATATTCGTGGGACTATAGTCTTCATCTGGCCCATCGCTCACCGAAAGCACCCCCCATATATGGGCAAAAGACGGCTTTTTGGGCCAAAAACGGCATATCTGGGGGGCGAATTTGATCTGGAAAGGCAAAACACTGTCATTGCAACCCACGAATAATTCATCTTCTTATCACACATTAGGGAACCGTCCCCAGGATCTCCTGTCGCCTCATCGGTTGCGTCAAATTGACAACTGGCGTACAATTCACGCCCAGAGGTGAAACGAGGAGGCACAACAGTGCTCACACACATAGGGGCCAAGAAACCGGGTTTTTCACACAGGAAGACCTCGCTGACAGCGGGAAAGCACCTGCGAGCAATACTACTTCGCTTGTGGAGCACCAAAAACCCGGTTTCTGTGTCCATCGCGCTGGCGCTGGTGCTTCTGGCCTGGGCCGTTCCGGTCCTGGCCGACGATCCCCCTCCTCCCGCAAGCGACGAGGAGTTGGCCCGGCGCTACGCACCGGTGCTCTACTTCCACCCGGCCGAGATCTTCCGCCCCCAGCCGGTGGACGTGATCGTGGAGCAGGCCCGGTTGCGCCAGGGCCGCAGGCTGTGGTTCGACGTCAACGTTCTGCTCAGCCTGGACGTCTTCGATCTGTTCAACCTCGAAAGCGACGAGAGCCACTTTCTCGACGTCTGGTACGGCGACGACGGCGGTTCAGCCTACACCAATTACTCCGCCCACCAGGCATACTATGAGGCAGTGCTGAGCCTCGAGGCCGGTGGGCCGCCCGCTGTGGTCTACGCCCACGTGGTGCGGGAAAAGGACACAGGTCACATCACGATCCAGTACTGGGCCCTCTATTTCTACAACGACTGGTTCAACAAACACGAGGGCGACTGGGAAATGGTCCAGGTGATGCTCACCGCTGAGGGTGAGCCGGAATGGGTGGTGCTCAGCCAGCACCACGGCGGCACCCGCCGGCCCTGGGCCAGTGCGCCAGTTGAGCCGGTCGAAGACGGCACGCACCCGGTAGCCTACGTCGCCCTGGGCTCGCACGCCAACTACTTCGCCGGCGACGAGATCTACCCCAATGGAAAGGACATCGGCAAGACACGTATCGAGATTCTGGACCGCACGGGCACCTGCGACCGTCTGATCCCCGACGTGATCCTGATCCCCGACCGGGCCGACCTGACGATGGACCCCGAAACGTGGCCGGGAGCGGAGTGGCTGCCCTACCGTGGCCGCTGGGGTGAGGCGGCCGTCCAGAGCGACTTCGGCGGCCCGCTGGGCCCGGCCGACAAGGGCGCGCAGTGGGAACAGCCCTATGCCTGGGGGATGGCCCAACCCCTGGACACGGATACCTGGTACGCTAACCGGCTGCGAGTGGAGGTCGTCGGAGCGACTGCCCAAGATGCCGAAGAGGCCCAGGTACAGTTGGCGGCCGAGCGCGGCGGCGAGTTGTCCCCGGTGGAGGAATTGGGCCACCTGGCCATCCTGCATAGCGACCCACTGACAGGGACGGGAGTCGTGGCCTCCATCAACGTTCTCCCCAACAGCCGCTGGGACGTGGTCGCCACCTGGCCTGACGCTGCGACAACGCAGGTGACTCGGCTGCGCTTCGCCGCTGTGCCGTTCGCCGAGTCGGGCCATGCGACGCTGGAACTGGGGCCCGGCCCCGTGGCAAGCCTGCTGGTGGAGGGCGCAGGCGACGGGGGGAGCGACCTGGCGCTGGAGCCTGCGGAAACGGAGACCTCCGAGGTCACGTGGGACGCACCCGACCTGGTCTGGATCGGTACCGTCCTCCCGGCGCACCAGGTGGGAACGGGGTTGCTGATTGTGTTGCTGGCGAGTGTGGTGCCGGCGCTGGTCTACGTCGGCACGCTCTACTGGGTGGACCGGTACGAGAAGGAGCCGAAGCGGCTGCTGGCGGCAACGTTTCTGTGGGGGGCCATCCCGTCGCTGGCGCTGGCCCTGGCGGCGGAACTGTTCTTTCGGCTGCCGCCGGACCTGATCGGTGCCCATGCGTTGGAAGCAGTGCGGCTGGGCCTGATCGCGCCGCTGTTGCAAGAGGTCTTAAAGGGCGCGGCGGTGCTTTTTATCTCCTGGCGCTACCGGCGCGAGTTCGACAACGTCCTGGATGGCATCATCTACGGGGCGATGGTGGGCTTCGGCTTTGCGATGACGGGGAATATCATCAGTTACGCCGGCAGTTTCGCGCTGTGGGGCTTCGACGGACTCAGTGTGTCCGTCTTCGCTGAGGGGCTGGCCTACGGTATGAACCACGCCTTATATACGGCGGTCTTTGGCGCGGGGCTGGGATTCGCTCGCCTGGCACAGAAGCGGAGGCAGCGCTGGGTGCTAGCTGTGGGGGGATTCGTGCTGGCGGTGGTGACTCACGCGCTGCATAGCCTGCTGGCGCGAAATCTGCTGGGGTTGAACATCGTGACAGTGCTCGCAACAGGGGCGGGGGTGATCCTGGTCGCGATCGTCACAGGCTGGTCGCTGGCGCGGCAGCGCCGGTGTCTGATAACCGAGTTGGTGGGCGAGGTGCCAGACGCGCTCTACCGCACGCTGACCGCCCCAGGGAGGCGCGGCCGGGCAGAGTGGCGGGCGCTATGGACCGGAGGGATAAGTGAGTGGCGGCGGGCACGACGACTACACGAATACTGTACAGAACTGGCCTTCAAAAAGATGCAGCACCGGCGGCGGCCCGATGAGTCTGAGATAGTTCAGGAAATTGAACGGTTGCGCCAGGAAATCAGCACACTGGTCGAACACACGGACTAGAGGCAATTCTGTCATTGATCATTGTTCATTGGTCATTGACACTCACCGGTTCTCCAACCGGAACCCGTGCCCACGCACAGTAACAATGTAGTGGTGATCCGGGTCTGCGGCTGAGATACGGTCGCGCAGGCGGCGCACCAGCGCATCAATCGCCTGTTCGGAGATGCCCACCTCTTCATCTTCGGACCACACGGCAGCCACGATTGTTTCCCGCGCAACAACCTCACCTTCGTGGTCGAGCAGTAACTCCAGCAGCCGGTACTGAGACACCGAGAGAGGCGGGGTCAACTCGTGCCCCCCGACGAAGACCCTCTTGGCAGCCCGGTCAACGTGGAGTCCACGGCGTGGACCGGTCAACTCCAACGGCAACGTCGCGTCAGCGCCCACAAAGCCCATCTTGACGCACAGCGCGACCTGTATCTCGTCCCCATCCCGCAGACGGTACGGCTCATCGTGCACCTCCTGGCCATTGACGCAAGTGCCGTTTTTGCTCCCCAGATCGCGCAGCAGATAGCCACTGGCGTCCCGCTCGATCTGGACGTGGTGGCGCGATACCTGCCGCTCCGGGAGTACGATGTCACATTCCGACCCCCGCCCGATAATCACCTGACCCTGCTCGATGACCCAGCGCTGCCCTTCCAATTCTCCCTCGTAGACAATGAGCATTGGCATGTCCCGTCGCATCATCACAACCTCCTCACTTCAAGACCTGACAGGTTTCCACGAATTTGGGTAAAAACCTGTCAGGTCTGATCAACCGGGAATTGCTGTACTTGACAGAATCGCCCTTCTCGCTTATGATGAAACACAGCCGCAACAGAGAGAAGAAGAGAAAACATGGCCCGCCTGCTTGCATCCGAGACCGTCCTGCGTGGACGGTACAAAATCATTGCGCCTGTCGGCCAAGGGGGTATGGGGGCAGTATACCGCGCCGAGGACCTGCGCCTGGAAGGTCGCATCTGTGCGGTCAAAGAGGTCCGCCCAGACCCAGACGCCACGCCAGAGGCACTGCTCCAATCCCAGGAGCAGTTCCGCCGCGAGGCCTCCACCCTGGCGCGGCTGGACCACCCCAACCTGCCCAAGGTCTCCGACACCTTCAGCGAGAATGGGCGTGAGTACCTGGTGATGGACTTCGTCGGGGGGCCGGACCTGCGCCACCTGATGGAGGAGAATCGTCGCCAGGGAAAATTCCTCGACGAGCGACAGGTGCTTCGCTGGGCCGATCAGTTGTGTGATGCGTTGGAGTATCTCCACAGCCAGGACCCTCCCGTGCTCCACCGCGACATCAAGCCGGCCAACATCAAGTTGACGCCCGGTGGGCTGATTAAATTGGTGGACTTTGGGCTGGTCAAACTGCTGGCGGCGGACGACTCCCACACCGTCACCATTCTGCAAGGTCGGGGCACCGTAGCCTATACCCCGTTGGAGCAGTATGGTGGAGATACCGGCCACACCGATGTCCGTTCCGACGTTTACTCGTTTGGCGCTACGCTCTACCATCTGTTGACCAATCAGCCCCCAGCAGATGCCAAGCAGCGGTTCCTCAACCCCAACGCGCTCCTGTTCCCGCGGGCGATCAATCCACGCATCCCTCCCACCACAGAGCGTGCCATTATGACAGCCATCGCCATGCATCCCAGTCCACGTCCACCAAACGTGGCAGCGTTTCGGGAACTGCTACACGCCAGTTCCATCCCCTCCTCCTTGCTTCCCCTGGTTCCCGCGCAAGGGGAGTGGCGCCGGGCAGTGATCGAAAACCGGGGCTTGCTATCGTTTGCCGCCGTGATGCTCATCCTCGCCGTATTGGTGACCTTCTTCAATTAGCCGCTCAAAATCCCTGCCTCAAGGACATCACACCTGCTAATCTGCCAACCTGCAAACTTGCAAACTTGCACACCTGAAACCTGCAAACTTGCGGACTATCCAGACCGTCTCCACCGGCCGGCAATCCGCGCGATAACCAGCGGCACCACCCCGCCCAGCAGCCCCATCCATCCTGCGGCCCACACGCCAGCCTGCTCTCGCAACCAGACAGCCCCTGGCACGCGCAGAGCGTAGGCCAGATACAGCGCCAGTCCGCCTATCATACACCACAACGCCACGCGCAAAGCCCGGCTGGCTGGACCGTTGTCAAAACGCACAACGTAGTACCCCGTACCGCCGACGATGAGGACACCGAGCAGTGCCAGGGTCAGGTCCAGAAATCCGACGCTCTCGATCGCGGGGGGTATCTCTTCCTCCTCATTCCCCGGCCCAGGCGTGGCTGTGGGTGTTTCTTCGACCTCCGGTTCTGGCTCCGGTGTAGGAGTTGGTCTCGGTGTAGACGTAGGCCTGGGCGTGGACGTGGGCGTGGGCGTCCAGATGATGGCTGGCTCCCCCTCCGGGATCGTGATTTGCAGGCAGATTGTGCGCGGAACAGGGTCTGCCTGGACGGATATCTCGAGTTGCCCCGTCCGCTCCAGCGTAACCGCCGTTTCGGCCACGCCGCCCTGGGTCGTTTCCACAATGAAGTGTTCCAACCCTTCCTGTGGATAGGTGAAGATGAACCGGACAGGAGTGCCATCGGGCACCGGATGGCCATTGTGATCCACGATCACACCGGTGCGCAACCTCAATTCGTCGCCAACATCAAGCCTGGGAGGCTCCAGCGTCGGCTGCCCCTCCTCAGGCGGCTCCGGCGTTGGCTGACCCTCCTCAGGCGGCCCGCCAATGTCGTAGTAGAGCGTGATGGTCTGCTCAGGATCTGGAGATGTCCGGGTTGATAAGTCATAGTTGATGCCAGCCACACTGACAGGCGCGGTCCCCCTTGGTGCAAACTCGCCGAACAACGCCCGCACGGAACCCTCGATGAAAGGCCCCATCCGGCCGTAAGCCACGTAGTAAGCGCTCAGTTTGTTGATCTCAGTTGCATCCAGGTAGTAGGGGGCATCGTAAGCCAGCACGACCAGGTGTGGATCGCGCAACGCATCGGCCCGCTCGGCCAGGAAGCGCCGCACGGCTCCTGACTGGGGCGGATCGCCGGTCGGGTTGAGCATAGCGAAGATGATCCAGTCGGCCCCTCCCAGTGCCTCTTCGACGGGGTAAGGTTGAGTCGGTGTGATGGCTTCCCCGGCTGTGGGGGACAGCGCCAGCGCGCTCATGTATTCTTCCAGTTGGTCGAAGGTGAAACTGGTCACCCGCCACGGAGTGATCTGCCCCGTCGCATCAGGGCCATAGAGCCGCACGATTGTATCTCGCAGCGCGAGAGGATCAATATAGGACACAGGAGCACACACAGCGCAGGGTTGCCCATCCCGACCGTCGGTGAAGATGACGATGTTGTCCTCGGGAGTCGGTGGAGAGGGGACCAGGTCAGGTGACGGAGGAGAAAGCAGCGTAATAGCGTCACGGCCAATGGCCGATGCCGTCTCCAGTTGCAGCCCTACCTGTTCGCTGGCTGTCTCCACGTCCGGCTGGATGGCAGCGAGGTCAAACGTGCCGCCGTAGAGTCTCAGTTTCAGCCGCAATATGCGCGCTACAGCCGCATCCACCGACATCTGGAACGAGGGATCACTGTCATATTTCTCGCGGAAGAAGGCGATCGTGGACTTGACGTTGGTTATCCGGTCTTCCCAATCATCAGTGAGCGCAAACTGGGAAAGGAGCAGGAGGTCGTTGCCAGCGAAGAACGCCTCCTGTACGATGCGGCGGCTGTTGAAAGTCTGCTCGCCGGGATCGTAGAAGCGCCTCAACGCGCGCAGGCCCAATCCATCAGAGACCGTCACACCGCCCGCCTCACGCCAGGCAGCCAGTTCCGGTAACCCCAGCAGCCGCTGGAGCACCTGGCTATCCACGCTGACCGGGCGGGTGGTAACAAAACGACCACCCTCCAGCCCCCGGAAGCGGATGTGAGACACCATCAACCCGTCCGTGCGCGCCAACGGATCCTCAGCCTGGGTCACGGCGAAAAAGGGAGACAAGTCAATCTGCCGTAGTTTCTCCAGCGTGCGTTGTACCGTGGAAACCTCTTCATCAAGTGAACGGTCGGAGGCTCCCAGGCCAGGGAAGTGCTTCGCTACGACCGCGACCTGTCCCTCGGCCCCCTCGTGGACGCCACGGACATACGCCCGCCCCATCTGCCCCACCCAGAACGGCTCACCCCCGAAGGCTCTCACACCCAGGTCACCGGCACTTTCAGGGCGTGGGTTTTCGAGCACGTCCAGCGAGGGCCCCAGCAGCATGTTGATGCCCAGACCGCGCAGTTCCTGCCCCACAATCTGGCCTATGCGCTCAGTATGGCTCAGATTCCAGGTGGCCCCCAACGCCATCTCAGAGGGCAGAGGTGTCGTCCCGCTGACGATGCCGGTGAACGGCATGCCGTTGCCCTCGTGATTCACGGCGACAAAGAGAGGGACGAAAGGACCGGGAGATGCTCCTTCCTCGACGAGCGTCTCGGTCACCGGCTGCGTAGCATCCCAGGCGGCCTGCTGGAGTTGACCGACCAGCGCGGCCACCTGCGCGGGCGTGTCACCCTCGTTGACGATGTTGCCGTTATCGGGCAGAAGCACTACCCCGCCGATGTGATAATCGCGGGTCAGTTCTGCGATGACACCATCCTCGGCAACCTCGGCCCCAGGGAAAGTGACCAGGAAGAGCTGCCCCACCTTGGCCGCGCTGGACATACGTTCCATCAGCCGCGCGACCTCGTCTTCCTCCTGCGCACGGCCCATCTTGAGCGGCACAAGCGATATCAATATGGTGACCACGAGGGCCAGTGTAGCCAGTCGTTTCAATTGCTTAGCCATTTATTGAGGGATGACGCTGATTGCGACGGGCAGGACAACGTGGTCATCACCCGTCCCGGCCAGGACTCGCCCGGCAGCCGGTTCGTACAGGCCAACCACGATCCTCGCCGGCCCGGTGTAGGCGGTGTCGTAGAAGGCCAACAGATGAGAGTCTACAATGGTCTCACCGGGGGTCCATCCGGTCGTGGGACGGGTACCGCCTGCCGGTCCACCATCGTGCTGCGCGACGAGGTGGCCGTCCCCTGCCAGGAGATGAGTGAATACCATGTAGTCCACCGGGCTGGTCCCATCCAGTGCCCGCCAGTAGAGGGTGAGCGGCAGAGGCTCTGCCGTGGTGACCGCGGCGGCCGGCAGGCTATAACCGACCAGTGCCGAAAAATCGCCGAAACGGACGTATAACTCACCCGAGATGGCGATTTCCGGTACCTCAGCCGGCTCCGGAGTGGGCATCTCAGCCGGTTCTGGAGTGGGCGTCTCGACCACCTCCGGCGGAGGAGGCGTGGGCACCGTCCCGGTCGTGGTCAGCGGGGTGAGAGTCGGTACCACGAGTTCCGGCATGGGACTGGGAGTAGACGTGACGCCGGAGGTAGGAAACTCCACGCCGGCTGACAGTGTAGGTGTTGGGAGCAGGGTTCCTGCCTCATAGATGGACAAGCCGGGCAGAATAATAGTAATGCTGACGAAGATGACCACTCCAATGACGACGAAGATCAGTACCATAGACCAGGCCTGTACGATTCTTGCTGTGGCAGTATCCCGTTCGAGTATGAACAGGGCCAGGTTTCGCTCCCGCCGAGCGACAAGCGCACGCACCACATGGACAATGACGCCGATGGCACATGCAGCGTAGAGAACCCAGACGTTCTCTACCAGCCATTGGAGAAGAATCATCATAGCGCTTTTAGCACCCCGCAAATGATGGCTTCCAGTCGTGGCACTAGCATCCGCCCCGCCTCCAGCACCTCTTCGTGGCTCGTCTCCGCTGGCGACATACCCTCGCCCGGCAAAACGTTGCTGATGCCGGAAAGGCCCAACACCCGCGTGCCGCCGTGCCGGGCGACGATGGCCTCGGGAACGGTGGACATGCCCACAGCATCCGCTCCAATCAGGCGCAGGAACCGTAGATCGGCCGGGCTCTCGAAACTAGGACCGACCAGGCAGACGTACACCCCTTCCCGCAAAGGCACATTCGCCCCAGTTGCTGCCTGCCTGGCAAGCGCCCGTAACCGGGTATCGTACACCTCTGACATGTCGGGGAAGCGCGGCCCGAACTCGTCGAGATTGGGGCCACGCAGCGGATTCAGCCCACCCATCCCGACCAGGTTGATGTGATCGGTGATAAGCATCACGTCTCCCGTGTGAAACTCCGGGTTGAGGCCGCCGGCTGCATTGGTGATGATCAGAACCTCAACCCCCAGAACCTGCATCACCCGCACGGGGAAGGTGGCCTCAGCCATCGAACAACCCTCGTAGTAGTGAGCACGTCCCTGCATCACCGCCACAGCCTGCCCTCCCAGTCGCCCGACGATGAGCCGGCCAACGTGTCCTTCCACACTCACGGTGGGGAAGTGCGGGATTTCGCTGTAGGGGATTGCCGTACCATCCTCGACAGTATCAGCCAGTGGATTAAGACCCGAGCCCAGAATCAGGCCAACCTTCGGTTCGAGTTGGGTCCGCTCTCGTATCGTCGCAGCAGCATCATCGAAGTGCGACCGTGAAAAAAATTCAGGCATAAATATCTCCTCTCATCTCTTTCTTCCCTTTCCTGGCCCTAAATCTTGGCCAGCAATCGCTGTTTCTTCTCTTCGAACTCCACGTCGGTAATCACGCCCTTCTGGCGCAATTCATCCAGTCCGGCAATCAGTTCAGGGACATCGCTGGCGTCTGGCGTTTCAGCGCTCAGTACGCGCCCCACCCGTTCGTCAAAAACACCCAGGCTGCCAAGTGTCTCCTTCTGATTGAGGAGTTCCTTCTTAAACTCAATGGGATCAGCAATGCGCCGGAAGACGTCAATGCCGCTCTCGGAGCCGCTGATGATCTCAATGTCACCGAACTTGAGCAAGCGCCCCAGCGCCGACTGCTCCATCACAATATCGTTGATTTTCTCCAGCGAAGTATCCGACACTCGCTTGCCGAACGTCCCCGTGACCTGGATGATACGCCGGTTGGTGACGATGTACTGCTTGTTCCACCACGCCCAGACGCGAAGCGCGAGGTGGCCGATGATGGGCACAGCCAGCAACATGAGGCCGAACCACGCCCAGGGCAGCGAGAGGATGTCCCCCACGACTGAGAGCCCAATGATGACGATACTGACCGCAACGTCAACCAGAATTACAGGCAGCAACGTGACCCAGTGGTCGCGGGCGACTCGCACGATACGCTCGTTGCGTGCCAGTAGTTCCTCAACATAACCCATGTGTGCCTCCTTACGAGAACGGCCTGGTATTTGACAATGTCAGATTGACCTTTGTGCAATGTGACATGTCAAGGTAGTTACGCTCGCGGGTGAGCCTTGTCATAAGCCTCTCGCTTGCGCCGGGTGGAAATCTCGGTGTAAACCTGCGTGCTGGCGATACTGGCGTGGCCCATCAGTTGTTGGAGTTCGCGCAGTCCTGCCCCACCGTCGAGCATGTGGGTGGCGAAGGAGTGACGAAATGTGTGAGGTGTAACCTCACGTTCGACACCAGCGGCTGCAGCGTATGTTCTGACAATCAGCCAGAGCCCCTGCCGGGTCAAAGGCCGCCCCCGGTGATTGACAAACAACACTGTTGTCTCTCGCCCCCGCAGCAACCTGGCGCGTCCGTTCTCAAGGTAAGCGCCGAGCGCTTCCCGCGCACGCTCGTACAGCGGCAGGAGGCGCTCTTTGTTCCCCTTGCCCAGGCAGCGCACCGTGCCGACCTCCAGGTCAACTGCGTCCATCTCAAGTCCGGTCACCTCACTGGCCCGCATCCCGGTGGCGTACATCAACTCGAGCAGGGCACAATCCCGCAGCGCTCTGGGCGTGTCGGACTTAGCCGGCTCCGCCAGCAGCCGCGCCATCTTTTCCAGGCTCAGAGGACGCGGGAGGCGTTTGTCTACCCGGGGTGAATCCACCGCAGCGGTGGGGTCATCCCGGAGCACTCCATCGGCAACCAGGGAATGGAAGAACGACTTGACGGACGCAACCTTGCGGGCCACTGTCGAAGAAGCGTATTCACGTTCCTTCAGGTACAGAATGTAATTCAGGATATGCGTCCGGCCCACTGCTTGCCAGGAAGAAACGATCTCGCCTGCCAGATAGGCCAGGAACTGGGTGAGGTCATTGCGGTAGGCTGCGATGGTGTGTTTCGAGTAACCTTTCTCCACTGCCAGTAAGCGAAGGAATTCTTCAACCTGTGTTTGCATCACCTGTCCCCTATCGTCACATTCATCTCCTGTCCCAACTATAGTATACTTTGCATGAACCCAAAATGCAAGTCCGCCAATTTCAATATCCCCTTCAAACTTTAGTTTCCGGTAAACCGTCCGTCGCTGGTGGGCAGTAGCGTACAGCCGGGAATTCCAAAAGCAATGAAAAAGGCTTCCGAGTTGAGAAAAAAGCCGGAAATTGGCCTCAACCAGCGGTTTTAGGTGCTGGCAGGCT
>JAUWNP010000082.1 GCA_030612585.1 Anaerolineae bacterium
TCATGAATGATGTCTTCTGGATGGTGCCGCCTTCAGGAAAGGCTCTCTGGACGTTGGGCGGAATCGCTCTCCTGCTGGTCGGCTTGCTATTTCTCTTTGGTTACATCGCTTACTCATCTCGACATGTGCGCTTCGAGGTATCCTCAGGCGGACTCAGCATCATCGGTGATCTGTACGGGAGGACGATTCCGGCCGAGTCATTGATGGTCGGCCAAGCGAGATGTCTCAATCTGGCAGAGTCCCACGAGTACCAACCTCGATTTCGAACCAACGGAATAGGATTGCCCGGCTACCGGGCTGGGTGGTTCAAACTGCGCAATGGGGACAAGGCACTTCTTTTCGTCACCGATACGACAAGGGTTGTATATATACCTACAACCGCAGGTTACTCGGTCCTTCTGAGCGTTGTCGAGCCTGAAGCGTTCCTTCAAACTCTATTGGATGCCGTGTCGGGCCGGTGAGGGTGTGTCGCACTGATTTGGTTCAGCATCGGAGGGGGTCTAACAATGCGCTGGCTGACCGGGCTATCAGCAACAGAAAAACCGCACGGCCTGCGGAGAAGCCGTGCGGTTGTATGTCTCAGTCAGGGCGGGTTGACCCCTACCAGCGGCCGCCGCCGCCGCCGCCTCGGTCGCCGCCGCCGCCGCCGCCTCGGTCGTCCCGCTTCGGGCGTGCCTCATTTACCTTCAGCGACCGCCCGTCCACATCCCGGCCATTGAGCTGGTTGATGGCCTCTTGAGCTGCGGTCTGATCTGCCATCTCGACGAATGCAAAGCCCCTGGACCGACCCGACATACGATCTGTGATGAGGCTCACAGAAGTAACCTCCCCGACTGCTCCGAAGAGTTCAGACAGTTTAGCTTCGGTGGTCTCGTAGCTTAGATTGCCCACGTATAATTTTTTTGCCATTGTTTTCTCCTCCAAACGCGGCATGTGGCCGCTTATACCGGGCTACAGAGCCCTCACATTGACGGCCTGCAAGCCCTTGGGTCCTTGCTCGACGGCGAACTCGACCCGCTGGTCTTCCTGCAGTGAGCGGAATCCCTCTCCCTCGATGGCTGAGTGATGGACAAACACGTCCTCTCCGGCCTCACGAGAGATGAATCCATATCCTTTAGCGTCATTGAACCATTTGACAGTTCCAGTTTCTCTTTCAGTCACTTTACTTCACTCCTTGATTTGTGTGCTTTTGGGCGAAGCATCGCTGGCAGAACAAAAAGACCGCCCAGACTCCGCAAGTCTGGGCAGTCTTTGATATTACAGCCATAACCTACTTCGCCTCACAAGTGACATTTTACCACACTTGTGCGAAACGGTCAAGTGCTGATCAAGCCCCCAATTCCCTTCCCTTTATGCTGCGATTGTGCTAGAATTCAGCAAGATGCAGGCGGAGGAGATAGCGGTGGTTGAACCACTGAACCACTGAGGAAGATGAGGACACTGAAAGGAATCTCAGTGATCTCAGAGTTTCAGTGGGGTCAGTGGTTCAGGGGAGGTGCAGATAAACGCGCTGGTGTACGAGTTGTATGGGTTGTCGGAGGGGGAGATAGCGGTGGTGGCAGGGCAGATATGAAAGAGGTGTAGAGAATGCCGGGCCAGGGTAAGGACGATAGAGTGTTACTAGGGAGAGCAGTTTGGCCACGCCACTTCTGACTACCAAACTACATATCCCCCCGGTTCGGCCAGAACTGGTGCTGCGCCCGCGCTTGATCGAGCGGTTGAATGCGGGGCTCATTTCCAGGCGCAATCTGACGCTCGTCTCCGCCCCGGCCGGCTATGGCAAGACCACGCTGGTCAATGTTTGGCTGCGCAGCACCGGCCGGCCGTTTGCCTGGATTTCCCTTGACGAAGGAGACAATGACCTCATTCGTTTTCTGAGTTACCTTGTCGCCGCGTTCCGGCGAGTTGACGACGGGATCGGGCAAGCGGCGCAACATCTGCTGGAAGCCCCGCAACTGCCCCCCGTTGAACCGCTGCTTACAGAACTGATCAACGACATCGTGACGCAGTCGTTGTCTTTTACACTTGTGCTGGACGATTACCACACCATCACGGAACTTGCCGTTCACGAGGCAGTTAGATTCTTGCTGGAACGACAGCCGCCACAGATGCATCTGGTCATCGTCTCGCGCCAAGACCCTCCCCTTCCGCTTTCCCGGCTGCGCGGGCGTGGTCAGGTCACAGAGATCCGCCAGAGCGATTTGTGTTTTACTCTTGAGGAAGCAACGACATTCCTCAACCAGTCAATGGGGCTGAATCTAAAAACCTCCGAGGTCGCTGCCCTGGACGCTCACACAGAGGGCTGGATTGCGGGCCTGCAGATGGCCGCATTTGCGCTTCAGTCTCGAATGGCCGACGGTGGAACGGACAGCGTATCGCGATTCATTGACAGTTTTTCTGGCCGACACCATTTCATTCTCGACTACCTGACGGACGAGGTTCTGAGACACCAGCCTGAACCGATCTACAGGTTTTTGCTCCGAACTTCCATCTTGGAGCGGATGTGTGGTTCTCTCTGCGATGCGCTTACAGGCCAGGCGGCAGAAGATAAAAGTGCCTTAACCTCAAGCCAGCAGATCCTCGAACACTTGCAGCACGCCAATCTGTTCGTGGTGCCTCTGGACGAAGAGCGCCGGTGGTATCGTTATCACCGCCTCTTTGCCGAACTGCTGCGCGCCCGCCTGCAAGAAGTAGAGTCAGGCCAGGTGCCCAGGCTACACCTTCGAGCGGCACAGTGGTACGACCAGAACGCGCTCCTTGCCGAAGCCGTCCACCACGCGCTGGCGATCCCCGATTTTGACCTGGCTGCCGACGTGATCGAACGCGCTATTCTCAAGGCGACCGCCTGGCCAAGCATCAATGTAGCGACGTTTCTGGAATGGCTCAGGGTGTTGCCCGATGACGTTGTCCTCCCCAGACCCCGGCTACGGCTCTTTGCCTCACGAGTGTTCTATCTGAGCGGGCAGCGAGAAGAGACCGAACGCATTCTACAGGAACTCTCAGATTCGCTGCAAGACGCTCCTTCGATCCCAGATGCCGAAAACATCTTGGGGCCGGTTATTGTAGACCGTGCGTCGTATGCAGCGGTACGCGGCGATGTGCGGCAAGCCATCGAGTTTGCCCATCAAGCCATGACGTACTGGCCGGAAAACAACGTGATGATGCAAATGCGCGTGTCGTCCATTCTTGGCCTGGCTCACTTTCGTGCCGGCAGTATGCCGGAGGCAGGCCGGGCGTTCTCTCAGGCGATTGCGGCAGCGATGGCGGCAAATCTTGGCTTTGTCGCGGTGCCCTTGGTCTGCAACCTGGCCGAAGTGCAGATTGTTCAAGGGGAACTGCGCCAGGCTTTCCAAACCTGCCAGCAGGCGCTGGAAATGGCGATCGTTGACGGCACGCGCACGTCGGTGGCCGGTTTCGCGGGACTGGAATTGAGCAAAATCCTATACGAGCAGAACGACTTGCCGGCGGCGGAACGGTACGCATCGGAGGGCCTGGATCTGTTGATCCAAAGCGGGACGACGGACAGTTTTGGTATCGGTCACGCGCTGTTGGCGCGGGTCAGACAGGCACTGGGAGACGACGCCGGGGCACTGGCGGCGATCCAGCGGGCGGTTCAGATAACGCAAGGTTTCGACATCGCGCGCGTGGCGACCTTGATCGGTGCATACCAGGCACGCATCTGGCTGGCACAGGACAAGCGCGATCTGGCTGCCCGTTGGGCGCGTGACTACGGACAACTCGGCGAGACGGAATACTTGCGCGAGTTCGAAGACCTGACGCTGGCGCGTGTGCTCCTGGCTCAAGACAAACCATCTGCGGCATTGACGCTGCTGGATGCATTGCTGCCGCCGGCTGAGGCTGCCGGACGAATGGGAACGGTGATCGAAATCTCGGCCTTGCGCGCTTTGGCCTTACGGGCTTTGGGTGATCCTTCGGCAAGCCCTTCGGCAAGCTCAGGAGGGCCCTCAGGACAGGTTCCGAGCAAAGCACTGGGGGCACTGGAACGGGCGCTGCAATTGGCCGAACCAGAAGGGTACGCACGTGTGTTTATTGACGAAGGGGAGCCAATGGCCGAATTGTTGCGTTACGGTGCCGCCCGAACCATTGCGCCAGAGTACGTGCGGCGGCTGCTTCAGGCATTTGGGATACGGGAGTATGGGAATATGGGAGAGGAACGCCCATCCCCCCACACTCCCACACTCATAGAGCCTCTAACCGACCGCGAAATGCAAGTGCTCCAACTCCTCGCCGATAGGCTCTCCAACTCTGAGATCGCACAGCGGCTCTTTATCTCGTTGCCGACTGTCAAATCACACACGCGGAACATTTATGGCAAGATTGGCGTCCACAACCGGAAGGAGGCGGTGGTCCGGGCCAGGGCGTTGGGTATTCTGCCTTCTTGAGGTTCTTCTTCCGTTACCGCTGGCCGGCACAGGCTTTGATCCTGTGTCGGTCTTTTTGTATCCTGTGGCCAGATGGTCGCCCTCATCGGCCACGGTCATCGTTTCGGCCGCCTGAGAACACGGATTTCAAGACAGTAACGGATCAGGCTCAATTCCCAGAGTTTGTTTCAAAATTCAGTATACTGATCCGTTGATGTCCTGGAATCCACGTTCTCATCCTCTCCTCTCAGCGTAAATCATACCTCAATCATACCGTTGGGATGATGCGGATCATACCGTTCTTGTGGTATACTGTGGTTGACATTGGCGATACAACACAAACACGAGGGCAGTTCACGATGACGGAGCAAGACAGGTACCAAATTCGAGTTCAGGGTTGGATCGGCGAACGTTGGGCCAACTGGTTCGATGGGATGGCGATGATCTACGAAGGCGCAGAGGATGATTCGCCCATCACTATACTGACCGGCCCGGTTGCCGACCAGGCCGCCTTGCGTGGTCTTCTGACCAGGATCTGGGATTTGAACCTGACTTTGCTCTCCGTTACCCGAAGTGAAGAATGAAGAATGAAGAATGAAGAATGGAGAATGGAGAATGGAGAATGGAGGGTGCAGAACAATGAGTGATATGGTCCGATCGTTTGACGCATTGACGGCAGAGCAACAGTCGTTTGCTGGAGGCAAAGGCGGCGCGCTGGCCAGGCTTTTCCGGGCCGGCTACCCGGTGCCGGATGGGTTTGTCATCTTGCCCGCCGCTTTCATTGGTGACAAGTTGACATCCGAAGCCTGGACACAGGTGCAGGCGCATCTCGACCATCTACGCGGAACAGACGCCGAGACAACGTTCGCCGTGCGCTCGTCTGCGATGAGTGAAGATTCGGCGCAGGCTTCGTTTGCTGGCGAGTTCGAGACGGTGCTGAACGTACACACCGACGAGGAGATCCGCCAGGCCATCCACACGGTGTACCACTCACGGCAAAGTGAGCGTGTACGGGCCTATAGTCAGGTCAAAGGGTTGAGCGCAGCGCACGAGGTCGCCGTCGTCGTCCAGCGGCTGGTGCGCGCGGAGAGTGCTGGAGTGTTGTTCACTGCCAACCCGGTCACCGGCCAGCGCGATCAGGCTATGATCAGCGCGGCCTGGGGCCTGGGCGAGGCCATCGTGGGTGGACTGGTGACGCCGGACACGCTGATAGTGGATAAGGCGATCGGCCACGTGCTCACGCGCGAAACGGCTGACAAGCAAGTGATGACGGTGCTTCTGGAGAGCGGCACCAAAGAGCAGCCCGTCCCAGAGACAAAGCGGAACGCCCCCGTGCTCTCTGACGAACAAGCCGCCGAACTTGTGCGGATGGGCGTGCAAGTTGAGACGTTCTACAACACGCCTATGGATGTCGAGTGGGCCATCGCCGAGGGAAAACTATACCTGCTCCAGGCCCGACCGATCACCGCCTTGCCAGAGCCTGAACCGCCCGTTCCGACCGAGTGGACACTGCCGAAGGGCAGCTACGTCGCCATGCGCAACAACATTGTCGAATTGATGGCCGATCCGCTGACCCCTCTGTTCGGCACGTTAGGCCGGGCCGCTATCAACACCAGTTTTGACCGGCTGCTGACCGATTTTTTCGGCAGGCCAGGCTGCATGCCGGAGGAGATCATTATCGCCGTCAACAAATACGCCTACTATAATGGTTCGCTGACGCTGGGACAACTTACGCGAATACTTTTGGGCAGCGTTGGGATGCTCAAGTATATGTTCACAGGTGCGGTAGAGCGGTGGACCGAGGTGGGCCGCCCGCACTATGTGGCTACTGTGGAGCGCTGGCAGGCCGCACGCTGGCGCGATCTACCGTCCACTGAACTCCTGAGTACGGTGCGCGAGCTTGCGGAAGCAGCGATTGACGGCTACTTGGCGCTTGTGTCCGGCGTCCTTCCAGCCGCCTGGATCAGCGAAGCCCTGTTCACGATAACATACGGCAAACTGATCAAGCGGCGCGACGATCCGGCAGCGCCCACCTATCTGCTGGGATTCAACAGCATCCCCATCCAGGCCGAGAAAAGATTGTATGACCTGGCCGAGTGGGTCCGCGCGCACGCAGAACTGGCCGCTTATCTGACCGGCACGCCAACCGCGCAACTCGCCGCCCAATACGTTCACTTCGTTCAGTACAAGCTCGGGAACGGCGAAACCCCGCCAGGCGTGGACGCGGACGATTGGCGCGAGTGGCAGAGCCGCTTCCAGGCATATCTGCAACACTACGGCCACACCATCTACAATCTCGACTTCGCCACCCCGGTGCCCGCCGATGATCCAGCGCCGCTCTTGGATACGCTCAAGTTGTTCATCAGCGGTCAGGGGGTCAACCCGCACATACGCCAGCAGGCCGCCGCTGAACGGCGCGAGCAGGCGGCGCAAGCCACGCTGGAAAGACTGAAGGGGCTGCGCCTCAAGATCTTTCGCAAACTCATCGCGCCGGCGCAACGCTACGCCCCCCTGCGCGAAGATGGGCTGGCTGACATTGGTCTGAGCTATCCTTTGCTGCGACAAATGCTCCGGGAATTGGGCCGCCGCTTCGTCGAGGGCGGGATGATCGAAGAGCCTGATGACATCTTCTGGCTGAACAAGAACGAAGTTGAGCAAGCCGCGGCCAGGCTAGATCGTGGCGAGACTTTGGATTGCCTGAGCGCGACCATCCCGCAGCGCAAAGCAGCCTGGCGCGCTGCCAGGCGTGCCACGCCGCCGATGATGCTCCCTCAGATGAAATTCCTGGGGATAGACATCGGGGAACTCAAGGCGCGGAAAGGTGGGCGCAAAGGGGATACGCTCAAGGGCGTTGCCGCCAGCCCGGGCTGCGTGACCGGACCGGCCCGTGTCCTGAGTGGCCCGGAGGACTTCGCTCAGATGAGGGCAGGCGACGTGCTCGTGGCCGCGATCACCACACCGGCCTGGACGCCGTTGTTTGCCCGCGCGGCGGCCATCGTCACCGACATCGGTGGACCGCTCAGCCACGGCTCGATTGTGGCGCGGGAGTATGGCATCCCGGCCGTGTTGGGCACGGGCGCAGCGACCAAACGCATTCGCAGTGGTCAAGTCATCACCGTGGATGGTAGTGCCGGTGTGGTTACTCTATCGGAGGGCGAGGAATCGGCTGGTAATCGGCGACCCGCTGGCTGAGGCTATTCCAGAAGATGGGCGGGCGGCGTCATTGCGAGGAGCGCCAGCGACGAAGCAATCCCCAATGGCCCAGGTGGAGATTGCCACCGCGAGTACTCGTGGCGGTGCTTCGCTGCGCTCGCAATGACAAGTTGACTGTGCTGGATTCCCCCGGCCCGCACGATGCGAGCCATCCGCGCTGTCCTCGACGTGTTTGACACTCGCCGGGTGACGGTTTGCCTGCTGAGTTCCTCGAATCGGTTGCGTCCGACCGCGCTTTTGTGGTATAATGTTCATATCTCGACCCGTCTCACTGTCCCATCCAAGGGGGTGTCGCGTGCCGGTCGCTGACTCAGATCATGCCTGCTTCCGTGATCCGAACTATCTTGCCCTTGAGCAACATTGCGTGGACCATCCCATCGCGCTTTACACGGGGGCGGGAGTCTCGTGGGCAGAGGATGCCGGGTATGGTTTGCGCGGCTGGAACGATTTCGTGCGACGAATTCTAACAGAGCACGAGGGTCCAGATTCAACAGCCCTGGCAGAGTTTGATCAGAGGGTGGGGCGGGAGTGGGCCGATGAGCCCTGGCAGATGGCCGAGTGGGTCGCTGAACGCATCGGGTGCGAGGCCTTCGAAAGACTGGTCGTGAAATCCGTCCAGCGGGAAGAGAATTTCCCCAAAAAGTGGAAGCAACTTTCGGGAAGATTCTTACGTAGCGCCCCAACGTTGAACGCTGTGAGCGCGTTTTGTGCCCAGTTTGCCGGCGTCGTCGAAGGCGCGAAGTCGCTCACCTATCGCGTCTCCCCCAATCCCCGCGTGCGCGCGGTCATCACCAGCAACTACGATCCTTTTCTCGAGGCGGCCTCGTCCACAATGTTCCAACAGCCCATTCTTAAACCAGTGGCAGCGGTTGGCTCCAGCGTGGGAAGGTTGGACCAGACCCCCGTTTTCCACATCCACGGCTATGTCGCCTATCCGGAAAGAAAGAAGCCACCCAGGGACATCAGGCCCTTTGTGGCCCCGGTTGTCACGGCGAAGGACTACGAGGGAGCCTGGCGGCCGCGCGACGCCTTTTGCCCTACTATGGGCCCCCAGATCCATGTCCTGCGTCACTATACCGCGCTGTTCATCGGCTTCTCCTTCCGCGACCCGTGGGTCAACGGATTGCTGAGACGTCTGAACGAGGAGCGGGAGAAGCGTACGCCTGGCGAGCGTCTCTACCACTATGCCCTTGTGAAGCGGGAGGAAGTGCAATCCAAAGGGAAGGGCTTTTTCACGGGGCTAGGCGTCAAGCCCATCGCCTTGAACGACTTCGATGAAGTACCTCGGCTCCTGGGCCACCTGTACCAACGGGTTCTGGCTCACGATTACGAAAACAGGATCGAACTTCCCGTAGTCGAAAAGCGGACGGGAAAGAGAACGGGAGGACACGTGTATCTGTCCCCTGATCAGTATTGGAAAGACCTTTACGCGTGCAGGAATCGAGAGGTAAGAGGTAAGGCGGCGCAACATAGATATGAGGAGTGGTTCCGGAGGCTGGTTATGATGGACGATTGTTACATGGCTGCTCCATCGTAGAAGGTGTAGCGCTATACTGCGCGCACAAGAGATGACTGACCGAGTCAGGAGGGAATGATGTCTACTAGTGAAAACCAGGATCAACCGGCTGAGGTAAATGAGGGCACACGCTACATTCTCATCACGCAGTGCCTGCAGAACGATTTTTTCCTCAACAGAGAGTGTAAACTCCGCCTTTCTGATAATGAAGTCAAAAAGATGCTGATCGGGAGGGTTGGCCCTGATCTGAAAGTGAAGCGAGGTGGCGGCCAGTTACAACTTGGCCGCGGGTATCCGGACAAGGGGCCTCTGGGACAGTTCCTCAAGGCCGTAATTGACCGCAGGCGTCAGGAAGAGGACGGCCACGCGACTCTGCACGTGATCAACATTCGTGACTGGCACGAACCCGGTCCTTCCTACGATCGGGAGCGTTGTCGCTATGGCGCTCACTGTGAAGGGGGCACCTGGGGTGCTGGTTACATTGAGGGCCTGGAAAAATATCTGGACCCAGCCGGGGGCAAGAGGCCCACTCCGTTCAGTGCAAAGGGCCAGTTCTTCAAGAAGGGCAGTGTCCAGATTTACCACGTCCACTCGGACTCGGTATTTGATTTCAGGCCACGCTCCGAGGGTGATGGTTCCCGCCCAGGCCGGCGCAAGTATCCGGCCTCCGAGTTGGAGAACATTCTGGACGTGATCGTGATGGGGACACGCGTTCAGGTAAACAAGTTGGCCGGGATTCTAGAGTTAGCCGATTTCTCTGAACGACGCGAAAAGGCGCTGGATGCTCTTGCGAAAGAGGTTGATGAGACCGCCGAGAACCCGGCTAGAGTATACGTAGCCGTGATTGGCGTGTACACGGACATCAAGATCAAGACCTTGCTGATGGGCCTGTGCTCGCGATACGATACTACCAGCCTGGTCGTTTCGGACACGCTGACAGCCAGCCAGACGTTGGAGCGCCACCTGGGCGCGCTGGACTTTGCGCAGAAGGTGCTGCACGTAGAAGTCATTCATGGGCTGAACGACCTGATCCGTTTTCTGGGCGGCAGACCAAGTATCAACAATGAATTGGAGATTGTCGCGGCCGACCGCTTCTCTGACTATGTGTCTTACTTTCAAGACAAGCAAAACGTGTTAGTTTACCAGGCTGAGAAACTTCAGGAATACGTGTGTCTCACCCAGCAACGGGCGGAGGATGTCTACCGCACCATCAAACGGGCCAACCAGTTTCTCATTTGGGGGGGCGTCGCCTTCCTTGTGCTGACCATAGTCGGGGCATCCCTGAGTCCTTTTTTGCCAGATCTCGACTGGAAGTTGCCGTTGGTGACCGGTGGATTGGGCATACTGCAACTCGTCTCGGCCTTCTTCCGACGCCCTATGGCAGACTTGCAGAAAAACCTCACCAACCTGGCTACCTTCAAGATGATTTTGGAGAGTCACAGCCTCAAAACAGCCCTGGCCCGTTTCCACCTGACCACGCCACAAACCCTGCGGGACGACATAAACCTGAATCCTGAGGCTGCGACGAAACAAGTCGAGGCGCTTGTGGAGCAGATTGAGGCGATTGAGAAGATTGAGACGCGCGACTATCAGGCGTTGAGGGACCTGGGGTTTGGGGCCGACGAGGCAGCCCAGAAAGACACAGAGGCTGAGGCAGGCGACGGCGGTCAAGAGGAGTCGGTCTAGGTTAGACTCTCATCGCTGACGACGAAGTGGTCCCCTTCAAAGGGAGGTTTGCACATGTCTGATCCATTGGATGCGCATTACACGACGGTGGCCGCAGCGATCGCTGATGGCGAGGCGGTACTCTTCCTCGGCGCGGGCGTCAATCTGTGCGGCCGCCCGGAGGAGGCCGGTTACGAGCGCGGCAAGTACTTGCCGAGTGGCGGTGAACTGGCCAAGGAGCTGGCCAAGCACTTTAAATATCGAGAGGGTGACAAGAAAGACCTCTTGCGCGTGTCCCAATATGTCGCTGTCATGAGGGGCACAGGTCCCCTCTACGGGAGACTGCACCACGTCTTCGCTGCCAAGTATCCAACTACCCCTCTGCACCGGTTCCTTGCGACCCTCCCCGCACTCTTGCGCGAGAAAGGCTATCCCCCTCACCAGCTTATCGTGACGACCAACTATGACGACGTGTTGGAAGGCGCCTTTGAGGACGCGCACGAGCCGTTCGACCTGGTGTGTTACGTGGCCGAGGGGAAGCAGCGCGGCAAGTTCTGGCATCGGCCCCCCGAGGGCGAGGCGCGACTCATAAAAAAACCGAACGAGTACTACGACTTGTCGCTCGATCAGCGATCGGTGATTTTGAAAATCCACGGTGCGGTGGACCGGGCCGGTGCAGAGCAGAGCAGTTTTGTGATTACCGAAGACCATTACATTGACTATTTGACTCGCACGACGGATATCTCAGGCCTACTGCCAGTAAGGCTGGCGGCAAGACTGCGCAACAGTGGCTACTTGTTCCTGGGTTATGGTCTGCGTGACTGGAACCTGCGCGTCATCCTGCACCGCATCTGGGGCGAGCAGCCACTCAGTTACCAATCCTGGGCGATTCAACTGGACCCCAAACAACTGGATCGGAAGTTCTGGATGAAGCACAACGTCGAAATCATCAATCAACGGTTGGAGGATTACATCGCCGCGTTGGACAAGCGGATGCAGGCACTGGCGGGGGCCGGAGGTGAGATATGAGCGAGATGGCACTCCCTGACACACCCTACAAAGGGCTGACGCCCTACTACGAAGAAGACGCCCCGTTTTTCTTCGGGCGCGAGGTCGAGCGGGAGATCATCATTGCCAACCTGATGGCCTCGCGCCTGACGCTGCTCTACGGCGCGAGCGGCGTGGGCAAGAGTTCCGTCCTGCGCGCGGGCGTCTCCCATCACCTGCGCCAACTCGCCCGGCAGAACATGGCCAGGCGTGGCACGCCCAAGTTTGTCATCGTTGGATTCAGTTCCTGGCGCGACGACCCGCTGGCCGGTCTGGCGGAACGTGTCCAGGATTCCGTTGCACAGGCGTTGAACGTCCAGACGATTGAGCCAGTGGTACCGTCGCGTACGCTTGCCCAGACCTTGCAGGCCTGGACGGAGCGCGTGGAGAGCAACCTGTTAATCATCCTCGATCAGTTCGAGGAGTATTTCCTGTATCACCCGCAGGAGGATGGCGAGGGGACGTTCGCCGTTGAGTTTGCGGACGCGGTCAATCGCCTCGACCTGCGCGTCAGTTTCCTCGTCTCTATCCGCGAGGATGCGTTAGCCAAACTCGACCGTTTCAAGGGGAGCATCCCCAATCTGTTCGACAACTATTTGCGGATCGAGCATCTCGACTATGAGGCGGCGCGCGCGGCGATTGAGAAACCGGTCGAGCAATACAACCTCCTGCGAAAGACGGACGTGCGCGTCGAACCGGCGCTGGTTGAGGCGGTCCTGGAGCAGGTCAGGACTGGCCGGGTCGTTCTGGGCGAGGCCGGCGGTGGTGTTATTGAGGCCGAAACCAGCCCGACTATTGCTGAGGTGCGGGTTGAGACGCCCTACCTGCAACTGGTGATGGAACGCCTGTGGGATGAGGAGATACAGGCTGGCTCGCAGGTCTTGCGGCTGGAGACGCTGAAGCGCCTGGGCAACGCGGAACAGATTGTGAAGAGTCACCTGGACGCGGCGATGAGCGCGTTGCCGGCGGGCGAGCAGGATGCCGCCGCGCGTGTCTTTTACCACCTCGTCACGCCATCCGGCACCAAGATCGCCCACACCGTGGCCGATCTTGCGAAGTTTGCCCGACTGCGGCGGAGGCAATTGACACCCGTGCTGGCCAAACTCGCCAGCCCGGAGGTCCGTATCCTGCGCCCGGTCGCGCCGCCGCCCAATCGACCGAGGGCGCGACGGTACCAGATTTTTCACGACGTGCTGGCCCCGGCGGTCCTGGATTGGCGGGAGCGGTTCGTGCAGGCTCGAGAACGGGCCGAGGCCGAAAAGCGGGCGGCCAGGGAGGCTGCCAAACGGGAGAAGGAAGCCGCGCGCCAGCAGGAACTGGAAGCAACCCGGAGACTGGCCGAAGAGGCTGACGCGCGCCGCCAGGCGGAGCACCAGCGGGCTGAAGAGAAGACCAAGGCCGCCAAGAGGCTCCGGGGCCTGGCCGCGGTTCTGGCGGTGGCGGTGCTGATTGCTGGATGGGCCGCTATTACGGCCTTCCAGCAGCGCAATGTTGCCCAGACGGCAGGAGCGGGGTGGAGAGATCAACTCAACATCGCCACCTCCCGCGAGTTGGCGAGAAAGGCCATCACCAGTCTGAAAAGCAACCCGCAACTGGGCCTCTTGCTGGCTGTGGAGGCCATCAGTGTCACCCACACGGTCGAGGCGGACGAGGCGCTGCGCCAGGCCCTCCAGGAGTCACGGGGGCGAGCCATTTTCTATGGCGTGAGTGCCCTGACCTTCGGCCCCGAGGGTAAACTGCTCGCCACGGGGGGGGGCGATGGAACGGCCCGATTGTGGGAAGTGGCCAGCGGCGATGAGGTCGCTGCCCTGGAGGGTCACGAGGGGAGCATCGGTGCGCTGGCCTTCAGCCCGGATGGAGAGCGGCTGGTCACCGGTAGCGCCGATGGTACGGCCCGCCTGTGGGATGTTTCGACTGCGCTCGACACAGACGTCATAAGCCCAACGGTCCTATCTGGGCATAGGGACAGCGTCTTTGCCGTGGCCTTCAGTCCTGATGGGATGCGGCTGGTCACCGGTAGCGCCGACCGCACCACCCGCGTGTGGGACGTGACCAGTGGTGGAGAGTTAGCCGTCCTGCAGGGCCACGAGGACGCTGTTGACGCTGTGGCCTGGAGCCCGGATGGCACCCGGATCGCTACCGCCAGTTTCGACGGCACAGCCCGGCTGTGGGACGCGGACAGCGGCGCGGAGGTAAGCGCTATGATTGGCCGCATGTTTGGCGTCAACGATCTGGCCTTCAGCCCGGATGGACGGCTGCTAGCCACCGCTGGCGCGGCCGGCACCCCCATCCTGTGGGACGCAGCCAGCGGCGACGAGGTGACAGTTCTCAGCGGCCACGCAGACAGCATTATCACCCTCGCCTTCAGTCCTGATGGGTCACTGCTGGCAAGCGGTAGCGCCGATGGCACGGCCTGGCTGTGGGACGTGGTCAGCGGCGAGGAAGTGACCGTCTTGTATGGCCACGAGGACAGTGTCTATGATGTGGCCTTTAGCCCGGATGGGTCGCTGCTGGCCACCGCCAGCGCCGACAACACCGCCCGGTTGTGGGATGTGTCCAGTGGTGCGTCACAGGCAATTCTGCAGGGTCATACTCGCAGCGTGAATGTCGTCGCCTTTAGCCCCGATGGGACCTTGCTGGCCTCTGCCAGTTCGGATAGCACGGCTCGGCTCTGGGATGTGATCGGCGGCGAGGCACAGACGGTCCTGCGTGGGCACGAGGGCTCTGTCTTCGGTCTGGCCTTCGGACCGCCAGATGGGACGTTGCTGGCCTCCGGCGGCGGCGACAGCACGGCTCGACTGTGGAACGTGTCCAGCGGTGAGGAAGTGGCCATCCTACGCGGTCACGAGAAGACTATTGGCTTGGTGGCCTTCAGCCCGGATGGGGCGCTGCTGGCCACCGGCAGCGCCGACAGCCAGCCTCGCCTGTGGGACGTTTCGGCGGCACTGGTCACCGGTGGCGGAGGCGCAGAGGTCGCTGTCCTGAGAGGGCACGGGAAGTCTGTCTACGGCGTGGCCTTCAGCCCCGACGGGCGCTGGCTGGCGACCAGCAGTTATGACGACACTGCCCGTCTATGGGATGTTTCGACGGCGCTTAACACCGGCGGCGACGGCGCAGATCCCACTGTTCTAGGCGGCCACGCGGGCTCTGTCTACGGCGTGGCCTTCAGCCCCGACGGGCGCTGGCTGGCCACGGGGAGCCAGGACAACACCGTTCGGCTGTGGGAAGTGGCCAACCCGGAGGCCGAGCCGGTGGTGCTGCGTGGGCACAAGGACGCCGTCCGGGCTGTGGCCTTCAGCCCCGACCCGGACGGGCGCTGGCTGGCCACTGGGAGTTATGATACCACTGTACGGCTGTGGGACGTGACCAAGCCAGCGACTGAGCCGGTCGTCCTGCGCGGGCACGAGAATGATGTCTGGGCTGTGGCCTTCAGCCCGGACGGGGGCTTGCTGGCCACCAGCAGCAAAGATGGCACAGCCTGCCTGTGGGATGTTTCCACTGCGCTGGACGTGGGCAGCAGCGACGCAAAGGTCGCTGTCCTACGCGGCCACGCGGGGCCTGTCTACAGCGTGGCCTTCAGCCCCGACGGGCGCTGGCTGGCCACCGGCGGCGAAGACGAGACCGTGCGATTGTGGGCGGTGGACATCAAGGACCTGGTGGCATTGGCCTGTACCCGTGCCGCCCGCAATCTCACCCAGGATGAGTGGGAGACTTATTTTGGGGCTGATGCGCCTTACCGCCAGACCTGCCTGGATTTGCCGGTTCACCCTTCGGCTGCTCTGGAATACGCTCGTCAGGGTCAGGTTGATCAGGCGCTGGCTGCCTTGCGCCAGGCGGTCGAACTGGACCCGACACTCGAGTTGGACCCGGAGGCGGAGGTGGCTGCGGTGCTCGTCGAGCAGGGGCGAGCATACGCCTACGAAGGCGAATCCGATCAGGCATTGGCAGTCTTGCACCAGGCGGTCGCACTTGACCCGAGTCTCAGGTTGGTTCCGGAGAAAGAGGTGGCTGGGGTGCTCGTTGAGCGGGGGCGAGCATACGCCTACGGAGGCGAATACGATAAGGCCGTGGATACCTTGCGCCAGGCTGTTGAGATTGACCCGGCGCTCGAATTGGACCCGCAGGCGGAAGTGGCCGGGGTGCTCGTCGAGCAGGGGCGAGCATACGCCTACGAAGGTGAATACGATAAGGCCGTGGATACCTTGCGCCAGGCGGTTGAACTAGACCGGACACTCGAGTTGGTCCCGGAGGCGGAGGTGGCTGTCGTGCAAGGGCTGGCATACGCCCGCCAGGGTCAAATAAACGACGCGCTGACTGCCTTGCGTCAGGCGCTCGAACTGGACCCGACGCTTGCGTTGAGCCCGGAGGTGGAGGTGGCTGAGGTGCTCGTCGAGCAGGGACGGGCATACGCCTACGGAGGCGAATATGATAGGGCCTTGGGTACTCTGCGCTGGGCGATCGAGATTGACCCGACGCTTGAGTTGGTTCCAGAGGCAGAGGTGGCTGTCGTGCAAGGACGGGAGTACGCTCGCCAGGGTCAAATTGATGAGGCGCTGGCTGCCTGGCGTCAAGCGGTCGAACTGGACCCGACGCTTGAGTTGGACCCGGAGGTGGCTGGGGTGCTCGTCGAGCAGGCGCGAGAGTACGCCTACGAGGGCGAATACAATAAGACCCTGGATGCCTTGGGGCGGGCGGTCGAACTTGATGCAACACTTGAGGCGGATGCGGCCTGGCTGCTGTTCGAACTGGTACAGGAGTATGCTTACGCAGATGCGTACGATGAGGCCCTGGCTGCCTTGCGGCAGGCGGTCGAGTTCGACTCGGCACTTGGGGCGGATGTGGCTTGGCTGCTGATTGAACTGGGGCAGGAATACACTTACGCAGGCGCATACGATGAGGCCCTGGCTGCCTTGCGCCAGGCGCTCGAATCTGACCCACAGATTGAGTCTGCGCAAGTGTCGGACTTGGCCCTGGCCTATAACGCGCTGTGCTGGGAGGGCAGCATAGACGGTCGGGCCGATACGGTGTTGCCCGCATGTGAGCAAGCGGTTGAGTTGGAGCCCGACAACGGCGGCTACCGTGACAGCCGTGGCCTGGCCAGGGCGCTCACTGGAGATTACGAGGGGGCCATCGAAGACTTCCAGTTCTATGTGGAATGGGGACAGGATAGACGACCTGAAGAGATGCTCGACAAGCGCCGAGACTGGATCCAGGAGTTAGAGGCGGGGCAGAATCCGTTTGACGAAGCGACGCTCGAGGTACTTGCGGTACGAATAGGGAGTGGGTGCGTGGCTGGCCGGTCCCGCGCCTGAAGGAGTGGATAGCCAGATGAACACAATCATCATCTCTGCCGGAGAGGTGTCGCTGCCGGCTGAACTGAACGACAGTCCCACGGCCCGACAGGTCTGGGAAACGCTGCCCATCGAGGGCCCAGCCAAGATCTGGGGCGACGAGGTTTACTTCGAGATCCCGGTGGTGGCCGGGCAGGGACCAGACGCCCGCGCCGAAGTGGAGGTGGGCGAGTTGGGCTACTGGCCGGTGGGGCGCGCTTTCTGCATCTTCTTCGGCCCGACCCCGGTCAGCACCGACGAGCGCCCGCGTGCCTATAGCCCGGTCAACGTCCTGGGGCGCGTCCTGGGCGACGCCACCTGCTTTCGCGCCGTGCGAGAGGGCACGCGGGTGCGGATTGTGCCCGATGAATGAATTCAAGAGGAGTAGGACGCAGATTCACGCAGATTTTCGCAGATGGGAAGAGGGTTCTGCTGGAGGTCACTACAACGAATTTGGAAATAACTTTAGTTTCCGGTAAACCGTCCGTCGCTGGTGGGCAGTAGCGTACAGCCGGGAATTCCAAAAGCAATGAAAAAGGCTTCCGAGTTGAGAAAAAAGCCGGAAATTGGCCTCAACCAGCGGTTTTAGGTGCTGGCAGGCT
>JAUWNP010000204.1 GCA_030612585.1 Anaerolineae bacterium
ACCGCTTCCGACGCCGCCCTGGCCTTCGGTCTGATGGCCGGCCCCGACCCCAAAGACCACATCTCACTGCACCAGCCTCCACCCACCCTGGCGGGATGGAACAACCCGGATTTGAGCGACCTGACGCTGGGGGTCTACTGGCCGTGGTTCCGGCACGCTGCTACCGACGTGGTGTCGGCGTGCGAGTCGTTGCTCAAGGAGTTTGAGAATCGGGGAGCCCACGTGCGCGAGATCGTAATCCCCAATCTTGAAAACGCGCGGGTAGCGCATACGATAACAATTGCCGGGGAGATGTCCCAGGCGATGGGCCGGTACTACGCCGACCACCGCCGCGAGCACGGCCTGGACGTGCGCACCAACCTGGCGCTGGCGCGCGCATTCACTGCCCGCGATTACATCCAGGCCCAGCGGGCGCGCACCCAGTTGATGACCAATTTCAACCGTGCCCTGGAACAGGTGGACGTGATCATCACTCCAACCACTGGACTGACCGCCCCCGCCATCCCCCAGGCCGCCCTGCCGCACGGCGAGTCGGACCTGACCACACTGATGGAGATCATGCGTTTCACGACGCAGGCCAATTTCACCGGGCTGCCCGCTATCTCCTTCCCGGCGGGCTACAACGAGGCCGGGCTGCCCATCGGCATGCAGGCCATAGGCCGCGCCTGGCAGGAACAGATCCTGCTACGGTTGGCGCTGGCCGCCGAGCAGATAGTGGAACGACAAGCGCCGCAGGTGTATTACGAGATATTGGCAGAATAAACATCGTCAGACCCGACAGGTTTTTGCTCGTAAACCTGTCAGGCCTGGCCTGAGCAGTAACCCGTAACGCAAATAGAGAAGGCCCCTCACGCTGGTGAGGGGCCTTTTGCCTGCAAATTGCCTGCGAACTAACCGCGCCGGTCTAGTACTGCGGCATCGGTGGCGCCGCGGGCTTATCTTCCTCTGGGATGTCGGTGATCAGCGCCTCGGTGGAGAGGATCATGGCCGCGATAGAGGCGGCGTTGGAGAGCGCCCCCTTGGTCACCTTGGCCGGGTCAATGATGCCCGCCTTGACCATGTCCATGAAGTCGCTCTGGAGCACGTCGTAACCGATGCGGTCGTTGTCCTTCTCCTTCTGCATCCGTCGCACAGTGTCGAGGATCACCGCGCCGTCCTCTCCCGCATTCTCGGAGATCTTGCGCATGGGCATCTCCAACGCCGCGCGTAGGATGTTGACGCCGGTCTGCTCGTCGGGGTAGTCCATCTTGACCTCGTCGAGCGCGGAGATGGCGTTGATCAGCGCCACACCACCGCCGGGCACGATGCCCTCCTCGACCGCCGCGCGGGTGGCCGAGAGTGCGTCCTCGACGCGGTGTTTCTTCTCTTTCAACTCCGTCTCAGTCGCCGCACCGACGCGGATGATGGCCACGCCACCAGCCAACTTCGCCAGCCGCTCCTGCAGTTTCTCCTTGTCGTAGTCAGAGGTAGACCTATCAATCTCGACCTTGATCTGCTCCAGGCGGCCCTTGATCTCCGCATCGTCACCGCTGCCACCGACGACAGTGGTGTCGTCCTTGGTGGAGATGACCTTGTCGGCCCGGCCCAGATCCTCGATGGTGGTGCTATCCAGTTTGCGACCCTCTTCCTCGGTGATCACGTGGCCGCCAGTGAGAGCAGCGATGTCGCGCAGCATGGCCTTGCGACGGTCGCCGAACCCGGGGGCCTTCACCGCCAGGCAACTCAACATGCCTCGCAGTTTGTTGAGCACCAACGTCGCCAACGCCTCGCCATCAATGTCCTCGGCCAGGATAACCAGGTTGCGCGCGCCCTTCTGCACCAGTTTCTCCAGGATGGGCACCAGTTCCTGCGCGGACGAAATCTTCTTGTCGTGGATCAGAATGTAGGGCTCCTCAATGACCGCCTCCATCGTTTCGGGGTCAGTGATGAAGTAGGGGGAGATGTAGCCCCGGTCGAACTGCATGCCCTCGACGTACTCGGTCTCGAACTCCAGCCCCTTGCTCTCCTCGACGGTGATGACGCCGTCCTTGCCGCCCTTGTCCATCACTTCGGCGATCAGTTGACCGATCTCTTTGTCCTGAGCCGAGATAGCGGCCACGTTGGCGATCTCATCCTTGCTGGTCAGTTCGATGGACTGACCGGCGATGGCCTCGACCACGGCATCGGCGCCGGCCAGGATGCCGCGCTTGAGCAGCATCGAGTTGGCGCCGGCGGCCACGTTCTTCATACCCTCGGTGATGATGGCGTGAGCCAGCAAGGTGGCAGTAGTAGTGCCGTCACCGGCGATGTCGTTCGTCTTGGTGGCCGCTTCCTTTAGTAGTTGCGCCCCCATGTTTTCGAAGGGGTCCTCCAATTCGATCTCCTTGGCCACCGTCACGCCATCGTGAGTGATGGTAGGAGCACCCCACTTCTTATCGAGCGCTACGTTGCGTCCCTTGGGGCCCAGCGTGGTGACGACAGCGGTCGCCAGGGTGTCAATCCCGAGTTTGAGGGAGCGGCGGGCTTCCTCGCTAAATACCAGTTGTTTTGCCATTTTCGTTTTATTCCTCCCTGTTTAGATTGGGTTGTTTCTATGCTACTTCAGGATAGCCAGGATATCGCCCTCTTTTATGAAGAGGATTTCCTTGCCGCCCTCCATCTTGAACGACGTGCCAGCGTACTTGGCATACACGACCGTGTCACCGACTTTGACCTCCATCGGGACAAACCTCCCGTCCTCGTCACGACGGCCCGGCCCCACAGCCAGCACTTTGCCCTGCTGGGGCTTCTCTTTGGCGGTATCGGGCAGCACCAACTCACCACCGGCGAAGGTCTCTACATCCTTCTCCAGCGGCTCAACGACCACCCGCTCAGCCAACGGTTTGATATTCAGTGTCATCTCGTTACCTCCTGATTGAAATTGATTGTTCATTGCGCTAGCACTCAAACCGTGAGAGTGCTAACACAAGCGCAATCATACCACAGATTTTGCAGATGTCAAGGGTATAAAACTGGGAATTTGCCCACATCTGACAACTTGACATCTCTGTTTCTTGTGGTATACTATACCCAAGTATGGTATTTCTGTATGTGGAGGTGAAAGATAGATGCCGATCTACGAATATCGTTGTGCTGAGTGTGGTGAGAGATTTGAACTGTTCGTGCGTTCCGCCGCCAGGCAGACCGTTCCCATCTGCCCCAAGTGCGGCAGCCCCAAAGTGCAAAAGGCCATCTCGCTGTTTGGGGTCGGTGGGGCAGGCGGCGGCAGCAAGACCAGCGCAGCCTCTTGCGGTCCCAGCCCCACCTGAGGGATAAGTCACTAGGAGGCCGTGGGCTTCCGGCAAGAGGGGAAAGATGAAGTTAACCGATTCGTCCGGCAAGGCCGACCTGCTGAGGCGTGTACGGCGTATCGAGGGCCAGGCGCGGGGTGTGGCACGTATGATCGAGGAAGACCGCGACTGTCACGAGATTCTGCAACAACTGGCCGCCATCCGCTCCGCCGCGCATCAGGCTACTGTCGCGCTGGTGCGTGTTTATGCCACCGAGTGTGTGGCATCGAATGGTTCGGCTGAAGAGATCGCCGACGCGTTGGCAACAGCGCTGTCGAGATTAGCGTAGGAACGAATTGCGAATAGCGAATCCTAAATCAAAGGAGATAAAAAAAGATGCCTCTATTGGATAAAGAGACCGCAGGACAAATCGAGCAAGAATTGGCCGACCTGGCAGGCCCGGTGCGGCTGGTGATGTTCACCCAGGAATTCGAGTGCCATTACTGCGCCGAGACCCGGCAACTGGTCGAGGAAGTCGCCGCACTCTCTGGCCAACTGACGGCCGAGGTCTACGACTTCGTCACCGACGAGGAGAAGGCTGAGGAGTTGGGCGTGGACAAGATTCCGGCCGTCGCCGTCATCGGCACGGAGGATTACGGGGTGCGCTTCTACGGCATCCCCTCCGGCTACGAATTCACCTCCCTCCTGCACGCCATCAAATTAGTGGCAGCGGGGAAGCCGGAACTGAGCGAAGAGACGCTGCAGGCACTGGCAGAGATAGCCGAACCGGTGCACGTGCAGGTCTTCGTCACTCCCACCTGCCCCTACTGTCCGCAGGCAGTGGTGTTGGCCCACCACATGGCTGTCGCCAGCCCGATGATTCGGGCGGACATGGTCGAGGCGACGGAGTTCCCCCACCTGGTGACGAAGTACCAGGTGATGGGCGTGCCGCGCACGGTGATCAACGAGACGGTGCACGTCGAGGGGGCCGCGCCAGAGCCGATGGTGCTGGAGAAACTCCAGGAGGCGCTGGCCGGCGCGGAAAGGTGAGTATGATAAAAATCAAACCTCTCATTACAACCCTGGAGCCTGGGGGCGCGGGCAAGGAAGAAGAGGGGGCAGTTTACGACCTGATCATCATCGGCGGGGGGCCAGCCGCCCTCACCGCCGCCGTTTACGCCGGTCGCGCCGCTCTCAAGACACTGGTGCTGATCGGCCCCGGCCCCGGCGGGCAGGTGGCCAACACCGACCTGGTGGAGAACTTCCCCGGCTTTCCCGAAGGCGTCAGTGGAGCGGAACTGGCACAGCGTTTGCAGAGCCAGGCCGGGCGCTTCGGGGCCCAGATCGTGATGGACGCTGTGACCAGGGTGGACTTTTCCACCACACCTTTCACCATCCAGACGCACTCCGCGACGTACCAGGCGCGAACAGCGATCATCGCCACCGGGGCCGTCCCCCGTCGCCTGGGTGTGCCTGGCGAGGCGGAGTTCTTCGGGCGCGGCGTCTCCGCCTGCGCCACCTGCGACGGCTTCTTCTACCAGGGAAAAAAGGTCATCGTGGCCGGCGGAGGGGATAGCGCCATCGCCGAGGGGATCTTCCTCACCAGGTTCGCCAGCGAGGTTTTCGTCGTCCACCGGCGCGACCAACTCCGGGCCACGAAGATCTACCAGGAACGAGCCTTCGCCAACTCCAAGATACGCTTCGTGTGGGACAGCGTAGTGGAGGAGATCGTGGGTGAACAGACTGTGACCGGTGTGCAGGTGCGCAACGTGAAAACCGGGGAAACCTCCGTCATTGAAGCCGATGGTGTGTTCGTCTACATCGGGATGGATCCGGAGACGGAACTGTTTGCCGGCCAGATCGAATTAAACGAGGCTGGCTATATCATCACGGACAGGCATCAACGCACCAACGTGCCGGGTGTCTTCACGGCTGGCGACGTGCAAGATCCTCACTATCGCCAGATAGTGATCGCCGCCGGCACCGGTGCAATCGCGGCGATGGAGGCGGAGCGGTTCCTCGCGGAAGGGACCCATTCGTGAGTTTGTCGCTGGGGAACATTCCGAGTGCACATAGACAGTAAGTAAGGGCATGCCCGATCATCCGCCCCCGGCCAAGATCCCTCACGTGGATGAGAGCCGATGTCAGGCCTGTCCCAAGTGTGTGGCGCGGAAGGCGTGCCGGGTCAAAGCCATCGTCATCATAGACCCGGGTGAGCCGCCGTTCATTGACGGCAATCTCTGCTACGGCTGTATGGTCTGCGTGCCGGCCTGCCCGTTTGAGGCCATCGTGGCATAACCCGCGTTTGCCCAATTTCGCAGCGGCGTGTTATAATTCGAGACCCAAATGAAAGAATGAAAAGGAGATCGCCATGCTGAGTAGAGACTACCGTGAAGTGCCTGCGGAGACCGTTGGGGAGGGAATCACCATCCGCTGGGCCATCGGGCGACCGGAGGGGGCGCCCAACTTCGCTATGCGGGTGATTGAGTTCCAACCAGGGGCCGTGTTCGAGACCCATCAGCACCCTTTCGAGCACGAGATTTTTGTGCTGGAGGGGGAGGGAATGGTGGAGGGGCCAGGGGGAGAGATCCCGATGCGGTCCGGCGTCGCCCTCTACGTCCCCCCCGACGAGCCTCACGGCTACCGGAACACCGGGGAGGGAACGCTGCGCTTCATCTGCGTCATCCCGCACCCGGAGGAGTGACGCAACACGCGATAATGCTGCGTGTTGCGTATTGCGCGAAAGGAAAGGAAGACCCAGAATGAGAAGCGAGAGCACAGCAGCACAGATCACCGAACTGAAGAAGCGTATCGCCGACTTGAAGGCCCGCCTGCCCAGGCACTCCACCTCTCCGGCGATGCTCATCGAACTGGAGGAACTGGAGGAGGAGTTGGAGCGGGTGACGCAGGAGGATCCAGAATGACTATCGCGTCCTTCGAGGGCCAGACCCCGCGCATCGGCGCGGGGACCTACATTCATCCCTCGGCCGACGTCTTCGGCAACGTAACCCTCGGCCAGGGGTGCTGGATCGGCCCGGGGGCGCGCATCCGAGGCGACTACGGCGACATCGTCCTCGGCGACTATTGCAGCGTCGAGGACAACTGCGTCATCCACGCCCGCCCCGGTGAGCAGACGTCCATCGGCAACTGGGTCACCATCGGACACGGCGCGGTCATCCACAACGTGGAGATGATCCACGACTACGCCATCATCGGCATGGGAGCCGTGGTCTCCGACTGGGCGCTCATCGGCGAATGGGCCGTGGTGGGCGAAGGGGCGGTGGTACGGCAGGGCCAGGAGATCCCGCCGGAGCACATCGCCGTGGGGGTGCCGGCCAAGGTGCTGGAGAAGACGGTGAGCGAGGAATACAAAGCCCAGTGGACCCGCTTCAAGCAGACCTACGTGGACCTGGCGCGGCGGTACCCGGAGGGATGGGTGCCGGAGGGGGAGGGATGATGCGACTCGGCGCTCACGAATCCATCGGTGGCGGGCTGCACAAGGCGTTCGACCGTGCTCAGTCGGTGGGCTGCGAGACGCTGCAGATTTTCGTCAAGTCCAACCGCTCCTGGGCAGTGAAGCCGCTGACCGAGGAGGACATCGAGCGCTTCAAGGCCAAGGCCGAGGAGACAGATATCCAGCCGGTAGTGGGCCACACCTCCTACCTGCTCAACCTGGGCACGCCCAATGATACGCTGTGGAAACGATCGCGCGACACGCTGATCATCGAACTGGAGCGCTGCGAGGCGCTGGGGGTGCCCTACCTGGTGCTCCATCCGGGCTCGCACGTGGGCACAGGGGAAGAAGCGGGGCTAGCGCGGGTGGCGCAGGCGCTGGGGGAAGTTCACGCCGCCACGCCAGGCTTCCGTGCACAGATTCTCCTGGAGGCCACCGCCGGGCAGGGCACCAACCTGGGCTACCGCTTCGAGCACCTGGGCTGGCTGCTGGAGCACACGCCAACGGGGGAGCGGATGGGGATCTGTCTCGATACGTGCCACATCTTCGCGGCCGGTTATGAACTGCGCACGCCGGAAGGATACGCCGCCACGATGGAGGCCTTCGACCGCATTGTCGGCCTGCAGCGTTTGCTCGCGCTGCACCTCAATGACAGTAAGGGGGGCCTGGGGAGCCGCAAAGACCGGCACGAACACATCGGCAAGGGACACATTGGCCTGGAGGGATTCCGCCACGTGCTGAACGACTCCCGCCTGGCGAATCTTCCGGGCCTGTTGGAGACGCCCAAGAGCGACGACTTGCATGAGGACAGGGAGAACCTGGTGGTGTTGCGGTCGTTAGTCGAATGAGCATCTTCGACGCTGTCTCTTCCGTATACGACCGGGGCATGCAGCCGCTGGAGTGGCTGATTTTCCGGCGACTGCGGCGGCGGATGTTCCCCCTACTCCGTGGTGATGTGCTTGAGTTGGGAGTCGGCACGGGAGTCAATCTGCCGCTCTACGAGCCGGAGGCCCGTGTGATCGGTTGCGATGCCAGCGGGGAGATGCTGGCGTGGGCGGCCCGCCGCCATCCGCAGGCTCCCGTGACGCTGGCTCAGGCCGACGCTCAGCGCTTACCCTTCACCGACGGCAGTTTCGACGTGGTGACAGCCTCGCTGTTGTTCTGCTCCGTCGCCGACCCGGCACAAGGGCTGGCCGAAGCCCGGCGTGTGCTGCGGACCGGTGGGCGACTGGTGTTGCTGGAGCACACCCGGGGCAGCGGCCTGGGAGCCTGGCTGGTGGACGCTCTTCACCCACTGTGGCACACCTGGAGCCGGGAGTGTCACCTGAACCGGGAGACGACACGGGCTGTAGCAGAAGCAGGGTTCAAAGTACAGCACGTAGAGCGGCATGCGCTGGGAATCGTGCGAGTGATCGAAGCCACAGTTTGA
>JAUWNP010000201.1 GCA_030612585.1 Anaerolineae bacterium
TCCTCATTATAGATGACACTGGGCTCCTTGTCAAACCCCGCTTCAGGCGTGGGAGGGTTCTCTGCGGCTCGTGCCCAGTTGGCAGAGGAGTCAGTGCTATTCGAGAATTTTAAGGTTCAACTACTTGACAAGACTTAGAACATCTCAACCACCGTCATTCCGAGCGACCGAAAGGAGCGCAGCGACTGAAGGGAGTCGAGGAATCTCCTGTCGGGGTCACGCTTGCCATCGCAAGTAGAGATTCCTCGACTCGCTACGCTCGCTCGGAATGACGCACCACGGGGAGCGTGAGTAGTAACCCTTTCAGAGTCAATTAGCTATCTCGATCACAGCATTAGGCTGTTCCAGTTTTCCCTGTTTAGCCAGGATGAGAGCATCTTGTAGTGCTTCGAAGGGAAACAGACTCGTGCCCACTTCTAAATCCAGCCGGTCAACGATTGCGAAGAACTCTTCCGCGTCAGACCTTTTCAGATTATACAGGGTCCTGATATCACGCCCCCATAGATTTTCACTGTAACGCTCAATCACAATCGGCGACGCGCTCACGGGCGCCATCACCAGGATTCCGCCTTTTTCCAACTGCGAGAGGACAGGTTCGACCAGGTTCCCTGCCGGGGGGAAGAGGATGGCTGCGGCCAATTTGTGGGGCATCCTCTCCTTGGCACCGTTCGCAGCCCAGTTCGCTCCTGCTCTTTTTGCGCCTTCGATATTCTTTGCCGATCGGGTGCTCACATACGTCTCTATGCCCATAGATTGCGCGACTCTGAGCACGTAATAGGCCGTGGGACCGAAGCCATAAAGACCCAATTTGTCCCCCTCTTGTGCCCCTGTGAGTTTGAACGCCGCGTATCCCGCTATGCCAGGGCACATGAGTGGAGCAATCTCGGCAGGTTCCAATTGGACATCATTGAGGGGCAAGGCATACTCTGCCGGTACCGTCACATACTCTGCGTAGCCACCATCCACGTCCCACCCTGTGCACTTGATCTCCGGACAATAGTTCTCCCTCTGTGACAGACAGTATTTGCACTGTCCGCAGGCGCTGTGCAGCCAATACACGCCAGCCTTGTCGCCGATGTGGAACCGTTCGACGTCTTTCCCCACCTCATCCACGAACCCCACAATTTCATGCCCCAGAATGATGGGGGACTTTCTCAAGGGAAGATCCCCCTCGGCGATGTGGATGTCTGTTCTGCAGACCCCGCAAACAAGGGTTTTTATTCGCACTTCGCCGTCCTGTGGGTGAGGCGTGGGAATCTCCACGAGTTTCAGCGGTCGTTCTTCTATTTTCGCCTGCTTTTCGAGTATCCATGCCCTCATCGTTCCCTCCTCCTAGACCACGTGTGCTCCTATGTACTGGTCCCTGAGCCTGCCCTTCAGGCTTTCCCGGTCCATCTTCACAGCAAGAGGCAGATAGTCCAGTATATCCTGGGCCGTTATGCCGTCCTCCCCTTTGTCTTCAGCAGCGAGGTCTCCGGCAAGCCCATGCATAAACACCCCCTTCCTGACGGCCTCCTGAACAGATAGCCCCAGGCCGAACATGGCGGCGATGGTCCCCGTCAGGACATCGCCCGACCCCGCCGTCGCCATGCCGGGATTCCCGCTCATATTGATGAAAACCCGTTCATCAGGATACCCGACCAACGAGTGAGCGCCCTTCAGAACAATCGTACTGTTCAATTCCCTGGCCGTACGCTGCAGGACATCTATCTTGTTGGCATCTATTTCGCGCACACTCATCCTCGTGATTCTGGACATCTCGCCCAAATGCGGCGTGAGAATGGTCTCTGCTTTTCTCCCTTTTACGATCTGCAAGTCCTGGCACAACGCTGTAATGCCGTCACCATCTATAAGCAGGGGCTTATCTATCTCCTCGGCTAATTCCCTGGCCAGTTGTTGAGTTTCTTCCTCCAGTGACAGCCCGGGACCTAGGATCACCATGTCCATCCTCTCCGATAGTTCCAGCAAGGCCCGTTTGTTTTGGAGGGCGATGCTTCCAGAACTTGTCTCAACCTGGGGAACGAAGACAATCTCACTGCCCTTACTGGCGATGAATGGCACAATGGATTCAGGAGCAGCCAGGCGGGAATACCCACCACCCGCCTTTAGAAAAGACAAGGCGGCAAAATAGGGCGCTCCAAAGTAACCGGCGGCACCGGCAACGAATAGCACCTCGCCAAAATCGCCTTTGTGAGCGTCTTTATCCCTGGGAGGAAGTCTCACCGGATAGTTGATCTCGACTTTCAGTGTGTCCGCGTTGTATATGGATGGAGGGAACGATATGTGCGAGACGTACAGTTTTCCGCACAGATCGTATCCCGGGAAGAGTATGTTGCCTATCTTGGGCAGGCCAAAGGTGATGGTGTAATCTGCCTTGACCGCTACGCCCATCACTTTGCCCGTATCGCCGTGGACACCAGAGGGAATGTCAACGCTAAACACCGTTTTCCCACTTTCATTGATCAACTCAATGATATCCCGATACAGCCCCGCGACGTCTCGGGTGAGACCCGTGCCCAGAATGGCGTCCACGATGCCATCGCAATGAGCGACTTCCGTCTTTATCACCTCAATGGACTCGATCCGCCGGACTTCTATGGGCAGCCGGGACACAATGTCAAGATTGATTTTCGCTGCCCCTTTGAATCTACCTGGGTCGCCCAAAACGAAAATCTTGACTGCCCCACCACTTGAGTGGATCTTGCGCGCGACGACGAATCCATCTCCCCCATTGTTGCCCAACCCGCAGAAGATGACAAAATTCTTGCCTTTGATGCCGAACTCTTTCAGGAGGACAAAGTATACGGCCTGGCCTGCATTCTCCATCAGAAGTTCAGCCACGATGCCAAATTCCTCTATGGCCGTCCTATCCAGGGCCCTCATCTCGGAGACTCTGCTGACTTTCATTTCTCCTCTCCCTCTTCCTCCAACGCCTCCGACAGCGTCGTCGCCTCAGTCTCTTGCATCTCCACCCCGGCGTCGCCAAAGACGTAGACCGGTCCCTTACCGCGCAGGCTCTCCTTCACCAGCACCACATCCACCTTCTGGTTCACCAGCCACTCGGCCACCTGAATGCCCTTTGCTTTCTCCAGGTCCTTGTGGGGATTGGCGACGATTTGTTGCTCCTCAATGGCACCGTCGGCCAGGCGCACCGTGACCAAGGCGAAGTAGGGAGCCTCGCCGAAGTGCTCACTGAAGGTGCCGTCGGTATCGGCCAGGGGGACGGCGTAGCGCAAGTGAGTGCGCTCCATCGGCTCGGCGTGGATCAGCACTCGCTCCACGTAGGGCACTGCCTGGCGGATCTGCATCTCTATGTGTCGTGTGATCGTCTCCGCCTTCTCCAGATCACGGACGCGCAGTGTAACCTCGGCCTCGACGAAGCGAAAGCGGCCCGCGTTGCGCCCGGTGACCCATTTGAGTTCGGCCACCGTCGGCTCGGCAGCGATGATCTCCCGGATTCGCAGGATGGTGTCGGCGTCCAGCGAGGCGTCCAGCAGCACGCGCATCCCATCGGTCAACAGTTCCCATCCCGTCTTGCCGATGGCGACGACGATGACCAGCGCGGCGATGCGATCCAGCGGGAAGTTGAACCACTGGGCCAGAAGCGCGGCGAAGACAGCGCCGGTGGTAAAGACGTGAGTGCGGTACTCTTTGGCGTCGGCGATCAGGGCCGGCGAGTTGGCCGCCCGCCCAGCGCGCAGTTCGAAGTGGCTGAAGACGAAGGGAATGACCGTCGCCACCACCACACCGCCCAACATCCAGAGGTCTACCGTAGCCTGACGCGCCGGCGTGAAGAGCGCGTCTTGGGCGATCTCGTAGGCGGTGAAAAAGACCATCCCGGCCAGCGCCACCGTGATCACGTTCTCCAGTTTGTACAGGCCGTAGGGAAACTCTTTCGACTTCCGCGTCGAGAGTTTCAGCCCGATTAACACACCTATCGCCGTCAGCAGGTCCACCAGGTTATGCACCATCTCCGCTTCCACGGCCAGGCTTCCTGAGGCGGAAGCGATAATCAGATTGATCGCCGCCAGAACGACGTTGACCCCGATGGAGTACCAGCCCCAGCGCTCAACACTCATGGTACACCTCCTCCATCCCGCAAGGCTGTAGTGAAAGATAGATCAGGCATGTATCCCGTCCGTGCCCTCAACGAAGTTTCCTCATGTAGAACTTGCGTCCCTCGTACTCCATCTCAATGAGCCGTTCCTGAGCAATCAGCCTGTGAATCACGGGCCAATCCGCCCCGGCCCGCGCCAGGAACGCGCTCACCGCATCCTCCCGCATTGGATGCACGGACGTGATGCTCAACAAGTCCTCCTCAACGTCGCCCGTGAAAGCGAAAGCGTTGCCCTCGTACCCGATCAGATATTCCACCCGGTCGAGCCGCCCGCTAAGGATCTGATAGGCCCGATTGATGACTTCCTCACCGGGGGGTTGTACCCACTCCTCCGCCGGCGGCCGTGTGGGGATCGCCAAATAGGCCGTGGCAGGCTTCAGGCGGGCCAAAAAGCCGGCAACCTCCCTGATGTGGTCATCGTCATCGTTGACGCCTTCGACCAGCATCGTCTCCGTCACCAATTCACCTCTGAAAGCCTGCGCAAACTCGAGTGCTCCGTCGAGAATCGAGGTCAGCCGCAAAGTGCCGTGGGGCCGGTCAATCTTCCGCCAGATCTCCCTCCGTGTGGAATCCATCTTCAGAGAGACCCAATCCGCCCCTAACAGGTCCTCTCTCACATCCTCGCGTCCGATCAGGGAACCGTTGGTGATCACGGCGATCTTGATTCCCAAAGGCCGCAACAACTCGATCTCACGGCCGAGATTGATGTCCAGGGTGGGCTCTCCATCGGACACAAAGGTGAGATAGTCAATGGCTTCCCCGGTCCCTCTTGCCTTTGCGACCTTGTCGTGGACGTCCTGCCAGACTTCCTCTGGCTCGTAGAATGCACGGCGTTTGACCTGCATCTTTATGGTGCGTCCCAGTTGACAATAGATGCAGGAATAGGTGCATATTTTGGGCGGGATGTTGTTGATGCCCAGACTGCGCCCTAAACGCCTGGAGGGAACTGGTCCGAAAGCGATCATGTCGTCAACCTCATCAACGATTGAATTGTCTGTTTCTATCCGCGCAAGCCTACGTTCATCTGTGTCCCGTTCAGATAGGCTTCGCGAATCTTCACATATCCGGCTATGAAGGTATCATTTTCCTCGCCAGTGCCTATGGATACCCGCACAAACCCCGATGGCAGTTGATTTGATAGGTCCAGAACTAGAATGCCAATGTCCATAAGCCTTTTTACTATATCAGGGATCTCTGTCTTTACAAGTAAAAAGTTGGTGGTACTTTGACATACGTGGGCTGCCAATTCATTCAGTGTCCTCCATACTCGCTCTCTTTCCTCAACGACTCGTTGAACATTTCTCCTCACATAGTCAGGATGGTTCAACGCTTCTATCGCCGCATATAGACTGGGTTGGGGTAGAAAGGCATAAAACGAAGAGAACGCATCTCCGAAAGCCTCTCCAGCGATGATATAGCCGATTCGAGCGCCTGCCAGGCTGAAGGCCTTATCCATCGTCCTCGTGACCGCAAGATTGGGATGATCGTGCACCATATCGGCGAAAGTTACGCCGGAAAACTCGTAGTAGGCTTCATCTACCACGAGAAGTGTATCTGTACTCTCGATTATGGCCTCAACTGCCTGCCGGTGCAGGAGAAGTTTACCCGTCGGATTGTTAGGATTATCTACGATCACCAGACAAGGCTCCTTCAACTCATCCATCAGGAGATCGAGGTCCAGATCGAACTCCGGAGGGCTGAGCCGGAGGCTGACCAACTTCGTAGCGAACTGTTTTGCGGCTTGAACGGTCGGAAAGAAGGATGGGCTCACTATAATAACCTTCCTCCCTTTCGAGAAAGTGTGGATCATCTCCCTGAGCAGAATGTCTGATCCAGGACTCAGAACGACGTGCTCTTCAAGAACTCCCGAGTAGCCAGCCAGAAGCCCACGTAGCCGTCCCAGGTCTTCAGGGTCAGCGTAGCGATTCAACTTCGCCAGGCCCTTCCGGGCAGCCTCAATGACTTCCTGTGGAGGGAGGTAAGGCACCTCGTTCATGTTCATCTTGATGGTCTCCCTCAACATCTGACCTTCACCATCATTCCTTCCTTGTAGTCCACCACAACTTCTATATACCCGCAGAGCAGTTCATCCAGTTCAAAATCACCCGTGTCTACTCTCAGGCAATCCAGCCTGCTTAGCTTGTCCCTGGTTCCCACCACCACGATGTTCTCTTTACCGACTCGCTTTATCACTTCCGGGGTAAACTGCTTGCTCCCCCTGCCAAAGATGAACCCATTGCCACCGATAGGGGTCACAATGATTTTTCTCTTCCCATATCTTTCGAACAAGCCCAGGATGCCCTTCTCGTTCAAATCCGTTCCCACCAACTCCCTCGCGAAAACCGCGTCTATGCCCAAAAGTGTCTTGGGGACCTCCATCTCAGCGGCGATGGCCTCCAACGTCGTCCCCGGGCCGAGCAGGTACAAAGTCTCCTGATCCATCTCCTCGACGATGTACGCAGCGATCTCCTTCTTGCTCTCTATAGAGGATACACCGACGTTCGACGCGGCTTTACCCGGCTGCAGAAAGCGCCGCACGTTGGGGACGAGGAGATAGCCATATAGCCTGGAGGCCAATCTATCCTCTCTGAAGGCCTCTTCGTCTATATCCAGGACTTCCTCTTCCGTCACGTCAGTGCCTTCTATGAATGCATCCACCATCTCGGCCGCCGCTCTGGCGCTGACTGCAAACACCGAACTAAAGATTTTGACGCCGGATGGCACCGCGACGACGGGGACTTTTGAATCAATCGCATCGTAGATGTCCCTCGCGGTGCCATCACCACCGACAAAGATCAGCAGTTCGACACCGCGATTCACCATCTCAGCGGCGATTCTCTTCGTGTCCTCCGCCGAGGTCTTCTCGCCCACCGCCCCGGTCACCGTAAACGGCATACCGAACGCTTCGGCGTATTCCTCCCCCATCTTGCCAGGCGCGACGAATAAGGTGATGTCATCTTTACTCTCAATACGGGACAGGCAGTCCTTCGTCTTCCTGGGAGTGACCGGCTTAGCGCCCAATTCCAATGCCTTCTTGTATGTCTCTCCATCGGTCCCCTTGAGGCCGACGCTACCGCCCATCCCTGCCACGGGATTCGCGATCAGACCAATTATGTTCTTCATATCTCTCCTCGGCGGACAGCCTCCGACCAGATACCAGGGCGGGACCGACATGCGGAACATAGAGACGGGATAACCCCGCTCCTAGGGAAACCTCCCTCGGCCCATGTCCCCTGTCATGGTGACCGGCGTGCTTCGCTCACGCGGCGTTTTCCCTCAGCATAGCGTTCAGTTCCGCCGCCCGAACGTAGCCCACCACCTCGATCTCCTGCCTGGTCACCCCCTCTACCTCGGCCACCGCCTTGCGAATGGAGAGAGTCAGCGGTACGGCAAGAGGGCACAGGGGAGAAGAGGGATGAAACTTGTAGCGCACGACGCCCTCCTCATCTACCGCCAGATCTTCGATCAGCCGCATACGCATCACGTCAGCCCCCGTCTCAGGGTCTATGACAGTAGAGAGGCGGGCGAGAATAGCCTCGCGCAGAGCATTTCGGTCCGTCATCGCTGTACCTCCTTCACGATCTCTGCCCCGTCGGAGAGGATCAGATCCCTCACCCGTGACCACATTCCCTTCAACGCCTCCGTCACCGGCCCATCGGTGTAATCCGTCACCGGCCGGCCCTGCACCATCGCCTCCGTCACGATGTCATCGTAGGGGATGTGCCCTACCACCTCTACCCCTCGACCCGCGCAAAAGGCGACGATCTCCTCGGAGCGGGCCAGGTTGATGTCCGCTTTGTTGATCGCCACCAGAGACGGCACGCCGAAGTGGTCGGTGGTGCCCATGATGCGCTCTAAATCGTGCACGCCGGAGACGGTCGGCTCGACTACGTGGAGTGCCAGGTCCATCCCGGCGCTGGCAGAGATGACGGGGCAACCGATCCCCGGCGGTCCGTCCACCACCACCAACGATGCCCCGGTGTCCAGCCCCCGCAGGCGGGCCTGTTGTTTGACCAGTGTGACCAGTTTACCGGAATTCTCCTGCCCGGCGAAGAGGTGGGCGTGGAAGAGGGGGCCGAAGCGAGTGTCGGAGCGGAACCACAACCCGGCCTGCTGCTCCTCCATACGAATCGCCTCTTCAGGACACTGGTAGTAACAAGAAGCGCACCCTTCGCAGGCCAG
>JAUWNP010000065.1 GCA_030612585.1 Anaerolineae bacterium
AGGAATGGTGCTACCAGGGAAGGTGGTACTATCTGAACCTCCCGGATCGACCAAGTGAGTAGCTTCGCCCTCCGTGCACTAGCCCAGGCTATCTGGCTGACCCCTCACCGCCAGACCCCGGGTGTTCGTGGCCATTATGGATAATGCCCGCTGCACGCGCTTTGGACGCAGGTTACGGCCCATCAAGTGAACGAGCTATAGACCGGAGACTGTGAGAGCAGAACCCGATAATATCTCATGTCGAGTGAAGAGTAGATAAACAACCATGCTACACGCCCTGACATTCGACTTCTGGGGCACCCTCTACCAGAACGCATCCGGCCGGGATGAACGGTGGCGCCTGCTGGAGGAGGCGCTGGCCCGCCGCTCCCAGCCGCGCCCCTGGACGGCCCTGGAAGCGGCCTGCCACCACACTGCTGGTGATTGCCAAATCCAACTGATTGGATTATAATCCATCCTGGTGGATATAAATCCCATCAGATGGAGGAATCTGTATGTATGAGGAAGTCTTTGCCACCAGCCAGGGGCAGGTGCTGCGCTTTCTGGCGCGTCATGTCGGTCAATCGTTCTACGAACAGGAAGTCGTGGAGCGCACTGACGTCAGCCGCAGCGCGGTCAACCTGGCCACCCGATCTCTGCACCAGGCCGGGCTGCTGCTTCGGGAGCGGCGCGGGCGGATGAACTTTTACACCGCCGATGACCGCCATCCCTTCGTGCGCCGGTTCAAAGTCCTGGACACGGTCGCCCGACTGGAGCCTCTACTGCGGAAACTACGGCCGCTGGCCCGCCGGGTCATTCTCTTCGGCAGTTGCGCCGAGGGCACGGACGCAGCGGACAGCGATGTGGACTTGTTCATCCTGGCACCAGACCGGAGTCAGGTGATGACGATGATCAGCCGTTGCCACTCTGAACGGCCGATCCAGCCGGTCGTAATGAACAATCAAGGACTGGCAGCGTTGAAGCAGGAGGAGCCGGCCTTCTACATGCAGGTGCAGCGGGGGATTGTGCTCTGGGAGGCAATGAATGAACTGGCGTCTTGACTTTGAACGCTGTCTCGACAAGCGCTGGTTGGTGAGAATGCCCGCGGCATGCTACCTGGTGACCAAAGAGTTGGAGGTAGCACAGGATGATCTGGCCGAAGCGGAAGCAGGTTATGAGCGGGGCAGTTACAAATGGAGCACGATCCAGTCCTACTATGCGATGTTTCACGCCGCCCGGGCGTTGCTGTACAGCCGGGGATATCGAGAGAAGAGACATTACTGTCTCTCCGTGGCAATGCGTCATCTCTTCGTCAGCAAGGGGGTGCTGAGTGAGACCTTGATTGACGACATGGACGATGCCCGGGCTTTGCGCGAAGACGCCGATTATCGAGCGAAGTTTTCGCCAGTCAGTGCGCAATACAATCTGAAGTCCGCCAGACGGCTGGCTGACCGGGTTAGCGCGCTACTGGCCGACTGGGATAAAGAAGCCCGCTGATCAATCAATCGAGAGAACAACCATGTTACACGCTGTAACATTCGACTTCTGGGGAACCCTCTACCAGAACGCATACGCCCGAGATGAGCGGCTGCATCTGCTGGAGAAGGTGCTGGCCCGCCACTCACAGCCGCGCCCCTGGACGGCCCTCGAGGCGGCCTACCGCCACGCCTGGTCCGTGTGGGAACGCACCTGGCGGGAGGAGCAGCGCTCCATCACCGTCGAACACTGGCTGCGGGAGATGTTGGCCTTTCTCAAAGTTGCCCTGTCCGACGAGACGCTGGCTGGCCTGTGCCGGCCTATCGAGGAGATTCTTCTGCGCGGCGATGCGCCCCGGCCTGTCCCCGGCGTGGCCGAGGTGCTGCCTCGCCTGTCCCGGCGCTATCGCCTGGGGCTCATCTCCGACACCGGACTGACGCCGGGGCGGGTGCTGCGCGAAATCCTCCACCGCGATGGCCTGCTGCCCCACTTCCGCGCCCTGACCTTTTCCGACGAGACCGGTGCGGCGAAGCCTCGCCCGGAACAATTCCTGCGCACCCTGAACATTTTGGAAGCCCGGCCCGAGGAGGCTGCTCACATCGGTGACCTGCCAGAGACCGACATAGCCGGGGCACAGGCCATAGGAATGAAGGCAGTCTTGTTTCTGGGAGTGAGTCATCGCCAAGACGGCCGGCCGTTGGCCGACGCCGTCTTTGAAAAGTACAGTGAGATTGAGAAAGTGCTGAAGAATCTGACAGGACAATTGGACAGGAGGTGAGAAAATGAACTTACTTAACCGAATCTCTGTAGATCCTTCTATTTGCCACGGGAGAGCATGCATCAAGGGCACACGCATCATGGTTTCCGTCGTTTTTGACAACCTGGCGGCCGGAATCAGCGAGAAGGAGATCCTTGAAAGTTACCCCTCTCTGACCCCGCTCGACATCCAGGCCGCTATCTCGTACGCTGCCGAACTGACCAGAGAGCGGCTGGTACCTGTAATGGCCGGGGTTGGATGATGCAGTTCAAGATTGGCGACTGTGGATTATTGAGGAAACACAGGTTCGCATCCGCGGCGAGGAAACATAGCCACCCAGGAGGATGATTCCAATGAGCATCTACGAATACGTCGGCAATACTCACGTGCACACCCCCTACTCGGACGGAGAAGTCCTCCACGCCGGGGTCGCGCAGGCAGCGGCCGAGGCCGGGCTCGACTTCGTCATCGTCACCGACCATAACGTGTGGGTGGACGGGGTCGAGGGCTACCACGACAAGGTGCTGCTCCTGGTGGGTGAGGAGATCCACGACGTGCGCCGCCAGCCCCAGGCCAATCACCTCCTGGCCTACAACGTCGAAGCCGAGTTGGCACCACTGGCGTCGGACCCGCAAAACCTGATTAACGAGGTGAACCGGCAGGGCGGCTTCTGCTGCCTGGCCCACCCCTACGAGTATCGCAGCCCCATCAGCCCCGACCTGGCCGCCATCCCATGGGCCGATTGGGACGTCACAGGGTACGCGGGACTCGAAATCTGGAACTACATGTCCGAGTTCAAGGCACTTCTGCGCAACAAACTGATGGCGGTCTTCTACGCCTACTTCCCGGCCCGGGGCATTCGCGGACCATTCCGGGCTACGCTGCGCCAGTGGGATAAACTGTTATCCCAGGGAAAGCGCGTCGCCGCCATCGGCGGGGCTGACGCGCACGGCAGCACCTACTCGCTGGGCCCCCTGCGCCGTGTGGTGTTTCCCTACGAGTACCTCTTCCGCTGCGTCAACACCCACATCCTGACCGGAGGCCCCTTCAACGGTCTCCTGGAGCACGACAAACCGCTGGTCTACGATGCGCTGCGGGCCGGCCACACCTGGGTGGGCTACGACCTGCTCGCCTCAACGGCCGGCTTCCGCTTCTACGCCCGCAGCGGTTCCAACCACGCGCTGGTGGGGGACGAGTTGGTACGCACAGGGGCGGCCATCTTTGAGATCCAGACGCCTCACAGCGCCGATATCCGCTTGCTGCGCAACGGACGTGTGCTAGCCCAGGCCAGGGGAAAGCGCCTCAAGCACACCACAGCCGAGCCGGGCGTATATCGCGTCGAGGTCTATCGCAGTTATCAGTTGCGCCGCCGGGGTTGGATCTTCAGCAGCCCCATTTACGTGCGCTGAGGCAAAACAATCTCGGGAACGCTGACAGGCCCCGCCCGATCAGCGAGCATCTACGTTGAGCAGCAACCAGGACCGAGTATCACGAAGGGGAGACCCATGGCCAAGACCAGACAAGTTTTCATCAGCCACGACAGCGAAGAAGACTACCAGTTCGCTCACCGCCTGGTCAGCGATCTGCGGCGGTTCGGGATGATGCTCTCATGGTTCTCACGTGCGCTTGTACAGAAAGACCGGTTCCACCCGCGAGGATGGAACCGGCCCTTTGTCCGCTGTCCAGAGTCTACGGACTACACGAGGTCTTTGCCCGGCCCACTTTCGAAGAAGTCGGCGTTCTTCTGAACGTCGCCAGCACACTCGTCAGGCACATCATCCTCGTGGAAGATGGCCTCCTGCTCACATTCGAGTTCGCAGGAACCGCAGTCAATGCAGTTCTCGGGATAGATGTAGTAGGTCGGCCACTCAGGATCATCTTCGACGAAGAAGATGGCGTCGCTCGGGCAAACCTCTACGCAAGAATCACAGCGTTCGCACTTGCCGGTGATCACATAAGCCATTTTTCTTTTGCCTCCATATCTGATATGATAATTTTGGCCGCACCGATCACTTCTTCTCGGTGAAGCCAGTTGTCCAAAAGACGATTTACAAGTTCACATTGTAACTAAATTCTGATCTTTGTCAAGGTGCACACGCCTTGTCAGCGTCAAGCACGACCGGATCGAGGTCTACGAGCAGGTGGGGCCGGACACCGAGGACTTGATCAAGGCTTTAGGACAACAGATTCTAGTGATACCTGGACTGGACAAGCGCATACGCGCCGAACGGGAGCGCTACGCCCGATTCACGCCGGTGCTGCGCTTCATCCTGTCCGATACGAAGCGTCGCACCTTCCGAGTGGAGCGTATGCACTACGGTGGCCGTAACGAGTGGTTTGAAATTCGCCCCACGGGACCGGTGAAGCGATTGGCCCAACAATTGATCCCCACGTTAGGCACCCATGCATTCTTTGAGTATTCTGACAGACAAAGTGCAGGATTATGAGTACAAAGAGACCCAGACGCAATGATCCCTGTCCGTGTGGCAGTGGAAAGAAATACAAGCACTGTTGTATGCAAAAGGAGCGACAGCGCCGTCCGGCGCGTGTCGCTTCACAGGATTTTCCACCGCCTGCCAAGTCGCAAGAACTTCAGCGATTACGAGATCTGGCTGCTGAAGCAACAGCCTACAGCATGATGCGTGACGAAATCGCGGCTGCTTCGCGAGCCCTGGAGCCCTATCACCCCGAGTTCGAGTCTCTGATGAATGACGGACCGGCTGTGATGGAACGAGCGCACCATCTGTTCTCAGAGGAGCAGTTTGTGCCGCTGCGCTGCACCGCCGACGACGTCCATCGCGCTTTCGAGGCCGTGGGCTATCCGCCCCAATACCGGGGTGAGATAAGTGGCGAAGAAGTAGGGACAATCGTTGCCGCTATCTTGTATCTGGCCAACGATGTAGGGCAGCGATTGCGTCTGTCTTGCCAATTGCTGATGATGTTGCCCGAGTACGTGTCCGCCGGGCGCTATCTTGACGCCTGGTTGATTAAGTTCTCTGCCTTCCAGATGACCGAAGCGCCTGACAAGAGTAACCCTTTCCTGTTTGCGATGTTCAACCACGGCCTCTTCGAGTGGTCACGCCAGACCGAGACACACAAGGAAACTCTGTTGCACGAGTTGGACATCGACTTGTCAAAACTCGACAGGATGAACATTGAGGAATCTGAAGCCTGGTTCAGGGCACATCTAGCAGATCCGGCAAAGATAGATCTGTTAGAAGCATATTACGCGGCTCACCCGCTGATAAGCGACCGGGCCCAGGCAGCAATAGAGGAATTGGAGCATGGTACACTGCTGCTCCTGGAACGCGACGACGCCGCTGACTTCTACCTGTCACCAGGGGAAATAGAGCCATGGCAGCCATTGCTTGAGGAGCGGCTGTCTCCGATTAACGCACAGACTCGACAGGCTGTGGAGCGAAAGGATTGGAGTAATCGTGATATATTGCACGCAATGAGTGAAATTCTGGTGGACGTGGCCCAGGAGATGGTCCCAGTCATCTTCACTCCTAAGCGGATTGAGCGACTCAAGACTGACTTGAGAGGCTACCGGCGCAGACTACAGGAGGCAGGAGAGCGAGAAGCGGCAGCATACGCCCACGCTGCATTGATGTTGCTGGAGCGCGAAGGTGCACTGGCCGAAAATCGTTTCCTGATCGGCATTTGTTTTGCCTCGCTGCGTTTACGGATGATTGCCCTGGGAGAGAAGGCACAGGCGAGAGCCAGGAACAAGCCAGGAAGTGGGGAGGTGAAAAGTTGACAACTCAACCCAAACACCTGAGCGAAGTAGACCTGCCCATCAAGCGCATCTCCGCCCAATCCGCCCGGGAGAAGTCCATCCGCCACGCCCACATCTCCACCCTGCACTTATGGTGGGCGCGGCGACCGCTGGCTGCCTGCCGGGCCGTGCTCTGTGCCGCGCTGTGGCCCGACCCCGCCCGGGACGGCCAGACCTACGACTACAAGATGATGCTGGCCGAGCACGTCCGCCAGCGCGTCACGCCGGACGATTTGGAGATTTTGGTCGAGTTGCCGATGAAGGCGCGCAAGTGTATGAATCTCGACTGACTACACAGAATGGTATCTTGATGTATAATGTGATTATGATAGCAATTGAGTGGGAGGTGCGCGAATGAATAGGCAAGACCGAATCGTGATTGACCCAGGAATTCTCGTGGGGAAACCTGTCGTAAAAGGCACACGCCTCGCTGTGGAATTCATTATTGATCTATTGGCTCAAGGCTGGCCTGAAGCGGAAATCCTGCGCAACTACCCAGGCTTGACGCGGGAAGACATCCAGGCCTGCCTGGCCTACGCCGGTATGGTGTTGAAGACTGAGAGGGTTTACACCTTTGCAATGGCCGAGGTGTGAACCAATGCGCATTCTGGCGGACGAGAACTTCCCTGGAGATGCGGTGACAGCACTACGGGCACGGGGTCACGACGTAGTCTGGGTGCGTTCGGACGCGCCGGGCAGCAGCGACCCTCAAGTCCTCGCGCACGCCCAGGCCGAGGAACGCATCCTCGTCACGTTCGACAAGGACTTTGGCGAGTTGGCATTCCGGTCGGGGCTTCCCGCTTCGAGTGGCATCGTGCTTTTCCGGATTTCGGTACCGTCGTCTTCGTATGTTGCGCAAGTCGCCGTGGCAGCCCTGGAAAGCCGAACCGACTGGGCAGGACACTTTGCCGTCATCGAGGACGACCGCATTCGCATGACCCCTCTTCCTGGGGGACAATCTGGATGACGACCTACCCCAAACGCCTCATCGAAGTAGACCTGCCCATCCAGCGCATCTCCGCCCACGCCCGGCGTGAGAAATCCATCCGCCACGGCGCACAGCCAACCAGACGGCGCTGGCACAAGAGCCAGCCGGTAGTGGTGCAACAACAGCAGTTGGGGCTCTTCGGGGTCGGAGCGAGCTAACCCGCTCCAGCCGCGTAGCCCTGGGCAATCAGTTGGGACTCCCGCGATGCGGAGGAGTCCCAACTCTTTCTTTCTGCTTCTGGGAAGGATTTGCGCAGATCGGCGAGAGGAGTATACTAACTACATCCTACCCATCTGGCGCGCAGAAGAACCGCCACTTCTTCCAACTGGAGCGTAAGGACTATAGGGACAAGGGCGGCAAGAGTTGGGACGTCGAGTTCGCGGACATGCCGCCCCAATTGCTCATCGTCCCCTTCGTGCGCCAGACATCCACAACACCGCTACGCCTGCCGTCACATGGCAAACAATAGACAGGAAGATACAGGAGGTTGATATGCGTTGGACGGAGATTCGCGAGCAATACCCTAATCAGTGGCTAATCATAGATGCGCTGGAGGCCCACACCGAGGGCAATCGCCGGAAACTGGAGCAAATGACCGTGGTCGAAATGTGCTCAGATGGGGCAGCCGCGTACCAGCGGTACCGTGAGTTACATCGGCAGTACCCCATGCGCGAGTTCTACTTCGTGCATACAGCCCGCGAGGAACTGGACATCCGAGAGAGGCATTGGCTAGGGTTACGGAGGAACTATGCAGCTAGCTCTGCGTGATGACCTAATCTTGCTCCCCGTGACGGTGGTGTACCAAGGGCAGGAAGTCAAGGTGCCGGACGTGGTGGTAGATACTGGATCGGCTACCACGATGCTTTCCACCGACGTTGTCGCCCAGGTTGGGATCACGCCGGAACTCCACGACGTTTTACACATCATCCGGGGCGTTGGAGGGACGGAGGTTGTGTTCTCCCGCCGCGTGGACCGTTTGCAGGTCGGACCGCGGGCTGTAGAGCAATTTGAGATCGAGGTGGGTGGGATAGATACCGCCTTTGACATCAATGGCATTCTGGGGTTGGATTTCCTCTTGCGCACCGGCGCGATTATCAACCTGGGAACACTACAGCTTGACTTTCCCGAAAACGAAGGTGAAAAAGAGAGGAACCGACGCCCCAATACCCCAAACGTTTGATCGAAGTAGACCTGCCCATCCAGCGCACCTCCGCCCACGCCCGGCGGGAGAAATCCATCCGCCACGGCCACATCTCCACGCTGCACTTATGTGGGCGCGGCGGCCGCTGACGATGACCGACCTGTTCCAGTGCCACGGCGCACAGCCAACCAGACGGCGCTGGCGTAAGAGCCAGCTGGTAGTGGCATAGCAACAACAGTTGGGGCTCTTCGGAGTCGGAGCGCGCTAAGGGTTCATAAAAATGTGATTTCCCGTGTTGTTTCGCCTGGCCCGAATATGACAACGAATCAGGAGGATTAACCGAATCAGCCACGCGGAGCATCGAAACACCCACTGACACCCCAAACCCGTTGAAAACAGGCGACTCCAGTGCATTTTTGACGCACTTCGTGGTAGCAGCCGATGATTTCAATCGTCGGCGGGGCGACAGGTTTGATGTCGCAGTCGTGAGGTGAGAGCACCCATTCGTTCAATCCTCTTTATTCGCTGTCATATTGAGCGGGAAGTTATTCTTTTGCGGCCCCTAAGCGGCTCTGGCCGCGTAGCCCTGAGCAATCAGTTGGGACTCCCTCAATCCGGAGGAGTCCCAGTTTTTTTGTGTGCATCCCTGAGAGAGATTTGCACAAAACGGAGGGGGGAAGTATACTACAAAAGCCTCGCGGCTTGGCGTAGCCCGAGGCGATGACCGAGGCGGTGTGGGCCGCCCAGGTAGGCGTATTCTAACACAGGCCCGCCCGCCGTTAAGGTGCGGCGGATTTTTTGTCTTTATTTGTGTACATCCGTGTGATCCGTGTTGATCCGTGTCCCATTTAAGAAACGAGGATCCTATGTCCAAGACTCGCCAACTCGCCCTTCCCCTGGAAACCCACCGCAACCATTACCTCTTCTCCGACCATTTCCTCAACCAGGTGTTGCCCGGACAAAATGTGTGGCGCGAGTCTGAAGCGGAGGCCAGGCAAGCCCTGGACGCCATCGCCGAACTGTACTCACGGCTGGAGGACGCACTGCCCCACTATAATGAGGCCGCTCTGGAGCAGGAGTGGATTCGTCCGATTCTCAATGTCCTGGGGCACGTCTACCACGTTCAACCCTCTCTGACCGGTGCGGCGGGCACGCCCGACTACGCCTTCTTCGCCGACGATCCCGCCAAACAGGCAGCCGCCCGCGTGTGGGGTACACCCGCCTTCTGGGAAACAGCCTTGGCCGTGGGCGACGCCAAACGCTGGGACCGTCCCCTCGACAAGCGCCTTGTGAATGGCGCGCCCGACGCCTTCACCAATGCCAACCCCTGCTTCCAGATTAACTACTACTTGCAGCGGACGGGCCGCACCTGGGGAGTGCTCTCGAACGGGCGGCGGTGGCGGCTCTATTACCGCGAGACCAGTTCCCAATTGGACATTTTTTATGAGGTGGACCTGGCTCAACTGATCGAGCAGGATGACCGTTCGGCTGAGCGCTCACGGCGACGCCTGGCTGCTTTCCGCTACTTCTATCTCTTCTTCCGCACCGTTGCCTTCCGCCTTGATGCCGAGGACCACTGCTGGCTGGACGAGGTGCTGGACCAGAGCGCAGCCTACGCCGTGCACATCGGTGACGAACTCAAGGGGCGGGTGTACGAGGCGCTGAGGCTCCTGGCCCAGGGCTTCCTCGATTATCCGGCAAACCAGGTTTTTTCTGGAAAACCTGGTTTGTGTCCCGACCCAACCACCGACCTGTCCCCTGTCCACGACGGATGCCTGATCCTGCTGTACCGGTTGCTGTTTCTGCTCTACGCCGAGAGCCGGGGCTTGTTGCCGCTGGATAACCCCAGTTATGCCGGGCAGTACAGCCTGAAGGCGATCAAGGAGGACATCGCCCACAAGATGGATACCGGCGTGGTCTATCTGGCGAAGAAGGCCACCCTGTGGGATGACCTGCGCACCCTGTTCGAGATCATCTACAACGGGCAGGAATCACTGGGCGTGCCGGCCTACGATGGCCGGTTGTTCGACCCGGCGCGCTACCCCTTCCTGGAGGAGCGCACCATCGGCGACAAGTACCTGGCCCAGGCGATTGACCTGCTGGCCCGCGCTGAGGCTGGGCCGGGCCAGGGCCTCAGTTTCGTGGACTATCGCGACCTCTCCATCCGTCACCTGGGAAGCATCTACGAGGGGTTACTAGAATACCGGCTGGCTTATGCCACCGAGGAAATGGCCGTCGTCAGGCGGAGCAAGCGGGGCAAGAAAGAGGAGATCGTGCCTGCGTCGGAGGCGGAGAAACCGGGTTTTTTCCGCAAAACCCGGTTTCTGGAACGCATCCCGGCCGGGCAGGTGTACCTGGTCACCGACCGGGGCGAGCGCAAGGCGACGGGCAGTTACTACACCCCTGATTACATCGTCAAGTACATCGTCGAGCAGACGTTGGGGCCATTGGCCGACAGTCAGGCCGAGGCAGTGGAGAAAGAGGTCGTGGCGCTGAAGGCCAAGAACAAGGGCGGGGCGCGGAGCACGCAGGCTTACAAAGACGAACTGACCCGCTTGCAGAACAGTTTCGCTGACCGCGTCCTGGATCTGAATACCCTCGATCCGGCGATGGGCAGCGGGCATTTCCTGGTCGAGGCGACCGACTACCTGGCGCGGCGCATCGTCGAGGCCGGGGTGGTGACCGAGGCCTTGGCCAAGGGCGACGAGGAGAGCGAACTGAGTTACTGGCGGCGGCGGGTGGTCGAGCGCTGCATCTACGGGGTGGATCTGAACCCGCTGGCGGTGGAACTGGCCAAACTCAGCCTGTGGCTGGCGACAGTCGCCAGGGGCAAGCCGCTGTCGTTCCTGGATCACCACCTGCGCTGCGGCAACTCGCTCATCGGGGCGCGGGTGGCCGACCTGCAGGCGTTACCGGTGCGAAAGGGAACACGAAAGGCACGAAAGGCGCGAAAGACTTCCGAAGTCTCTCAGACTTCGGAAGTCTCCCAACTCGCCATGTGGGACGAAAGCGCCTTCACCCAGGATATGTACCTCGTGGTGGGGGCCATGCGCCAGATTCAGGAGTACGAGACGGCCGACCTGGTGAGCGTCAAGGAGAAGGAGCGGCTGTTCGAGGAGACGGTGGAGCGGGAGCGGCACAAGTGGCGCACCATCGCCGACCTGTGGACGGCGACCTACTTCGGGCTGGAACTGACCCCACAACTGTACAACGCCTGCATGCAACACGTCCAGGGCCAGCCGGTACTCTTGCAAGCGGCCCAGGCGGAGGCACTGCTGGACCAGGCGCGCGAGATATGGGGAGAGAAGCGGTTCTTCCACTGGGAGATCGAGTTCCCGGAGGTCTTCTTCGACGAGTATGGGCGGCACAAGGGGGACGCGGCGGGTTTCGATGCGGTGGTGGGGAATCCGCCGTATGGAGCGAGCCTGTCATCAGAGAAAGGGTTTCTGAAAAGATCGTATGTCACCGCTGAGATGGACTATGACACCTATACTTTCTTCACCGAGCAGGCGCTCGACCTGCTGAGGATTGGCGGTAGGCATAGCTTTATTATGCCTAGTATGTGGCTAACGTTGCAGTACAACGAGAGGCTACGCCGGTTTGTTCTTGCGTTGTGTCTGATTGAAAGCTTGCTGGATACAGCCCGTGTGTTCGAAGATGCTACTGTGGAGACAGCCATTCTTGTCATAGAGAAGGTCAAGCAGCTAGACACCAAGGACGTGAAATTTGATGAGCTAGTGCCGGTATCTGCGATATCCTCAGTCAAGCTCCTACCCGGAGATGTCACTATTGCAGAGCGTTTAGACAGGATCGCCAGATCTGGGTGGGAAGCAATCCATGACAGACAACAAGCTAAGTGGTGGTCAAACGAGTTTGCACGCTTCGACTACTTCCTTAGCGAGTCGGAAAGCCATATAGTTGAGCAGGTTCAAAGGGCAAGTTCGAGATTGGGCAATCTCGCTGATGTTGTTCAGGGGTTGACAGCCTACGACAGGTATAGAGGGCACTCAGCTGACCTTATCAAGAGCAGGGCGTATCACGCTGACCACAAAAAGGACGATACTTTCAAGAAGTTTCTCCAAGGCAGCGATGTTGGTCGATATGAACTGGCTTGGTCTGGTGAGTGGATCAGCTACGGACCCTGGCTAGCAGCCCCCAGAGACCCGAAATTCTTCCGCGGACCACGTTTGCTATTCCGAGAGGTGACTGGGGGTGCTAACCGCCCTCTTGCGACCTACACCAACGAGGAACTCTACTATGGACATAGTGTCATCCCAGCTCTGATCACCGACAGCAGGCTGAACTGCTTGGGAGTATTAGCAATCATCAACTCGTGTTTGCTGGCTTGGTACAATCTCTGTACGTCACCGAATGCCCGGAAGGGCGCATTCCCCAAGATGAATCCAAGTGATGTCGCAGCGTTACCTATCCGCCGCATCACCTTCACCACTCTGCCGGAGGAGCGGGAGCGGCTGGTGGAAGACGTGGTGGAGTGCTATTATGCCTACCTGGAGCACGGAGAGGACGTACTGGTGCGAGCCTTTGTCGCTGCCCGGCTGATGGAAGAGCCAGAGCGATCCGACGCCGTCCACGACCTGCTGGCCCACCTGGCCGGGCGCATGATTGAGATGCACAAGGAGAAACAGGCCGAGGTGCGCGGCTTCCTCGATTGGCTGGCGGAGTACACCGGCCGGCCGGTTGACGAGTGGGTACTCAAGACCAACCTGCGCCGCTACTACGAGCAGGACTGGACCGAGATGGGGCGTATCCTCAAGCGCAACCAGCGCAAACTGCCCCAGGTGGACCTGGACGTGGAGGCTTACAAGAACGAGCCCGCCGCCAGGATCCGCGCCGCATGGGAGACCTCGATGGAGACACTGCGCCCGCTGCTGGCGCGCATTGAGGCCACGGACCGGCTCATTGACCAGATCGTGTACCAGTTGTATGGGTTGACGGAGGAGGAAATCGCAGTGGTTGAACCACTGAACCACTGAGGAAGATGAGGACACTGAAAGGAACCTCAGTGATCTCAGGGTTTCAGTGGGGTCAGTGGTTCAGGGGATGTGCAGATAGACGCGCTGGTGTACGAGTTGTATGAGTTGACGGAAGGGGTACGAACGCGCCGAACACCTGGGCGCAGCGGGTAGTGAACAGGGCCGCGACATCGTCGCCTGGCGCTGGAGACAATCGAACCGTGGCTGCCGCAGAACTGACGACAACCGCCAGGAGGGCAGGTTGATGGACTTCCTACATCCCACCAACGCTGATGAAGTGAGTGAGCGGAGACGATGAGCGCATCGGGGATAAGCAAACGGTGCCGTTGACGAGTGAGAACTGAAAGGCTGAGGGCAGAACAATGGCTGAAAAGCGCGTTGCACTGATCATCGCCAGTTACGAGTACCAAGACCCCGACCTACGGCAGTTGATCGCACCGGCCCAGGACGCCGAGGCCCTGGCGCGGGTGCTGGAGGACCCTGTCATTGGCGGCTTCGAGGTGCAATCACTACTGAATGAACCCTCCTATAAGGTGAATGAGGCCATCGAAGCCTTCTTCACTGGCCGCAAGCGCGACGATCTCCTGCTGCTCTACTTCTCCGGCCACGGTGTCAAGGACGAAGATGGACAGCTCTACTTCTCCGCTACCAATACCCGGCGCAAGCTGCTGCGCTCTACTGGCGTGTCGGCCAACTTTGTCAATGACGTGATGCGCTACAGTCGCTCGCGGCGGCAGGTATTACTGCTGGACTGTTGCTACAGCGGTGCGTTTGCCAAGGGGATGTTGGCCAAGGCTGGCAAAGACATCGGCACCAAGGACCGTTTTGCAGGGCGTGGGCGGGTAGTGCTGACCGCCTCCGACGCGATGCAGTACGCCTTTGAGGGAGACGACGTTCAGGGAGAGGGTGCACGTTCTGTTTTCACCCGCGTCCTGGTACACGGGCTGGAGACAGGGGAGGCCGACCTGGACAGGGATGGGCGTATCTCCCTCGATGAACTGTACGAATACGTCCACGACCGGGTGACCGACGAGACGCCACAACAGAGGCCGGGGAAGTGGGATTTTGGTGTGCAGGGGAAGATCATCATTGCCCGCAGCCCTGCGCCGCCAGTGCCCGCAGCCTCGCTGCCCGGCTGGATCACCGAGGCATTGGCATCTGGGGCTTACTCCGCCCGCTTGGCGGTCGTCGGTGAGTTGGCCCAACTGAGCCAGGGGCAAGATCAGCCTCTGGCAGCCGCCGCGCGCGCTGAACTGGAACGCTTGAGCCAGGAGGACGAAAACCTCACTGTGCGTGGTGCGGCCTCCGGTGCGCTGGGCGTTGTCCCTACAAGCGCGCCGGTGCAGGAGATTGCCCGGCCACCCCGCCCGCGTCGTGAACCGGAGCGGCTTGCAGTGGTGAGTCCAGATAGTATGATCTGGGAGCAGGACGGCAAGGAGATGGTGCGTGTTCCGGCGGGCAAGTTCCTGTACGGAGACAAGAAAAAAGAGAAGGAACTACCCGAGTTCTGGACAGACAAGACCCCCGTCACCAACGCTGAGTACGCCCGCTTCGTGGCCGCCACGGGCCGCAATCCGCCGCAACACTGGAAAAGCAAGACCCCGCCCGAGGAAATCGTTGACCATCCGGTAGTCAACGTTTCCTGGCACGATGCGGTGGCCTACGCCGAGTGGGCGGGCAAGCGGCTGCCGACCGATGAGGAGTGGGAGAAGGCAGCACGCGGCACCGATGGGCGGGAGTATCCCTGGGGGGACTGGGAAGAGGGACGCTGTAATACGAAGGAGGCTGGTATCGGTACCACCACTCCGGTGGGCCAGCATTCGCCGGACGGGGATAGTCCCTACGGCTGCGTAGATATGGCGGGCAATGCCTGGGAGTGGACGGCTACTGCGAAGAGTATTACTTTCCAGGTGTTGCGGGGCGGGTCGTTCGACCACAATCGGCACTTCGCCCGCTGCGCGTACCGCCTCGGGCACGACCCGCGCGACGAGTGGGACGACTGCGGTTTTCGGGTGGTGGTCTCCCCCATCTCTCCCGCCTCTGCATCCTTCGGCTTCGCTCACCGCCACGAGTACTCGCGGTGGCAGGACAGGCTCTGATACTCTGCACTCTGGCACTCTGGTGCGAGCGAAGCGAGCGCGACGCGCCGAAGGTGCGCTCGGTTGAATCCGCGCGAAGTATAGTACCAGGGACACGCGGGGCGTTGAAACGCCCCGCTGGTACGGCGAAACCTGTTAAAACAGGTTAGGAAGTCGCGTTTTAGTGCGTTTTAACGCACTTCCCATATCAGCCGATGGTTTCAACCATCGGCGGGGCCAGACTAAAGCACAGGAGGCAACACGTTATGGCAGAGATAACACGAAAAGAACTGATGCTGGCCTTGATCAGTGCAGGCGATCACCCCCATTTGAGCGGGCTCGACCTGAGCGGGGCGTTGAAACGCCCCACTGATACGCGGCGAAACCTGTTAAAACAGGTTAGGAAGTCGCGTTTTAGTGCGTTTTAACGCACTTCCCGTATCAGCCGATGGTTTCAACCATCGGCGGGGCCAGACTAAAGCACAGGAGGCAACACATTATGGCAGAGATAACACGAAAAGAACTGATGCTAGCCTTGATCAGTGCAGGCGATCACCCCCATTTGAGCGGGCTCGATCTGAGCGATCTTGTTATACCCGGCTTGGATCTGAGCGGGGGCAACCTGTTCACGACCAACCTGAGCGGGGTTGACCTGCGCCTTGCCAACCTGAGCGGGGCTAATCTGCGCGCGGCCAACCTGCACGCAGCCACCCTGAGCGGGGCCAACTTCAGCGGGGCCAACCTGGAGGAAAGCGACCTGGTACTGGCCAACCTGATGGGAGCCGACCTGAGCGGGGCCAACCTGACGGGGGCTGACCTGAGCGGGGCCAACCTGAGTCTGGCCAATCTGAGTGGCGCTAACCTGGGCGGGGCCAAGTTGTTCGAGGCCAAACTGGGCGGGGCCAGGCTGAACGATGCCGACCTGAGCGATGCTAACCTGTTCCAGGCCAGCCTGATGGGGGCCGACCTGAGCGATGCCGACCTGAGCAAGGCTGACCTGAGCGAGGCCAGGTCGCTCAAAGGCGCAACTCTGCCCGATGGCACAAAGCACGACTGACCCGCTGCGTGGCTTGGGGGCAGAGATGATTGACGGAGATAGTCGTCGGCGTCAAACACTGGGGATATAGTGGTGGTAAGGATTTTGGAAAAGTTGAACCACGAAGGACACAAAGAGCACAAAGGTTGGGTCTGTGATTTCTTAGTGTCCTTGGTGTCCTTGGTGGTAAGGACTATATGGCAGAGGTAGAACGATTCAGGAGGGGCGGATGGCTAAGCGACTGAGCGCCGAGCGACTGGGTAACCTGGCGCGCGTCCTGGACGACCTGGCGTTGATGGTCGAGGACTGCCAGGCCGACTGTGACTCGCCGAGGTTGGCGCGTACGCTGCACCTTGTCGGGCAGCACGTGGCCGAGGGACTGGCCGAGGTGGAGGCGGCGCTGGCGGAATCTCTGACCGGGCTGGAGACGGCGCTGGCTGAGGAAGCGGCGGGCGAGGGATAAGGACATTCCAGAATTTAAAGTATCCCAAGTCATAGCCCGTCATTCTGAGCGTAGCGAAGAATCTCGCCCTGGACAGGCGGTTTGGGTGCTGTCTGGAGGATCAGACGCTGCAGGCTATCGGGGGTAAAACGACGAAATGTCACATAAGAATGGACAAACCAACTTGCGCCCATACCTGGGCGTAGGATTGGGGGTACTGACCGTCTCCACGGCCGCCATCCTCATCCGCCTGGCCCAGGTTGAGGCCCACTCCCTGGTCGTCGCCGCCTGGCGGCTGACACTGGCAATCATCGTGCTGACCCCGATCGTGCTTGCCACCCGCCGCTCAGAATTGCGCACGTTGACGCGCCATGAGTGGATCAGCGCCATGGTCTCTGGCCTGTTGCTGGCGCTTCACTTCGCCGCCTGGATCACGTCGCTGGCTTATACCTCGGTGGCGGCATCCGTCGTGCTGGTCTCGACCAGTCCGCTCTTCGTTGGCCTGGCCTCCCACCTGCTGCTGCGCGAACGGCTGTCGCGAGGTATGATCGTAGCACTCGCCACCGCCGTAGCCGGAAGCGTGCTCATCGGCCTGGGTGACCTGGGGGCGGGCACCCATCAACTGTGGGGCGACGTACTGGCCCTGGTGGGCGCAATCGCAGCCGCAGGCTACTTCCTCATCGGGCGGCGGCTGCGGGTGCGGCTCTCGCTCCTGGCCTACGTGTTCCCCGTCTACGGCACCGCCGCGCTGGTACTGATGGCCGTTATGCTGGTCTCCGGCCTGCCCGCGATCCCTCAACGCCCGCAGACCTGGCTGTGGCTACTGCTGATGGCGCTGGGCCCACAGATACTGGGCCACTCGTCGCTCAACTGGGCGCTGCGTTACCTCTCGGCAACCTACGTCACCATCGCCACGCTGGCAGAGCCAATCGGCTCCACGCTGCTGGCCTGGTGGCTGCTGGGGGAGCAGCCATCGCCCTGGGCCGTGGCCGGTGGAGCGTTGATCCTGGCAGGCATCGTCGTCGCCTCCCAGACGGAACGTGGCGACGCTGGTGAATAGCCTGTCCCCACGCTCCCGGCCTCGCTAGTCCCCGACCTCTTCCGGCACGGCTATCTCCAGCCGCAGAGCCCGGTATGGCGCGCCAGTCCAGACCTCCAGCGCCGGGGGTGCATCGTCGAACCAGGTAGAGTAAAGGGCATCGAACTGCCCCTCTGCCTTCATCGCCTGCAGTGTCAGATTGACCAGGTCGCGGAAGGCGGAATCACCCGGCGGCAGCCCTAGTGCCAGCGGCACTTGGGTCAGCCGTAACGGGAGCACGCCCAGGCCTGGCGTAGCGTAGGCCGGCCCCAACAGATCGGCCCGCTCACCGGCTACCGCCACAACCCGCTCCTGCTCCAGCAAGGCGATGGCTGCCTCCAGTGTCGGCCGTGGGATCACCGTCAGTGAAACGGACGCGTCCTGCGCGGCCGCCAGCAGCACCTCCCGGCTCCCGCTCCCTTCCACCACCGCCACCTGCCGCCTGCTCAGGTCCACCACGTCGCTAATCGGCGTCCCGGCCCAGACCAGCAATCCCTCACCCGCCACGTAGGTCGTCAGGCTAAAGTCCAGTTCCAACTCAGCGGCGCGGGTATGGGCCAGCGCGCCCACCAGCAGATCGGCCTGGCCCGTGCTCAGCATCTCCCCCCCCATCTCGGCCGGCACAGGGATAAAGTCCACCGCCGTCGGATCACCCAACCAGCGCTGGGCCATCAGCCGCACCATGCTGACCTCGTAGCCAGCCAGCGAACCGGCCGCGTCCACGTAGGCAAAGGGGAACCGGTCGGGCATGAGCGCCACCGCCAGCCGGCCCCGTGACTGGATGGCAGCGATGGTGTCGGGAACACTCGCCACGATGGGGCCATCCGCCAGAGAGAGCGCCTCCTCGCCGGGCCAGCGCTCGGCGGGGGGCGGCAACTCTGGCGCGAACCAACGGGTGTACAGTTCCGCATAAATGCCGTCGCTGACTATCTCCTGGAAGGTCAGGTTGACCAGGTCGGCGAAGAAGGGATCATCCTGCGAGAAGGCAATCGCCACCGGGACCGCCGTGTATTGCCCGACGATGGCCGTCTCAGGGAGAATACGCTGCCCCCAGAAGAGCCGGCGGCGTAGGTCGGCCACGGCGTCTATCTCACCACGGCCCAGTGCCGCCACCGTTGCGTCGAAGCGGTCGTAGGGCTGGAGTGTGAGGGTGAACGGTACCGCCGCTTCCAGCGCGTCTCCGGCTGTGTCCCACGCCACGGCTCCCACCGGCCGCCCCTCCAGGCTCATCGGGCCGCCGATGGCAGCGGCATCGGCACCGCGCACCAGCAGCGCCTGGCCATCCACAAAATACGGCAGGCTGAAATCGGCCCCGGCCTCCCAATCCTGCGTGTGGGTGAGCGCCGCGATAACAACGTCCACATCGCCGGCCTGCAGGTGCTCAATGGCAGTGTCGGAGCGCACCTGGCGGAACTGGACCGCCTGGGTGTCTCCCAGCCAGCGGCGGGCCAACTCCCGCCCCAGGTCCACGTCGAAACCGGCCACCTGGCCCTCATTGGTGATGTAGCCGAAGGGCTGGAGGTCATAGCGCACGCCGACGAGCAAGTACCCCCGGGCGCGGATGCGAGCAGCGGTCGTCGCGTTGTCAGGCAGGGGAGTTGGCACAGGGGCCAGGGGTGTCGCTATTGGACTGAGGGTGCTGGCAGTCTCCGTCCCGCCTCCGGTGGCGCAGGCGGTCAGCAGGCAGGCAACGAGCAACAGCCAAAGAGGAAAGCAAGGAACGTGATTAGGGTGCAGCCGACCAGCACACATTCGGTGACGTTGATTATCCCAGTTCATTCCACTCAGCAACCGTCAAAACCAATTGGGTGTATTTCATCTCGGTTGTAGGGCAATTTGGCAAATTGCCCCTGGGACAAGTTACCAACTTGTCCTACAACGGGACAAGTTACCAACTTGTCCTACAACGGGACAAGTTGCCAACTTGTCCTACAACGGGACAAGTTGCCAACTTGTCCTACAACTCATTTGAAACGCACCCAAAACAACTTCTCGCAGCCGACGGACGAAAACACAACGCTTACACGGCGCCCACCGGCTCATAAACAGGCTCCTTGTTCAGACTGATATCTGCAATGACCGGCAATGGGTGCCCCAGTTTAAGGCCGACCAGAATCCAGTCTTCCAGCGTCGAACGTAACTCGCCCTCGCACTCGCGCAACGTAGTCCCAAATGCAACCACCCCCTTGCAGGGTGGGATCCGTCCGGCAAATGTGTCATCTTCCAACTTGTCATAGGCGGCATGGGCCATTGCCTGTTCTACTCCTGTCAGGATGAACCGTACTACCATCAGACAACCTCCCTATGCGCCAGCCCTGGGCAGAGCGACCGCAGGAAACGCAGAAGCACGCGTCACACTACTTGAAACGATAGTCCTAGCGGCTGAAAGGCTGCCGTCTGCTGGCGCTCCAGTTTGGCCCTGATCTCTTCAAACCGCCTGACAGTCTCCTGCGAATACAGGCGCTCCCCACAATGAAGGCAAACCTCAGCGCGCACCTTCAAGACAGCCGTGTGAATCCCCCCACGCAAGAGTTTTTCGACCTCTTTCTCCACCAACTCGCCACCGCAAACCGGGCACTTCTCAAATGGCATCATTGCTATCTTCTCCTTTCCCGCCAATTGATCCACAGACCGGGATCAGGCCGGTAGACTGTGATCAGGACTGCCCACCGGTTTCGTTTGTTGTACGCCCAAACACTGTGGACAGGATCACCACTGAACGTCTGGCCGTATATCAGACAACTCGGATACGGCTTGTCGGTCGGGTAGTCCTCGATGACTTCACCGCGAAGAACCGAGAAGTAGAGGCTCTCTGGTAGTTCGCATGGTACCCCCCACATCTGGGGGCATGGTATAATTGGCGAAAAGACCAGGAGGGTATACAATGTTGAACATTGTGGGTCTCAAGTCACGCGACATGATTTCAATTCCTTTGGGTATTCCTGA
>JAUWNP010000018.1 GCA_030612585.1 Anaerolineae bacterium
TGCCATTTGTCAATTCATCCTGCTTGAAAACCGGCCTAAGAAAGCACACGCGCACCGAGTTTTGATGTTCGACCCTCGGTTCTCGCCGAGAGAGCCTGCTTGACGCCCCCCTTGCCACATGTTACAATACATCAAGCGCACGTTGCTGCTCAGCCAGCTACAAATGGGACACGGATCAACACGGATCATACGGATAAACCACCTAGGTGGTAAACACAGATAAAGACAAAAAATCCGTGAGAATCCGTTTCATCTGCGTGTATCCGTGTGCTATTTGTGCCTGTTTTAGGAAGAGCCTGAGCAGTTACATCTGCGGAACGAGGAGAGTCTGCTACACCAATGAGCCCCTCGCGAGGACGTGATGCGCAAAACATGAAACGTGATCAGAGGCCGGTAGTGATCGAGGCAATGACGCCGTATGCCAAACCTTCGCCAGGGTTCCCCTCACGGGTTCTCGTCGCCCTCAGCGGCGGTGTGGATAGTGCCGTCGCGGCCGCGCTCCTGGTCGAGCAAGGGTACGATGTCGCCGGTGCGATGCTACGACTGTGGGCTGAAGGTGGGTCGGATACCGCCCGCGCCAACCGCTGCTGCACGCCCGAGGCAGTGGATCGCGCCCGCCGCGTCGCCGACCGCCTCGACATTCCCTTTGACCTCATCAACACTGAAGCCATCTTCAAGTCCCAGGTAGTGGATTACTTCATCGCCGAGTACAGTGCCGGCCGCACCCCCAATCCATGCATCCCCTGCAACCGCTACATCCGCTTCGGCCTACTCCTGAACCAGGCACTGGCGTCTGAGGCAACGTTCCTGGCCACGGGCCATTACGCTCGCGTGTGCCACGTCGCAGGCCATTACCAACTTCTCCGTGGGCGAGACCCACACAAGGATCAATCCTACTTCCTGCACACACTGACCCAGGGACAACTGGCCCATATCCTTTTCCCCGTGGGTGAGTTGACCAAGGAAGAAGTGCGTGCCATCGCCCGCCAGCGCGGCCTGCCTGTGGCGGAACAGCCTGAAAGTCAGGACATCTGCTTTCTTGCCGCTGGCGACTACCGCCGTTTCCTGGCCCACCAGGTTCCCCACCTGTTCCGGCCCGGCCCCATCCGCGACACCTCCGGGCGCGTGTTGGGTCAGCATCAGGGATTGCCCGCCTATACCATCGGGCAGCGCAAAGGGCTGGGCATCACGCCGGCAGAACCGCGATACGTGCTCGTGATTGAGCCCGCCGAAAACACACTCATCGTCGGGACAGCGAAGGAACTGGGCCGGGATGAATGTCTGATTGAGGGGGTGCACTATATCAGCGAAGAAACGCCCACGGTCACCTTCCGCGCCACGGCCCAGATTCGCTATCGGGCGCGGCCAACCACCGTCACGGTAACACCGCTGCCCGACAAGAGGGCCCACGTTCGCTTTGCCTCCCCTCAGCGGGGCATCACGCCGGGCCAGTTTCTGGTGCTGTACGATGGTGAAGTGGTATTGGGGGGCGGAGACATTTGTAAGGCTCAAGAATCTATGCTATAATGATTTCACTTTGGAAGAAGCCCAAGCCCCCATTGTACCTGCAACAGAACCTCCCTCACTGGGGGCGCCCGATACACCGGCAGCCGTTGGACCAGCTGCGCAACCGTTCCCCGAACCGTCCCCCGCCGACCTGGGGGCGCGACGGCTGCTCATCACAGGCCTGATCGTAGCAGGACTTCTACTGCTGGGCCTGGTCGCGCTGCTGGTGTTCCTTTCGGTGGATGCCTACCAGGCCGCGTACACCGGCGCTGGCCCAAGCCCCGGGGCAGTTGTGGTGGGGTTGCTTCGGGATGCGGCTATCATATTCGTCGCGTTCGAAACGTTGCTCATCGGCATTCTGCTGATCATCCTGATGCTGCAGGTGCAGTCGCTGGTCGTGCTGCTGCGAGACGAGATCAAGCCAATGCTGGAGGCCGCCAACGAGACACTGGCGACTGTGCGCGGTACAACTCAGTTCGTCAGCCACAACGTCGTCTCGCCGGTGGTAAAGTGGTCGGGCTACCTGGCCGGGTTGCGACGCATTGTGCAAGAAATCAGCGGGTTGCGCAAGAGCGGGGAATAGGGAAACAGAACTGACGAGAAGGCATTGGAATCCTGTTAGTGTGAATGAAAATCATTCGAGGAGGTAGAAATGAACAACAACAACGGTAGTGAGATTGGGGCCTTTTTCGCTGGCTTCCTGGTAGGCGGGCTTGTAGGCGCAGCGGCTGCCCTCATCCTGGCCCCACAGTCCGGAGCAGAGACCCGCGAGCAGATTCAGCAGAAGAGTATCGAACTGCGGGGTAAGGCTGAAGACACGCTGGCTGAAGCCCGTGCCAAGGCCGAGGCTGTAGCCGCTGACATCAAGCGCCGCACCGAGGAACTCCAGATTCGGAGCAAGACTATCCTGGAGGAAGGCCAGAAGCAAATGGCAGAGGCAATTCAGGAAACGAAAAAAGCCGCTGCCACTGCAGTGAGCGATAAGGCAGAACCTGAGGCCGCTGAGGCCGCATAACATACCGGCCGCACTTGCAACCTGCGAACGTAAAACGTGAAGCGCAAATAGAACACGGGCTTGCAGGATCAGCGGGTTTTCAGACGCCCCAGGCAGGACTCGAACCTGCAACAATCGGATTAGAAGTCCGGCGCTCTATCCATTGAGCTACTGGGGCATGGTGATGATATTCTAACCGAATGATACACCCCTGTCAAGCGTCGGGACCGCTCAACCCCCCGTTGGCAATAAACGCCGCAAATGCCGCTATGTCGGGAAAGACACGCTCAGAGAGAGAATGCACGACCCAGTTGTCCGCCAGCGAGGAGATAGTGTAGATGAGCACCCCACCCTGGTAGGCATTCCACATCTCGATGGCTGTGCCCATACTGGCCGATGGGACATAAGCCACCAGCACATCCACCCGACCAGCCAATTCGACCAACTCCAGCAACGTCCGTCTGGCCTGTTCTGGGCTATAACCCACGCTATCGGGATGCAGTTCGAAGGGATCCAACACCTCGACCCCAGGTATGTGACGTTGCACGATCTGAGCAACCTCGCGGCGATAGTCCTGGTCCTCGATCCCCCCAGCACTGCGAGAGCCCTGCATAATACCAGCAATGAACACACGCACGCCAGCCTCCTCTCCAATGTCTCATAGTGAGTGAATGACAACGCCGCGACGACTGTCGCGGCGCAAGCATTGCAGTCCCAAGCACAGAGCTGATTGAATAGGCCCTGACTAGCCTTTCTGTACCGGCCGGATACCCTTGTACACCCGCCGCCCTGCCAACGTGCCCAGAATCCTCTCCGGCGGACGGCCAATGATGCTGCCCAGTTCCTTGCACGCCAACGGCACATTGCCATTCGCCAGAAACACACGGAGAACCGCATCTACCAGCGACAGGCGCTCGTTGATATAGCCGGGCTGCTTGCTACAATGAACCTGTAACACGTGCTGTAGCCCATCTACCCGCGTCACCTCACCCGTCCTCTCATCTACCCAGTCAATCTTCTCCGTATCGAAGTGTTCGCTGAAAACAGCCCGATGCTCCGGGCAAAGGTGGGCGCGCAGTTCCACGCCGAGACTCAGCCCTTTCCGTTCCCACCATCCATAGTCAATGTGAAATGGCGTGTCAAGCGTAGGCTTGACCATCATTGGCAGTGAAGGAGGAACAGCAATAGTAATCCTATTCATAGGCAGACCCAACTCCACCGGGACCTGTATATAAGACCCAGTAATTGTCGCCCACTGGCGCGTGCACGCCACTGGTGACCAGTTCCACCAGCAGTGGCCCGGGTGGTACGCGTTTCGCAAAGTTGACCGCGTTGCAAAGCGTAGTCGCGTGGACGGCACCCTGAGGGCTCAGTTTGGCCAGTTCGGGAAACATATTGGCAATCAACTGACTCAACGAAAGCCCCTGCTCGTGTGTATGGGCCCACACCGTATCCATCACTTCGGGGGCTTCCCCTGCCACAACGATCAACTCGTCGTGCTCACAAGCAATGAGCACCTTACGCATCTCAAAGGTCAACCGGCCATCCACTGGCGATGCAACCCATACCCATTCCCGCCTGGGGCGGCGGCTGCGCCGTCGAATTACGACTGTTCCCGGCCTCTCACCCCGTGCCAACTCCAGGTAGGCTCCTGTGGGCACATCATGCGTCCTGTACCACTCCTCCAGGCCATAGACGTAGCGCCCTTCGCCCACAACCCAACCCGGCATCTCCGCACCTGTCTCGCCATCCACGAAGGTGAAACGAATATGATGTGTACGGCCGGTCGGGAATACGTGTGCCAGTCGACTCGAAAGCGGCAGAGTGCCGGATCTCCAGTGTGGATAGGCCAGCACGATCGTTACTGGCTCAGGCACATCGGCAGGACTGTCCAGGTTCGACCACTCGTCATCCAATTCCCGCTCCAATGCCAGCATCTCACTGGTCAGCAGCGCGGGGTTGTAGTCCAGAGGCTCATACTGTAGCCAGGGGGGAACAGATCGCACGCCTTCAGGTTCCAGGCGACACAAGAACCAGAGCACCTCGCCCGCCGGCCCTACCTCGTCGAAACGCCCATCCTCCTGAAGTGCATAGTTCAGCGAGAAGACGCGCAACTGACTGGTAATCTCCTCCGGTAATTCCAGGTCACTCAACAGCGCGTCCGTCGGCAGCGGGCCACCTCCTGCCATGTCGAGCACAGCCTCCGCCAGGTTCAGGTGACCAATGTTCACCTCCACCAACAGATCCCGGCGGAACCACTTACCGGCCAGACGGACGAAGTCGGGCTCGGCTTCAAGACGTTCCTCCAGCGCCGCACCAACCTGTGGGCCGTACAGCGCGGCCAGTTCCTCTGAAGAATGTGGTTCGAGACCACCCACCGTATCAGCCCGCATTTCATGATTAAGCGGATGGTCAACTACCAATTCGGACGCAAACTCACGCCGCTCGCCTTCCCCGAACTCCACTTGGATGATCTGAAACGAACCATATTCGGGGTTGTGGCCAGATCGCACACTAACAACTTCCCCTACCCGATAGCCCAGTACCGGGAAGACCACCTGCTCACCCACTTCGTAACCGCGCCTGGGCTGATATGGGGAGCCCTTGGACAGAGCGCGCTCTATGAGCGCTTCTTCCTCCTGGCAACGGTGCAAGATCAGGGCCTGACTCAATTCCTCTGCCGAGCGCGGCAACTCGTCTTCGACGAGCAATGTACTAAGGTATTGGAGATCGTCAGGAGTAACTGTGAACTCGTCTCCCCAATAAACAGGGTCTTGAGTCTTTCGCTGGATCAAAGCCATCTCCTAGATGCGAGTCACCTACCGGCGGGATTATACCAGGCTTGTGCCAGTTTGACAAATATGCCTACTTGAGGCAAACTATGAGACTAAAGAGACAAGGTGCAGAAGGCAAGATGTAGGAGGCAAGATGCAAGATGAGAGATCACGCCACCCTGGGCTGACCACGGTTCACGTCACACAAGGGCTTCTGAGAGCCCAGGTCATTAAAACCAAGTTGGAAGACGCGGACATCCCCGTGCTACTCGACTACGAGAGCGCAGGGCCAGTCATTGGCATCACAGTGGACGGTCTGGGAGAGGTGCACATCCTGGTGCCAGTCAGGTACGCCGATGAGGCGCGGGCGCTCATTGAGAATGAGACCGAGTGACCCACCAACTGCCAACAACTGACTGCTAACCACCAATCGCCAACTGCCCGGGCCAGGGATAGAATTCCTCCAGCCACTGCAGGCCGTTCACACTGTTACCGCCAACCCACGTCTCCCAATGCAGATGTGCGCCCGTGGACAACCCTGTGTTGCCTACTCTGCCGATCAGATCACCTGGCGCAATCTGCTGCCCTACCTGCACCTCGATGGTCGAAAGATGCCCGTAGCCCGTCAAAACGGACCAGCCGTGGTCTACCACGACGGCGTTGCCCCACAACGCCCGTGGCTCAGCCAGTACTACGGTGCCTGCGGCAGATGCGTACACCGGCGTCCCAGTTGGCGCCCGGAAGTCCACACCAGAGTGGTAATTGGTGTAAGGCCCGCCATTGTAGGAGCGATGAGAGCCGAAGTAGGCCGAAATGGACCCCGTGCATGGACGCTGAAAGGGCACAGTCCAGAGCCGCTCCGGAGTAAAAATGTAGCGCACTGCATCAAAACGTTCACGATCGCTGGCGATGACAGCCGGATCGAGCAGGCTGGTTCGGCCAGTAGAGACATCAATCCGCTCATAGCCAAAGCGCCCGGCTTCTACCACAACCCCCGTGGTGATCATCGTGCTTCGCTCTCCGCCATCCACGGCTGCCAACTCCAGTTCATACAGGCCCGGTTCCGTAAGCACGTGCACCCCCACCAACCCATAGTACACGTCTCCTTCCTCAGCAAAACGCACTTCCTGTCCAAATAGCCTCCCCTGGAGTGTGACCGGTTCCGTCGTGTGCACCACGATGACCATGGTTGTCCCCTGAGTCACCGGTAGTGGCTGCACCTCGACAAAGACAAAGGGCTCAGGCAACAGGCCCGGCCCTTCGCCAGGGACCATCAGTTCCTGCCCCGGGTAGATCAGTGTCGGGTTCGCAATATGACTGACAGCCATCAACGTCCAGGGCGAGATACCATAGCGCAGCGCGATGCGGAGCAGTGTATCGTCGGAACGCACGACGTAGAATATCCCCTCGCTGGCAGGTACATCAGATGTTGGCACCCGGATGACCTGCCCTGCGTGGATGACATTAGGAGAGAGCAACCCATTGACCTGGGCAAGCGTCTGCCAGGTGGTATTGTAGCGCCGGGCGATAGAGGCCAGCGCGTCGCCCGCCTGAACCACGTAAGGTGCTGTCTCCTCCACGCTGACATCTACTTTGTCGCCAGGAACAACGAGCCGCTGACCGGCGTAAATCCGTCGCGGGTCAGAGATACCATTAGCGTGGGTAATGGCATCCACCGTCAGGCCGTACCGCCGGGCGATGGAGAACAGCGTCTCTCCTCGTTGCACGATATGCACGGTCGTCTCCGGCAGCGGTCCGCCCGATTGGGGCCTTCGGCTACGCCCTTCGACGGGCCCAGGGCATCGCTCAGGCCAGGCCTGCACCGGTGCCGCCAATGTCCCAGCCAATAGCAAAGCGACCAGCACCATCACTATCTTTCGCCTCATCAGACTACCCTCCGAATCGCAATTGATCCCCTATTCGCACCCGCTCCAGCAAACCCGGCGGCCCCTCCAGCACATCCCGCGCCGGCGCACTGGGGACGTAGAGCGGGCGGAAGGGACGGGCCATCCGGACATCCACCACCCGCCCGCCTCCGTCCAGCCATACTGCCGCAATGGGAAAAAAAACAAAGAGCATATGGATGGCCGCGTCGGCGCGGCTCTCCCGGCGTCCCACCAACAGCAACCCCTCGTCATCGCCCAGGTGTCGCCGGAAGGTCAGCCCCCGCAGACGGCAGAGAAAACTGGCGCAGCGAGACACGCGTCCCAGCAGCCGCTCGCCCTGCGTCTCATTCCACACCGCCAGCCACATTGCCACCAGGCATCAGCCCCCTTTGAACACTACAGGCAGGAAGAGCATGTTGGGACTCACTTCGAACATCAACCCTTTATTGGCCCCCAATGCGACGTTGCCTGCCTCATCCACCGCCTGCACGAAGTAATTCAGCCTACGGGACGGAACCCCCAGTTCACCCAGCCACAGGTTGCTCACAGCACCGCGCACCAGGTCCATCGTCCTCCACCGCTCACCGTCCTCCTCGTAAGCGATCACTACCCGATAGACTCCCCCGTCGTCCGACACAGTGGCCTCAAAGTGGAGTGTGTCAGTCATCCACTCCACCTGTACATCCCAGATGACCGGCGGCAGGAAGTCCTCATTGCTGTCCTCAGAATAGTAGACCAGTAGTTCCAGATCATTGTATAGTCGTTCCACCCCACCCTGCTGCCTGTATTGTCCCGGCACGACCACCAGCCGGTCCCGGTCGCCGAAGCGGTTGACCATGAAGGGCTTGGCCGGGAACCAGCCAGTGGCATCAAAGTCAGGTTCCGGCAGGACCACGTCGGTGATGGGGCGGGCGATGAGAGGATCGAATCCGCTCTCGACACCATAACTGCCGGCCACGAGCAACGCTCCGTGTGCGATGGTCCCCGCTGGCCCTGTCACCGGCACCGTGGCCCGGGGCTGGACCGGACGGCCCGGCCCGGCCCACACCTCGCCGCCGACGCTGTAGTAACTGCCGTTGGCGGTATCCCGTCGCGTCAGGGCCGGCTGCACGGTCACGCTCACCGTCCACAAGCCGCCCAATGCTCCGGTTGGCTGCGGCGACGACACGCTCGCGTTCACGGCCCCAGTTGGCATCTCAGGCGAGGGCACCGTCACTCGATACATCGGCAGGCCATAAAAAACGGACTCAACGAGCGCCTTCTCGTGGTAGAGGCTCATGCCGCCGCTGGGCAGACTGCCGACGTACCGCTGCTTGGCCCGCACGAAAGCCCGTCCCGCCGGCACGTTCGGCTCCCGCCCCAACTCCTGAGCAAACATCCACATCAGCATCTCCGACGCCTCGATGGCGTCGTCCATCCCGTAGCCATATCCGGTGTTGCCCACCCAGTAGCCGCCCCTGCTGGCCAGCGCTTGCGGGAGGTCAGGGCTGGTGGATGCATTGATCACGTCGCCGTCGGGCACGTTCAGCCCGGCGTGGCAGCCCATAGAGAAACCCAGGGTGCCCGAGAGATTGCCCGTGGCATTGAGGATATCGGTGTTGTTCAGATGGCCGGCTGTGGCATCCGCAGGGATGGCTCGCCAGTGCTCGAAGTGGGCATTGACCGAGGCCAGGTCGGGGGCCATATTCGGCCAGGCCGTCCGCAAGTCGTTGGCAGTCCAGTTCTCGGAAATGAGAGTGTCTGTGCTGAGATCCAGCCCACCAAAGGTGTCGCTTATGGCAACGGCGCTATCCGTCAGGAAATCATAGCCGGTGGCCAGGGATGTCGCCGCTGCCAGCGCCTCGCCTGACCGGTAGGCTTCGATCAGCCCTTGGATCTCCGCCGGCGTCTCCACCAGCCGTCCAACGGCCAACTCCGGTATCCACAGCACTTGCCCACGTGTCAGCAGCCCCTTACCTGGCGGCGTGCCATAGAAGTCATCGGTGAGAATGTAGCCCTGGTTGAAAGCAGCAAAGAGCGCCCCCCACCTTGCTTCCAGATCACCTTGATACGCCCGTTCGTTGGCGATCGTGGTCTGGTCGGGCAGGCGACGGAACGGGATCTGCTCATCGCCACCTACCAACACAACGTAGGAGATGGCGGAGTGGGCAGCCAGCGTAGGGCTGATGATCTCGTCCCGGATCGTTTCGGCGACCTGGTTGGCCTGCCAGACCGTGCAGTATTGGCTGTTCCACGAAGCGTAGGTGCTGGAGACGACAGGATTGGCATCCACCGGTACCACCAGCCCCTGCACGCTGTTCAGGTCGGCCAAGCGCCCCAGCGTGTCCGAGAGAGCGTTGGCGGCAGCGATACCATAGGCCCGATCCAGCCGGGTCTTGTTGTAGAGAATGAGCGTCTGCGGACCGGCCGTGCCGACCGACGCGCCTGTATAGGCCTCCGTGGGCTGCGCGTGCACGTAGGTCGGCGACCACGAACAGGCCTCCGTCCCAGCCAGGGAGGTTGCCTCCACCCGCAGCCGGTAGGGCCTAGCCGAGTGCTCGCCGTTGGAGGAGAAAACCAATACGTAGTACCAGCCGGGTTCGACGGCGATGGTGCGCGCCACCTCTTCCTCCACACCCTCGTTGGCCGAGATGGCCGCCCACCTGCCGATGGCCGCCCACCTGCCGATAGCCGCCCATCTGCCAATAGCCGCCCACCTGCCAATAGCCGCCCATCTACCAGTCGCATCCAGACTCCCTTCTGCATCCACGTCCCCGCCGTCGGCCAGTTCTCCTATCACCTGGCTGGCCGGGACTGGACTGGGCTCGATCAGGTCGGTGAAGAGAACCAGATCGTAGTCAGCCGGCAACTGGTCAAGCGTAACCGTGAGCAACGATGGATCCTCGATCTCGAACTTGTACCAGTCGGGATCATCAGAATGACTGATGAATGAGGTAATGGACATACCGGCGGCGATTGCGTACGCATCGGCGTCGGAATCGTTGGGCTCGTAACTATCCACCGGTGGCAAGCCCACGACCATCTCCTCGACGACGACGGCGATGTCCATGTGCGCGAAAACGTGCGCCGAACCTTCGAAAGTGGGACCCAGGTCGGGCATCATCCCCTGGTCAAAGCGCAGGCCGACATACTGGGTAATCTCGCCCGTGTAACTGAGCACTTGGTTGCCCTCCAGGTCGTAGAACTCGACGGTGACGAGGTTGAGAGGCTCATGTGACCAGACAGTGAAGGCGGTGTGCCTGTCGGGATAACGGACGACGTTCGGCACAAAAAACTCGTAGCCACTATAGCCCTCGAGGCTGCTGTAGCCAGCGGCCGCCATCCCCCAATCTGAGAACGCCACCATACCGGCCGCATCGGACCCGGTGGAGCGCACCGCCCCATACCACGACTCCGCAGGTAGAGAGACATCGGCCAGGTTGCGGACGACGCGGGCTCGAGGTGCCAGTGCGTGAATCTCACGGTCGTCCAGCGAGCCGTCGCCAATGTAGTGGAAGTCCAACGTCCGTGACATCTGCGGGCTGCTGCTCAGATTATACAGAGCGATCTGCGTTGGCGGGCGTTTGCCCCGCTCGACCCAGGGCAGTACTGCCTCGCAGGAGGGCACCTCCTCCCACGGAGTGAGTGCTATGGCCTTGCTGTCCGCCTCATTCAGCACTACCACAGCGATAGGCAGTGTGCCGGTTATGTGCGCCCACCCTTCGAAGCCGAGCGGGAGCGACGTGTTGTCAACGAGCACATCGTAGACCCAGGTACCATGATCGTCCAGTACCAGGTGGACACTCCCGTTATCCATGCCCGCCCGATCGTAGAATCGGATGTACACATCGTTCGATGGGCCGCCGTGGTTAAAGACGACAATGCGGGAATTCCACGCCCCTGCCCCCTCCCTGCGTATCTGCGGGGCGATGAACTCACTCCCTCCCTCAGGGGTGCGGTAGGCCATCATGTCAACAGCAGGGTCCGACTCGCTCAGAATTTCGGCACTGCATGCCAGTGGTTGGTCGGATTCGATAACAGCCGCACCGGTGAAAACCCCCGTCACCAAGTCTGAGACAGGATAGACCCCCCGCGCGTTCGGTGGGACGACTACGTCCCTCACGACGACTGTGGGGTCTCCATCACTCCCTATACCACTGTAGAGGCTGATGGTGACGCTCGCTGTCCACCACGAGGCATTCTGGAAGTACAGCCTGGTAGACCAGCCCCCGGGGTTGTGCTGGGCGAAAGGGAAATAACAAACAGACGACATAGCCTGCCAATAGGTAGTCCCCTCGTAGGCCGCGACGCCCACCAGATTGGGATTGGGACTGGTCTGCTCCAGGGAAATGGGAGTGCCAACAGCCAGGGCCAGTGGACTCTCCCACTGCAGGGCCATCACCGAGAGCACTACCAGCAGTAATCCAACACCAACGGCCAATGTCAATGTCAACCCGCGATTCATCTGTAATCTCCTTGCCCACCCCATTCGATATGTTATTCAGGCTCCAAGAGCAACAAGGGCTTTGCCTCCTCCAGGTCCAATTGTGCGCCCAGTTGCGCCAAAGACTGCTCGGCTTGTCGGGCCAGTTCCCTCCCCATCTCCTCCTCGCCTTGTTGTGCACGCAACCGCGCTAGTTCCAGGCGAGTCAGCGCGATTTCGTGCCGCTTTCGCGCTCCCTGCGCGATCTTCAGCGCCTGCGTTAAGGCTTCCTCAGCCCGATCCAACTCTTCCCACTCCCGGTGCACGCGCCCCAGTACACGCCAGGTCATTCCTTCCTCCAGCCGCATATCGTGGGCCTGGGCATAGCCCAGCGAGCGTTCTGCGTGAGCCAATGCCTCATCCAGCCGTCCCTGTCCTAGCGCTACCTCGGCCCGGTGGCGGAAGAGCTCTGCCAAGAATTCCTCCGAGCCGATTTCCTGGAACAGAGATTGACTCTGTTCTAGATGTCTCGCTGCTTCGTTCCATTCCCCCCCTCGCGCATACGCCGCACCCAGGTTGTTGTGCAGCAGGGCCACACCATAGGGCATTCCTAATCGCTCAACAGCGTCCAACGCTGCTCGATACTGCTCCCTGGCCGCGTCCAAGTTCCCTTGTACCAGGTAGATCTCGCCCAGGTTGGAGGCAACCCGCGCTTGTCCCTCGGCATAGCCGACCTGACTCACAATCTCCGCCGCTGCTCGGTAGTGTTCGGCCGCCAGCGCCCAGGCGTCCTGGTCATAATAGGCCATCGCAAGATTATTGTGAGCCTGTGCTCGCCCCAGCAGGTTATGCAGTTCCTCATACAGCGTCAAACTGCGCTGGCAGTGTTTAATGGCTTCGGCCAAATCGCCGTATCGAACCAGACTCGCCCCAAGCAGATAGTTGCCTCGGGCCAGCACCTCTTTTCCAACCACTCCTCCAACCTGTTTGGCGATCTCCAGGCCACGACTGCAGAACTCCACCGCTCGTTCATTACTCCCTTGACGTAGGAACACGCCAGCGCCCATCAAGTATATGCGGGCCTGTTCAATCAGCCCTTCAACGCCGGGAATTCTCAGCCCGTGCTCTAACGCGTTGAAGGCCGCATCATAGTCTCCCTTGGCCTCGTATGCCTCCGCCGTCTTGCGGTACAGTTCGGCCAGCCGGCGATCCCGCTCCGACGACGGAGGCTGGGCCTCAATCACAGTCCGCGCCGCCTCCAGGCTGCCCAACGCCTCGTCGTAACGACCGACGATGGTCAGCACCTCGCCCAGTCTCTCGTGGGCTTCAAGTCGTTCCTCCTCGCACGGCTCATCCAGTTCCACCGCTGCCTGCAGCGCCCGCCGGAAATGGGCGATGGCCGCCTCGTTGGCGTACTCCCGCTGCGCCTTGCGACCAGCCACCAGCGAGTAGGCCAGCGCCTTGCGCCAGGTCCGCCCGTGGAAGTAATGGTGGGCCAGGAAACCTGGCCGCTCGCTCAATGCCTCCCCTGCCTGCGCCTCAATGAACTCCCCCACCCGGCGGTGCAATTCGCGACGCCGCGCGTAGGAGAGGCTCTCATAGGCCACGTCCTGTGTCAGCGCGTGCCTGAACATGTAGACCGGTTCCGGTTCGAGTACTTCCAGGAGTACCAAACCCACCGCGCCCAGCCGGTTCAACCGCCAAGGCAATGTACCGTCCAGATCGCCGTAGGGATAGACACCATCCAGTACCTGCGTGCTGAAGGCCCGCCCGATGACCGAGGCCACCTGCAGCACCCGCCGGTCAATCTCCTCCAGACGGTCTATGCGGCTCTGGATGACACCGTGGATCGTATCGGGCACGCCGGCCTGATCTGGGTCAGCGACCAATTCCCAACGTCCATCATCCCGCCTCAGCACCCCGGCGTCCATCAACGCTCGCACCACCTCTTCGGTGAAAAAGGGGTTGCCCTGCGCCTTGCGCAGCGCCAACTCAATCAACCGGTCCGGCACCTTCTCTACACCCAGGACATCAGCGACCAATGCCCGAATATCGGTCTCAGGCAACTCCTGCAACTCAATCTCGGCCGCGTGAGCGAACTTCCGCCAGCGCCCAGCCAGCCGCTCCCTAGGCCGGTGCAGTATCAGCAACGCCGCCGGACAGGAGCCCACATTGCGTGCCACGTAGTCCAGTAATTCCAGTGAGGTGGGGTCTGCCCAGTGGACATCTTCGATCACCAACAGAAGCGGCTGTGCCCGAGCGTGATGTTGGATCAATTGCAGCACAATGTCGAATAACCTCTGCTGCCGCAGTCGGGGATCCAATGAGGCCGTCAGTTCCGTCTCGTCCGCCTCCAATTCCAGCAGTTCGGCGATCAATGGCTCCCACCCAGCCATACCTGCCGCTGCCAGCCCACGCGCCAACTGATGCAATTGAACGGTAGTGGTCGAGGCATCGGCCTGAAGCGCCGGTGCTAGAGTGGTCTCACGACGAGATTCCAACACCGCCTGTCTATGGCGGTGCTGGTCCGCCGCAGAGACCCCCAACAGCACACACAGCATGTCGGTCCACGGCAGGTAGGGGATGTCACCTCCGTAGGAAAGGCACGCCCCGACAAGCACACGCATCCCGCGCTTCTGTGCCTGCTGCGCGATCTCCCGGGCCAACCGGGTCTTACCCATCCCGGCCTCGCCACGCACCACCAGCGCGCCCCCTGCGCCCCGGATCGCGCCATTAAACATGTCTTGCGCCGTGCCCAGTTCGGCCTGGCGGCCCACGACCCGTCCCTCGGCTGCTCCTAGCAGCGGGGGCAGCCGCGTTAACCCGGTCACCTGCACGTAAGATACTGGCCCCTGCTTACCTTTCACCCACATGGCCGGTCGGGGGCGGTACTCGAATCGCTCGTCCAGATAGCGCACCGTAGAGTCGGCGGCCAACAACTCCTCCTCGTCAGCGGCAGCCATCAGCCGGCAGGCCAGGTTGACCACGTCACCCATCACAGTGTATTCCCGTCGCTCTGCTGAACCGACGCTGCCAGCGAAGACAAACCCGGTGGTGACTCCGATGGCCTGCCGCAAGAGGGGGAACTCCAGATCACTCGTGCCGCCGGCCAGAATCTCCACATCCCGATTGACCTCCGCCAGCACTTCCTGCATCTCCAGCCCCGCACGTACTGCCCGCTCAGGGTCATCAGGGTGACTCTTGGGAGCGCCGAACGTGATGAAAAGATGCGGCCCGCTTGGACCAGCCCCGACTTTATGCAGGACTCCCTCATACCGCTCTACCACCCTGCGCATCGCCAGAAACTCGCGGTTGAGGATTTCGGTAAGCAGATCTCCTCGCTCGGGCCCTAGCGCCTCGACTAGACTGTTCGCACGACGCAGGTCGGCGAAGAGCGTAGTCACCCAACGGTGATCGCTCTCAACACCAGTTTCTTCGGGTGAGGAAACCAACTTTTCCAACAAACCAGAGGGCAGGTAGGGAACGAGAACATCAAGCCGTGCCAGCAGCCAGCGCAGCACTGCGTGGGGTGAACCAACCGGTGGCGAGAGGCGCAGATGTGGGCGCTCAACCGCGCCGGAGTAAAGCCCAGCCCGGCACAGCTCAGAGAACCCTTCCCCCCGTCCAGGAACAACAACGATGGACTCGCCAGCCAACTCGCACGTAGCGCGGTCTACGAAAATCTGCCCGGCCTGGGCCAACCGTTCGGCTTGGCCCATCGTCGCCAGCGCCGGCCCCATCACGGCGTACTCGGCGCTGTCGGGTGTGCCCAGACTGGCCGTGAAGACCAACCCGCTGCCCAGCCCGACCGACATCTGGACCGCGAAACTGCCCAGCGAGGTCTCCACGCGAGCGAACCGTTCCCGCACCACCTGTTGCATCTCCCAGGCGGCGCGACAGGCACGGGCAGCGTGGTCTACCCCTTCGTAGAAACTCAGCGCCGCATCGCCCGCGAACTTCAGCAGGTCGCCGCCGTGCTGCGTGGCGACGGTATTCACCTCGTCGAGGAAACGGTTGACGATGAAGGTGACCTCTTCGGCCCCCTCGCGGCCACGCTCCCGGGAGAATCGCTCCGTCAGCGCGCTGAAGCCGGAGACGTCGGGAAACAGCGCCGTACCGTAGCGGAATTCGCCCCGTCCGACCTGTACCCCGCGACCATTGACCAGGATGGCCCGCGGGAGATAAGTGGACACAGTCACCAGCAGCGCCTGCAGGTGGGAGGTGCACCCTGCCAGAACCTCCGATGTGAGAGATGATCCAACCCGCTCTCGCCAACCGGATGGCATGTAGCGTAGCAAACACCCCAGTTCGCCGGACGTTAGTTGGTCAGGCACCACGAACCCTCACACACTAGATGGGCCGCTGGCGCAGCAGCATCAATTCCTCGTACAGCGCCTCTGCAGCCGCGAACTCAAAAGGCGGAATCTCAGACCGGGGCCAGAATTCCTCCAGCCAGCGATTACCCGTCGTCTGCTCGTAGATGTAAGCCTGGAGGAGCATGTCGAGTTGGTCAGCATCGCGGACGAGCCGCCCCTCGGCACTCGTCCCATCCTCAAACTCCAGCCACCAGGCGTGCCACTGCTCGGCGCATGGCAATCGGCGCAGTAACTCGCTCAGAACCGCCGTCTCCACCTTCCGCTTGGTCCCAGGGGGAAAATAGAGTGCCGCAGGCGTAGGAAGATCGCTGACCACGCTCTCCGACAGATCGTGGAGCAACGCGATGGTCAGCAACTTGGCCTTGTCCAGGGGCCGATCCACCAACTCGGCCAGGATCATGGAGATGAAGGCCACACCGAAACTATGGTCGGCCACGCTCTCGGCATCGGCCACGCCCCGCATCACCCAGCCAGTGCGCAGTGTGCGCTTCAGCCGGTGAGCGTCGAGGAGCAACTGTAACGCAGCGCCGGCGTCCATTTCACCCCGGCAGGCCCGAAAGCCTGCTCCACCCTCACAGTTTATAGCCAATCATACGGAGGAAGTTCTTACGCTGGGCAACGTCCTCCTCTGTCTCAATGCCCTTCGTCTTGATACCGTCCACCACGCCGAGGATACCCCGCCCTTGCTCCGTCTCGGCAAGGATGACCTCGACCGGGTTGGCTGTGGCGCAGAAGATATGACACACTTCGGACACCATCTTGACCGCGTTTAATACATTGACCGGGTAGAAGCCTTCGCCCAGGAAGATGATGAAACTATGCCCGGCGCTCAGTGCCATCGCGTTCCGCTCTGCCAGTTCGACTAACCCATCGTCGGTGCCACTGGCGCGCACTAATGCCGGGCCCGAAGATTCGCAGAAGGCCAGGCCAAATTTGATGCCCGGCACAGCACCCACCAGCGTCTCGTACAGATCCTCTACCGTCTTGATGAAGTGCGATTGGCCCAGAATGAGGTTTACGGCCTCTGGCTTCTCAATCTGCACTACCATGAGTTCCACCGCCCACCTCCTGCTCTTCTCCATAGATCAAGTGGCGATGGGCTCAGGGTCATCCCATCACCACCGCCCCCTCGCACCCGCCAGAACACACGAGACAGCGCCGCTTGGTCACCATCCGCCGAGGACGATGTGCTCAGTTGTCGAGGATAGACACCTCTGAAAGCGGCTTGTGAACCGTCAGGCTCAGGTCTCGAGTCCTAATACCTTGTTCACGCTTTGCAGCAGTTCCTGCGGGCCGAACGGCTTAGTCACGTAGTCATCCACCTTGGCGATGTGGAGTCCTAACACCTTGTCAATACTCTGAGCCTTGGCGGTGACGACAATGACCGGGATATCCTTCAATGCGTCGTCGGCTTTCATCTGCTGGTAGACCTCCCAGCCGTCCATATCCGGCATCATCAGGTCCAGCAGCACCAGGTCGGGTTTGAGTCTGCGCACCGCTTCTATGCCCTCACGACCGCCGACAGCGCCGACAAGATCAAACCCCTTGCGCCCGAGGATCAGTTTGACCAGGTCAATCATCTCGGGCTCATCTTCAACGCAGACAACTGTTCTCTTCTCTTCAGCCATTCGGTGATCCTCCCTTTTGCCTCACTGGCAAACTGACACGGACAACCAGGTCGTCAACGACATACCCACAACATTCTGCCTAGTGTACCACTATCCTGCTTTCAAGTCAAACTGCGAATCGCACAACCTGTGGGGCCATCCGGCAAAACGCCGATGTGGTTTTCGCTGAAACGTAAAGTTGCGCTGCGGTCAGAGTGCGCTATAATTATACAAACGCCCACGAAAATCAGCCGTTAGCAGGTGCTCGCTGGCTGCCAATGGCTAATGCGTGGGAATAACTTGATCACTGAGAGAGCCGTGCGAACTGCACAACCTGACGACCTGGCTCTGCTAGTTGGCCGCGACCGCAAATCGTTCATTATCCGGCTAGAGCCAGGCTCCCAATTCCACACCCACCGTGGGATGGTGACCCACGACGACCTGATCGGAGCCCCTTGGGGGATGCGAGTGTCCACCCACCTGGGGTATCCATTGCTGTTGCTTCGGCCTTCCACCGACGACATCGTGCGTAACCTCAAGCGCACCACCCAGATTATCTACCCCAAAGACGCAGGGTACATCCTGATCAAGATGAGCATCGCCCCTGGGTGCCATGTCGTCGAGGCCGGCACTGGCAGTGGCGGACTCACGCTCGTTTTCGCCCAGGCGGTCAGTCCCACCGGCCACGTTCACTCCTACGAAACCCGACCTGAGATGCAACAACTGGCCTGCAGGAACCTGGAACAACTGGGGTGGGCCGAATTCGTGGAATTTAAACTGCGCGACATCGCCGAGGGCTTCGATGAACAGGAGGCCGACGCACTGTTCCTGGACCTGCCCAACCCCTGGGACTATCTGACGCAGGCTCACGCAGCCCTGGCCAACGGTGGCTTCTTTGGCTGCATCCTGCCCACCACCAATCAAGTCAGCCGTCTAATCGGCGCGCTGGAGGAGGCCGACTTTGGCTTGATCGAAGTAGAAGAACTGCTGCTCCGGCCGTACAAGGCGGTGCCCGCCCGCCTGCGGCCGATGGATCGTATGGTAGCACACACTGGCTACCTGATCTTTGCGCGGGCGCTTATGCCGTCAGAGGAGTAAAATTAGGAGAAGGAGACATGGGAAACCTGAGACGCTTGGTGCTGGATGTGTTGAAACCACTGGACCCCAGCATCGTGGAACTGGTGCAACTGCTGGCTGATCTGGAGGGCGTGGATGGCGCCAACATCTCGATCTACGAAATTGACCGTCGCGTAGAAAACGCCAAGGTCACCATCGAAGGACACGACTTGCGCTACGAGGAAGTCGCCAGCATCATTGAGGAGAACGGCGGCGCGATACACTCCATTGATGAGGTCGCGGCCGGCATGGTGCTCATCGAGGACGTCATCACGCCGCAGGATTAGCCGTGAGAAATTCGGATAAAATGCGTGGACGTCTAGCCCAAGGCATAGATGACGTACGCGAATACGAACGCATCGCCGGCTTCTCAAAGATCGCTCGCCGCGCCTTGGCGAACAATGCCTTTGATGGTGTGTTGACCACCATTGGCGTGCTGATGGGCCAGTATGCGGTCGGTATTCGGGATGCTTCTATTGTGATCCGCATCGGCGTTGCCACCTCCATCTCCATAGGGATTTCAGGGCTGTGGGGAGCCTACCTGGCCGAGTCCGCCGAGCGCGGGCGCGACTTGGCTGAACTGGAGAGAATATCGCTCACCGACCTGGGTGAGACGAAGATCGGCCGGGCCTCGCGCATGGCAGTGATCGTCGTTTCATTGGTAGATGGCCTGTCGCCTTTCGTCTCTTCGCTGATTGTGCTCATCCCCATGTTCATTGCGCCGCTAATCGGCAACATCCTGGTCAGTTACGCGCTTTCCATAGCCGTTGCTCTGGTCAGTCTGTTCGGACTGGGGATGTTTCTGGGGCACATATCCGGGCGCAGTCTCATCGGCTACGGATTGCGCACTACTGTCGCAGGCATCGTAGCCATCGTGATCCTTACTCTGCTGCCCACCGAACCGTAGTCACATTGCGAGCCTTACCCCAAAAGGAAGTTGCCTATGATTCGTAGACGTCCCTTCCGTCGCTGACCGCTGTTCCGGCGATGCGTACCACCACGCCCACACCCCCCAGGGGCTCCACCGCCCCCACCGCCGCTTCCACCCAAAGCGCACCGGGCACTGGCCCGCGCCAACGGCCTGATGGCGGACGGGCAGTCCACCGAGGCAGCCAATATCTTCGGACAACTGGCCGACAAGGCCCAGGAACTTGACCGGCCCATCCGCGCCGCCGACCTGATGATACGGGCGGCTCGTGCACATCTCGCCGCTGGTGACGCCAGTGCAGCGGTGAAACGAGCGCAGCAAGCCTTGCTGCTCTTCATCCGCAACGGTCGCGTCGGCCGCGTGCCCTACCTCCTGGCCCGTATGATGGAAACGCTGCGCAACAAGAACTATCACGCCGAAGCCGACGAACTGGAGCGCGCCGTCGAGGAAGGATTGGGCGAAATGGGCCTCTCGTTGGAAGAAGTGACGCAGCGCGTCGCGGCAGAGAGGCCCAAGCCACGAGGCACGTTGCCCGCTCAGTGTGCCGGCTGCGGCGCGCCACTCGTCCCCGACGAAGTCGAGTGGCATGACACCCACACCGCCGAGTGTCCCTACTGCGTCTACTCATTTCCTCATCTACTCCCCCGCAAGCGCACCCTACTGACGGGTAGGGTGTTCTATTCATTGGTGTCCTCATAATAATACGAAAGGAGACAACTATGAACAGTCACAAGATTGCAGTAGTAACGGACAGCACGGCCTACATCCCCGCAGAAGCCCTGGGCGACCTGAACATCCCGATAATTCCTCTGTGGGTTATCTGGGGCGATGAGCGTTTTCGGGACGGGGTGGATATGGACCCGCCAACCCACTATCGCCGCCTGCCGAAGACCAAGACTCTGCCCACCACATCTCAACCCTCAGCCGGCGAATTCATAGACTTTTTCCGCCATGTCGCCGCCGAGAACGACACCGACACCATCGTGGGCGCCTACATCTCATCCGGGCTCAGCGGCACCGTCGCCTCGGCCGAGGTGGCCAAAGCACAACTACCCGAACTCAATATCACAACCATAGATTCGCTTGGCACCTCGATGAGTCTGGGATTCATCGTGCTGGCTGCTGCCCGAGCGGCGGCCACTGGCAAACCCCTCGATGAAGTCATCGCTGCGGCTGAGGAGGTACGCGATCAGGTTCACATCCTGTTCGCCGTGGACACGCTGGAATATCTCCATCGTGGCGGGCGCATCGGCGGGGCCCAACGGTTCCTGGGAACAGCACTGAAGATCAAGCCACTGCTGCACCTGGAGGGCGGCCACATCGAGCCGCTGGCCCAGGCGCGCACCAAGCGCAAGGCCATCGCACAGATGTTGGACATCGTGGAGGAGCGGCTGGGCGGGAGACAGATGGGTGAGGTTTCCATCCTTGAGGCGGGCAACCCGGAGGAGGGAAAGATCGTCGCCCAACAAGTGAAGGAACGCTTCGGCATCTCCACGGTCTACCACGCCATGGTCAGCCCCGTCATCGGCACGCACGTCGGCCCCGGTACCGTCGGCATCGCCTTCTACGCCGCAGCGCCGGATTGACCGCTTCCACACCCCAACATTCGTCGCGACCGCGCCCCACCCTCGGGGCGCGGTTGTTTCGTTCCCCCTGTGCTCCTTGACAACACACCAGTTTGGGGTTATGGTGCAGGCTGACCGGTCGGTCCAAAAACCAACCGAAGGAGAACAAACAATGAAGTGCTATAGCGAGTTCCCACTTTCGACGGTGATCTACAACCTGGTCACGCTGGGCGGCGCGTTGGGCGTCGGTGTGGTCATCGTGGCGCAGTTGACGAGTATCTCAAGCGAAATCCCGTTATGAGAAAGGCGTGGGAAGAGAGTGGCTGGCGAATAGGAGAGTGCCGATCGGCGCGATAGCCAGTCTGATTTCTTCAGGAAGAAACTGGGGTGAAAGTTCAGGTGAAAAACAAGATGGGTAACTTAAGGAAGAACTCAGCCGGTAAGATAAAGTCGCTCTACAATTGGGCCAATGGCCTTACTGGCGGCTCGTTAAGCGTTTTTAACGATGCCGTCCAACACTTTGCCGGTGCCCGTGCTGCAGAAGCCTCCGCCAGTATTGCCTATTACACGATCTTTTCCCTTTTTCCCTTGTTGATCATCCTGATTGTCGTCGGGAGTTTTATGCTGGAAAGCGAAGACGTTCAGCGGTGGGTGCTAGATTTTGAGGCCGAAGTCATCCCGGTCTCTCACCAACTGATCGAAGAGAATATCCAAAGGATTTTTGAACTGCGCGGGACGGTGGGATTTGTGGCGTTGGTCGGTTTGTCGTGGTCGGCCACAAGCGTCCTTGCGGTTCTGGTACGCAACATCAATTGCGCCTGGACAGAAGCCGAACCGCGCAACTTCCTGGAAAGCCGTTTGATGGCTCTGGGGATAGTCGGCGGGCTGGTAGTTCTGCTGTTCCTTTCATCAGTCTTAACAACTGTGCTCGGAACCCTGGCTCGATTCAGTGTGCCTCTGTGGGGAGGGTTTTCGATGCATGAAACCCTCTTGTGGACAATCTTATCGAGCGTAGTACCACGGCTGACCGCATTTTTCGCGCTTCTGGGCTTTTATTGTTGGGTGCCAAACGTGAAGGTCAAGTGGTCGGAGGCCTTATGGGGAGCGTTGGTGGCAATCCTGGCGTGGGAAATCGCCACGAGAGGTTTTACCTGGTACCTCAGCAGCGGGATCGTGCAATATGAGTTGGTGTATGGCTCCTTGGGAACGGTCGTGGCCTTAATGTTATGGATGTACATCGGCGTTCTGATAACCCTCTTTGGCGCGCACCTTAGCGCAGCGATTGCCCGACGCGCCGGGTAAAGGAAGTGTAGCAGGATATGCACATTAACAAACCAATACAGAAGCGAGACGGGAGCATCTCGTCGTGCCGAGGTCGCGCAGAATCGCTGTTTGGGGCTTGACAAGAGAACCGAAGTGTGGTAGGATGAACGTGCGTTCAGCAAACTGAACTGGTGTTCATATTCCAGGAGGCTCCAAATGGTATGGCGAGAAGAGTTCCGCGAGCGGCGCAGGGATATAATCCTGAAGGTCGCCGCCTCAGTCTTTGCCGAGAAGGGCTACCAGCGGGCCACGGTCAAAGAGATCGCTGCCCGCGCCGGGATCGCTCCGGGCACGATCTACCTCTACTTCAGCAGCAAGCGCGAGATATTGTCGGCAGTCGCCAGCGAGACGGAACCACCAATGGTGGCTGCCCTGCTGGAAATGGGCGAGTTGGGAGATCGCGAAACGCTGGTCGAGATGATCGAAAAGGGGCTGGATATCACCGAGGCTCAACTACCTTTCAACCGCACCCTGTTCAGCGAGGCCTGGGTGGATAACGGCATCCTGGAGGAAGCCATCACTGCGCGGATCAGGCAAATCCACCAACTGCTGGAGAAGTACATCGCCGGGCGCATCGCCGCCGGGGTCTTTCGTCCCGTTGACCCGGCGCTGGTCGCGCAGTTGGTGATGGGCATGTTCGGCAGCCTGATAGTGCCGGCCATTCGCGGGACGGCGCCGCTGCCCTCGGCGGAGAAGCGGCACGCCTTGGCCGAGGCGATGGCAGATCTGCTCCTGGACGGCGTCCGCGCCAGGGATGCGTAAAAGAAACCGGGGTTTTCAGAAAAAACCCGGTTTCTGAGGTGGACTATGCTGCGACGAATCTGGGCCGTGATACAAAAAGAGTTTATCCAGACCTTTCGAGACAGACGCACGCTGATGATGACACTCAGCATGCCCATCATCCAACTGCTCCTCTTTGGTTACGCGCTCAATATGAGCGTTGACCACATCCCGACGATCGTGGCCGACCAGAGCCACGACAGCGCCAGCCAGGCCTACGTGGACGCTGCAGTGGTCTCCGGCTATTTCGACGTCGTCGAGTACGTGCCCGGCCAGGCTGACGTGATCCAGGCCATTGACGAGGGACGCGCCCAGGCGGGCATCGTGATTCCCCCCGACTTTGCCGCCCGCGTGGAGCGCGGCGACGCCCAGGTGCTCTTCCTGGTGGACGGCTCGGATCTCTTCACCTCCCAGTCGGCCTACAACGCCGCTACCATCATCGCCGAGGCCCACGCGACTGAGGTACTGATGGAAAAAGTGGAACGTTCGGGGCTGGTGACGGACAGTGAGAGTTTCCTGCCCTTCGACGCGCTCGTCCGCATCCTCTACAACCCGGATATGGAGACGCTCTGGTTCATTATCCCCGGCATGTGCGCGATGCTTTTGCAAACCCAAACTATCGTCCTGACCGCCACCGCCGTGGTGCGCGAGCGCGAGGTGGGCACCATCGAGCAACTGCTGGTCACTCCTATCCGGCCCGTCGAGCTCATGTTGGGCAAAATTACCCCCAACGTACTCATCGCCATGATCAATCTGCTGACCGTCCTCGCAATAGGCGTCTGGGGGTTCGGCGTACCCTTTCAGGGCAACTTTTGGCTCTTCCTTTGGCTGGCCTTTCTGTACGTCTTCTCTGGGCTGGGGTTGGGGTTATTGATCTCGACTCTCGCGCAAAACCAGAAGCAGACCCAGCAACTGATCATGGTGATGATGTTATTGGGGGTAGTTCTCTCGGGATTCATGTTCCCGCGTGATGCGATGCCTGTCCTTTTGCGCCTCGCCGGCAATCTGTTTCCACTGACCTATTTCATTCCCATTTCGCGGGGCATTATCACCAAGGGCGTCGGCATCACATTCTTCTGGGATCATGTCATCGCGATAGCCATTTACAGCGTCGTGATCATGTTCGCCGCTTCTCGCGTGTTCAAGCAAGGGCTGGACTAGAAACCAGGTTTTTTCCGAGAAACCTGGTTTCTCACAAAGGGAAAAAAACGGCATGCGAAAATCGTTAAAGCGCATCGGCGCTCTCATTCAAAAAGAGACCATCCAGATTCTACGAGACTGGCGCACGCTGGCGATGATTCTGGCTCTGCCTCTCATCGAGATGTTTCTCTTTGCCTACGCCGTGACGCTGACGGTGGATCACATCCCCACAGCCGTAGCCGATATGAGCCGGGACGCCCAGAGCCGGGCCTTTGTCGAGGCGCTGGAAATCTCGGGGTATTTCGATATGGAGATGCACGTGGAGGGCAAAGAGCAGGTACTCCAGGCCATCGGCGCGGGACGGGTCAAGGCTGGCGTCGTGATCCCGCCAGATTTTGCGGCGCAGGTTGAGCGCGGCGACGCCCAGGCGCTGATCGTCCTCGACGGCTCCGATTCGTTCACCGTGCAAGCGGGCTACAGCGCGGCGAGCGCCATCGCCCAGGCGCAGGGGATGGAGTTGTTGCTGGAAAAAGCGGGCCAGATGGGTCTGGACAGCATTGGATCGCTCCCCATCTACACCTCCACCCACATTCTCTACAACCCCAACATGGACGGCCTGATCTTTATGATACCGGGGATAGCGGCGCTACTCCTGTTGCTGCTGACCATCGGCCAGGTGTCCACGTCCGTGGTGCGCGAGCGCGAACTGGGCACCCTGGAGCAGATCCTGGTCACACCCGTCCGCCCGCTAGAACTCATCGTAGGCAAGATGGCGCCCAACATTCTGCTGACTGTCATTGATATGTTGATCATCATCCTGGTCGGGGTTTTCTGGTTCGACCTGCCCTTTCAGGGCAACCCGTGGCTCTTTGCCTGGCTATCTCTGTTATACATCGTCTCTGGGTTGGGCCTGGGGCTGCTGGTCTCGACGGGAGCGCAAACGCAAAAACAGGCTCAACAGATCACGACCATGTTGATGCTGTTAGGCATGTTGTTGACCGGCCTCATCTATCCCCGCGCACTGATGCCGCCCGTGGTACAAGCCATTGGCAATCTCATCCCGGCGACCTACTTCATCCGCATCGCCCGGGGGATCATCACCAAGGGGGTCGGCCTATCCTTTATGTGGACTGATGTGCTGGTCCTCGTCATCTACGGGACCGCGACGATGGTGCTCGCGGCGGTGACGTTCAAGAAAAGACTGGATTAGGGATTGGGGAGTAGGGAGTAGGTTGATGAGTGACGAGGTGACTATCTCGACTCACAATTTGGTGAAACGGTTCAAGACCAGGCGCGGCGCAGTGACTGCCGTGAATGGCGTGACGCTGCAAGTGCGGCGCGGCGAGACTTATGGCCTCATCGGGCCGGACGGGGCGGGCAAGACGACGACCACCCGCACGATCCTGGGGCTGCTCACACGCACCGGTGGTGAGAGCAGCATCCTGGGCTACGACTCTATGCGCGATACCTACGAAATCCGCGAGCGCGTGGGCTACATCGCCCAGCAGTTCGCCCTCCCCGGCGACCTGACGGTGATGGAGAATATGCGCTTCTTTGCCAACGTCCAGGGGGTCGGCCGGGAGGAACAACGGAAGCGCATCCCCGAACTGCTCGAGTTCGCTGGCCTGAGCGATTTTACTAACCGGCTGGGGAGTCAACTCTCCGGCGGGATGAAGAAAAAACTGGCCCTGGCGTGCAGCCTGGTTCACGAACCCCAGGTGGTGATGTTGGACGAGCCTACTTTGGGCGTGGACCCGGTCAGCCGCCGCGAGTTCTGGAACATGCTGGGAGACCTGCGCGCGGAAAAACGGACGACGATCTTCGTCTGTACTCCGTACATGGACGAAGCGGAGCGTTGCAACTGGGTAGGGTTGATGTACCAGGGCCGACTCATCGCCCACGATTCACCAGAGACGATCAAACGTTTGGTACCAGGTCGCCTGCTAGAGTTCACCCCCTCGAATTTCGTGCCGGCCTGGCGCATGGTTGAAGAGATGGAGGCGGTGTTGGAGGTACAGACTTACGGAGCCATGCTCCACGTCTTTGTGGACGATCCCGACAGATGTCGGCGGGAGATCGAAGCCACGCTGGCCGCCCAGGGGATCACCTGCGAGGGGATGCGCGAAATCGAACCCCGGATGGAGGAGGCGTTTATCTCACTCATCCGCAAGCAGCGGGAAGAAAAGTAAATCACGTTTCACGTGATGCGTAAGAGGATCACTATGGATGAATACACTATCGAAGTTAGAGATCTGACCAAACGCTTTGGCGATTTTACCGCTGTAGACCACGTCAGTTTCCGCGTAAAGCAAGGCGAGGTCTACGGCTGGCTGGGACCCAACGGCGCGGGCAAGACGACGACCATCCGTTTGTTGCTGGGCTTGCTCAAAATCACCGAGGGCAGCGCGCGGGTGTTGGGCTACGATCCGAGCACCGAAACCAAAGCGATGCAGGCCCACGTCGGCTACATGTCGCAACTCTTTACGCTGTACAACGATCTCACCGCCCGCGAAAACATCCGCTTCTACGGCCAGGCCTACGGGCTGCGGCGAGACGAGTTGCAACAGCGCCAGGCCGAGATCATTGAGATGGCCGGGCTGCAAGGGCGCGAGAACGAACTCACCGCCAATCTCTCCGGCGGCTGGAAACAACGGCTGGCCCTGGGCTGCGCCATCGTCCACAAGCCCAAGGTCATCTTCCTGGACGAGCCTACCGCCGGCGTGGACCCCATCAGCCGCCGCGATTTCTGGGGCCTCATCTACGCCATGGCCAAGAAGGGCGTGACCGTCCTGGTCACCACCCACTACATGGACGAGGCCGAGCTATGCCAGCGGGTCGGGTTCCTCAGCCAGGGGCGGCTGGTGGCGCTCGATACCCCCGCTCAACTCAAAGAGACGCAGATGCGGGGGCAGGTGCTAGAGGTCAACACGCTCGACCCAGAGCGGGCAATGCGCGTGCTGAAAGAGGCCCAGGAGAGCGGCCGGCTGCCGTGTGACGAGGTCGCCTTCTACGGCGCGCAGATCCACGCCGTCGTGCCAGATGCCGAGGCGTACAAGCAACCCATCACGGCGCTGCTGGAACGCGAGGGAGTGAAGGTACATGGAGTCGAATGGATTGCCCCGACGCTGGAGGATGTTTTTATTTCAGCGGTCAGGCCAGCACGGGACGAGATGTAGCAAAAAGTTGACGTCATGACATACGACAAATTGGTCATTGAGACGCATAATCTGACGAAACAGTTCAAGAACGTCACCGCCGTGCACGGGCTCAACTTGAGCATCCGGCGCGGCGAGATTTTCGGCCTGCTGGGGCCGGACGGGGCCGGCAAGACGACGACCATCCGCATGTTGTGCGCGATTATGGACCCCAGCGAGGGCCGCGCCAGCGTGGCCGGGTTCGATACGGTGAAGGAGCCGGAGGAGATCAAAAAGCGCATCGGGTATATGGCGCAGCAGTTCTCTCTCTACGGTGATTTGACGGTGCTGGAAAATTTGACCTTCTTCGCCGACATCTTCGAGGTCAAGCGACAAGAGCGGGAGAAGCGCGTCGTCCGGCTGCTGGAATTCGCCCGGCTGACGGAGTTCCGCAAGCGGAGGGCGGCCCACCTGTCGGGCGGCATGCAAAAGAAACTGGCCCTGGCCTGCACGCTGATCCACCAGCCGGAGATCCTATTCCTCGACGAACCGACGACCGGCGTGGACCCGGTCTCGCGGCGCGAGTTCTGGGACATCCTGACCGAACTGCACCTGGATGGGGTGACGCTCTTTGTCAGCACACCTTACATGGACGAGGCGGAGCGCTGCTCGCGGGTGGGGCTGATGTTCGAGGGGAGCATCGTCGTCTGTGACACGCCGGCGTACATCAAGGGGCTGGTCGAGGGAGAGTTGCTGGAATTGCGGCCCGACCGGCTGCGGGAGGCGAGCCAGGTCATCGAGAACCTCCCCGGCGTGCTGGAAGTGCAGACCTACGGCGATTTGCTGCACATATTCGTAGACGATGCCGCACAGCGCGCGTCGTCCATCCAGGGAGCGTTGAGCAGCGCGGGGATCGCCGTGCGGGGATTGCGCCAGACCCGCCCGCGGATGGAGGAGGCGTTTATCTCGCTGATCCGCAAGCGTCGGGAGGAGACGTAAGAATGACAGCCGTTGAGGCGTGGAAACAACGAGCCAGGCAGCTCAAGACGGAGACCTATGCTCTCTACCTGGCCTACAAAGACCCCAGGACACCCTGGTACGCCCGGTTGTTCGCCGCCCTCGTGGTGGGGTATGCCTTCAGCCCCATTGATCTGATTCCTGACTTCATCCCTGTCCTGGGTTATTTGGACGACCTGATCCTGGTCCCCCTGGGGGCTGCGCTTGCGCTGAAGATGATTCCTCCCGACGTCATCGCCGAGAGCCGGAAAAAGGCCAGGGAAGCGATGAGCGGAGGCAAACCGACGAACTGGGCAGCCGCCGCCGTGATCATCGCCATTTGGCTCCTCCTGGCGGCTATGTCCATTGTCCTTATTGTACAGACGTTCAGAAATTGATGGAGACTTCAGACTGTGAACGAACACGCTGTTGAGGTTATTAATCTGACCAAAAAGTTCGGTGATTTCACCGCCGTGAATGGGGTCACGTTCAACATCCAGCGGGGGGAGATATTCGGCTTCCTGGGACCCAATGGCGCGGGCAAGACGACGACCATCCGCATGCTGCTGGGATTGCTGCGGCCCACGTCAGGCCAGGCCACCGTGCTGGGCTACGACATCGTGCGCCAGCCGGAGGAGATCCGCAAGCACATCGGCTATATGTCTCAGCGTTTCAGTCTCTACAACGACCTGACCGTGAGCGAGAACCTGGATTTCTACGGGCGCACCTACGGTGTGCGCGGCGAACGGCTGCGGAAGCGCAAGCAGTTCGTCATTGAGATGGCGGGGCTGGAGGGACGAGAGCGGGAACTAACGCGAAATCTCGCCGGCGGCTGGAAACAGCGGCTGGCCCTGGGCGCGGCGATCCTCCACGAACCGGAGATGCTCTTCCTGGATGAGCCAACCGCAGGGGTGGATCCCATCTCGCGGCGGGCTTTCTGGGACTTGCTGTACCGTCTGGCCGAGGATGGGACAACCATCCTCGTAACGACTCACTATATGGACGAGGCCGAACACTGCCAGGACCTGGCGCTCATTCACAATGGGCGCATCATCACCCAGGGATCTCCAGAGGAGATCAAACTACACGAGATGCAGGGGCAGGTACTGGAGATTGACTGCACTCAGCCAGATGAGGCAATCGGCGTCCTGCGGCAGATGGACCTGTTCGACGAGGTGGCGCTGTACGGCGCGCTGATCCACATCGTGGCCGACGGGATCGCGGAGCACAAACCCCACATCACGCAGGCGCTGGCCGAGGCAAACGTTAGAGTGCGGGCAATGGAAGTCATCGCTCCGTCGTTGGAGGATGTTTTCATCTCCAACGTGCGGAGTAATTCAGACCCTTCGGGTTTCGGAAAACCCGAAGGGTCTCCCACCTAAGAGGAGTGAGGATATGAAACGAGAAAAGATCGTTCCGATTGTCATCATCGCCGTAGCCGTCATCATTGTGGCGGCAGCAGGCATCTACTTTGCCATGAACCCGGATGTCTGGAGTGAGGTGATGGTGCAAATGGAACTGGCTGAACCTGAGGCTGATGGTCTGGTGGCTTCCGGGTTCATTGAGGCGGAGGAGATCAACATCGCGCCGGAGTTGGGAGGCCGCGTGGTCGAGTTGCTGGTGGACGAGGGCGACGAGGTCGAGGCCGGGCAGGTGCTGGTGAGGCTGGACGGGGCACTACTGGAAGCCCAGAGCGAGGTGGCCCAGGCAGCCCTGGACATGGCCGAGGCGGGGCTGGCCCAGGCACGGGCTGGTGCCCGCCCGGAGCAGATTCGGCAGGCGGAGGCAGCCCTGGCTCAGGCCGAGGCAGCCCGCGACGGGGCTCACCAGGCCTGGCAAGACCTCATCGCCATCCGGGATAATCCCCAGAAATTGGACGCGCAGATCACCCTGGCGAGGGCACAAGTGGCCGCTGCTGAGGCCGGGCTGGCTAGGACGATCGCGCTGAAGGACGCGGCCGAGATCGCCGACGACGCCTTCCAGGAGGGAATGGAGGCCCTTGCGGAAGCAAAGGAGGAGTTAGAGAAGATTCCTGAGCCCTACCGCCCCACCCTGCCGGGGATGCAACTGGACGTTCACCTCATCCCCAACGCTTACTGGAAATCCTGGGTGGGCGTCAATACCGCTCAGGCGGGGTTGGACGGAGCACGGGCCGCGTTGAGCGATCTTTACGCCATACGGAACAACCCCCAGGAACTGAACTGTCAGGTGGACGCGGCCGAAACGCAATACCGGGCCGCTGAGGCCGCTGTCCAGATGGCCCAGGCCCAACTGGATGCGCTGCGGGCAGGGGCTACCGAGGAGGAAATCGCCGCCGTCGAGGCACAGGTGGAACAGGCCCAGGCCGCGCTCGATGCGCTGATGGTGCTGCGCGACAAACTGACCATCGCTGCCCCGGCCGGCGGGCTGGTCTTGGAACGTTGCATCCACGAGGGAGAACTGGCCGCACCCGGAGCCACCCTGCTCACGCTGGGCGACCTGGACGATGTGACCTTGACCATCTACGTGCCGGAGAACAAGTTAGGACATGTATTTATTGACCAACAGGTGGAAGTCCGTGTGGATAGTTTCCCAGAACGTATTTTCACCGGCACCGTGGTCGCCATTGCCCACGAAGCGGAGTTTACCCCGCGCAATGTGCAAACGCAGGAGGAGCGCGTGAACATGGTCTTCGCCGTGGACGTCAGCATCCCCAACCCCGACCACGCACTCAAGCCGGGTCTACCCGCCGACGCAACGATCATCACCGAGGAGCAGTGAAATGAACAAATCCCAAACCCCAAATCCCAAATCTCAAATCTCAAATCTGATGTTGGTCATTTGTCATTGGTCATTGGTCATTTTTCTGCTGAGCGGATGTGGGAACAACGTAGCCGAGGGTACCATCACCGCCTCCGGCTTCATCGAGGGGGAGGAAGTGATAGTCGCGCCGGAGACGTCAGGCCGCATCGCCGAGATGCTGGTGGATCGCGGGGATGTGGTGCAAGAGGACGACGTACTGGTACGCCTGGACGACGCTGTGCTCCAGAGCCAGCGGTTGGAGGCCGAGGCAGGGCTGGCAGCCGCCCGCGCCAATCTGGCCCGTGTGCTCGCTGGCCCACGCTCCGAGGAGATTGCCGCCACACGGGCTGCTCTGGCCCAGGCGGAGGCCCAACGGGACGGGGCAGTCCAGACCGTGGTTTACGCTCGGGACGCGATCAGCAATCCTCTCTCGCTTAACGCTGAGATTGACGCTGCCCGTACCCAGGTGCGCCTGGCCGAGCAGAACGCCGAGATGGCCAAGGCAGACTTGGCGGAGATGGAACTGAGGCACAACGTCTACGCCAAGCAAGGGGGGGACACGGAGCGCGTATGGGACTTGCAGTTGCAGGCAGCGCAGGCAGCACTGGCACAGGCGCAGGCCGAGTTGAAGGGCGATCAGCAGTACTACTACGCTCAATTGGATATGCGCACCAACCCGCTCACGCTCGAAGCCCAACTCCACGGCACGGAGATGCAGTACGACCTGACCGAGGCACAGGTGGCGGCTGCGCAAGCGGCGCTGGATGAACTGGAGGCTGGCCCGACCGAGGAGCAAATCGCGATGGCCGAGGCCCATGTACGACAGGCGGAGGCTGCCGTGCGTCTGGTTGACGCTCAGATTGCCCAACTGACGCTGACCGCCCCGATGGACGGTATCGTCACCATCCGCAGCGGTCAGGCCGGGGAGACCGCCATAGTGGGAGCGCCACTGCTCACCATCGCCAATCTGGACGAGGTGACGCTGGTCATCTACGTCCCCGAGAACCGCGTCGGGCAGGTGCGGGTAGGCCAGGAGGTGGAGGTGCGGGTTGATTCCTTCCCGGAGCACGTGTTCGTGGGGCACGTGGCGAACATCGCAGGCGAGGCGGAGTTCACCCCGCGCAACGTGCAGACGCAGGAAGAGCGCGTCAACCTGGTCTTCGCCGTCAAGGTACGCCTCCCCAACCCCGACCACGCCCTCAAGCCAGGCATGCCCGCCGACGCGACGATCCAGTAGTAGCAACAAGCCTCCCGCAGGTTGAGAACCTGCGGGAGGCTTCGCTTTTCCCGTTTTGGGGGACAAAAAACCGGCCCCTTTCTGCATCAAAGCCTTGGTGCAGTGGCTGGGCTAGGGGGAGCGTCCTGGCGGGCCGTTCCTCTTGCTTGCCGCACCGGCCTGACGCGCCGGTGCTGGAATGGCCTGGGCGACGCCCCAGCACCGCCTGTTTACGACAGTGCGGCCCCCTGCGACACCTGCGCCCCAAAACTGAAATACGCCTATCGAGCCAGCCAGCGACTTGGCGCTATGCGCAGAGTGTGCTACAATATCCCTGGTTGGTATCTGAGAAGTGGAGTTCCGATGCGTTGTCCTCAATGCGGATCGCTCAATCCTGATACTGCATCCCATTGCACTACCTGCGGCGCTGCCCTCGCCAGCGGTGGTACCACGCCCCACGTAACAGGTGAGGCGGACATCCGGCATGAACTGACCACAGCCCGAGAGGCCCTCCGCCGCCTGCGCCGCTACATTTCCCCTGCCGTCGCTGAGGGTATTCTGCACGATCAAGAACGGCTGCGCGGTGAGCGCCGTGAGATAGCAGTCCTCTTTGCCGACGCGGTGAACTTCACCCACCTCTCGGCCTCGCTGGACGCGGAGTCGGTCTTCGGCCTGATTAACGACCTGCTGAACCGTCTGGTGGCGTGCGTTCACCGCTATGATGGTGTCGTGGACAAATTCACCGGGGATGGCCTGATGGCGGTCTTCGGCGCACCCATCGCCCACGAAAACGACCCTGAACTGGCCGTCCGTGCCGCGCTGGATATGCAAAAGGCCGCCGCCGAGTTCGAACCCATCGCCCGCGCCCAACTGGGCGCTCCACTGCCGATCCGCATAGGCATCCACAGCGGGCCGGTGGTTGCAGGCATCATCGGCACCCAGGAGCATGCGGCCTACACCGTCATCGGAGAGACGGTCAACCTGGCAGCGCGACTGGAGGCGTTGGCCCAACCCGGCCACACGCTGGTCAGTTCCCGCGTCTACCAGCAGACGCGCGCGCTCTTCAACTTTCAGGCGATGGGCACGACCCAGGTCAAAGGGATCACTCAGCCCGTGGCTGTGTACAAAACGATAGGGGACCGCTCCAAGCCACTGCCGACGCGGGGCGTAGCAGGGGTCACAGCCATCCTCCTGGGGCGCGATGCCGAACTGAAACAGTTGCACGCCTTGTCATCTACCTTCTTCGACAATCGGCACGGTGGGCTGGTGGTGATCCAGGGCGAGGCCGGCATGGGCAAGTCGCGGCTGATATCCGAATGGCTCTCAAGCGTCACACCCAACCGGGTGGCAATCTGGCACGGACGTGGGCTGCCCTACGCCCAGGGTGTGGGCTACGGCATCTTTCGCTCGTTGCTACAAGATGTCCAGCGCACCCACGCGCCTGACGCCGCGTGGGACGCCCACGTATCACCCGCCCTGCGCCCCTTCCTGCGGCAGATATTGGGGCTGACGCTTGCACCGGAGGAACAGACCCCCTTGCGCCACCTGGAACCGGAGCGCATCAAGCAGTTGACGGCCGTGGCACTGCGCGAGTGGCTGTTGGGCGAGGCCCGCCAGCAGCCAGTCATGCTGATCCTGGATGACTTCCACTGGGCTGATGATCTCTCGCGGGACATGTTACAAGCGCTGGTCAACCCCATCCACGAAGCCCCCATCCTCTTGTGCATCGTCACGCGACCCCAGCCGGAAACGCCTCTGGACCTTACAGTCCCCCCGGCGGAAGAACCTCTGGCCACACCCTTATCCCTCTCCCTGAAATTGAAGCCTCTCTCGCCAGAAAATAGCCGGGCGTTATTGGAACACCTGGTCAACCTGAAAGGTATGCCGGAGCCACTCGTCAACACCATCTTGACCCGTGCCGAGGGCAACCCCCTGTACATTGAAGAATTCGTGCGTGGGTTGATTGAGAAGGAGGTGTTGACGCTGGGGGACGGCCAGTGGCAGGTGGCCTCAGCCGTGGCGCTACAGACGCTGGAGATCCCCACCACTTTGCGCGGGCTGATGATGGCACGCGTGGACCGTCTGCCAGAGGACCTGCAACACGTACTCCGCGACGCTGCCGTCATCGGCTTGCAGTTCGTCGCCCCCCTGCTGGAAGAAGTCGAGCGCCGGCTCCACGGCACCACCAGCGTGCTGCCGCCGCTGGAACGGCTCACAGACCTGGGATTGCTGGTGGAACGACCAGAGGCTGGCGAGCAGGTCTACGCCTTCCGCCACATCCTCACCCAGGAGACGGTCTACAGCAGTCTACTGCGCAGCCAGCGCCCTGGGCTGCACTGCACCGTGGCCGAGTGTATCGAATACCTCTACGCCGACGATCTGAGCAACCAGGCCGAAGTACTGACCCTACACTACAGCCGCGCCCGCGTGCGCGACAAGGCTATGCGCTACGCTCTGCTGGCAGGCGACCGCGCCCGCAAGCGCTTTGCCAACCGTGAGGCCATCGAATACTACAGCCAGGCGTTACAACTCTCGCAACACCTGGGCAACTACCTGGCCGAGCGCTGGCAAGCGGCCGTCGGCCTGGGCGATGTTGAACAACATATCGGCGAGTATGAAGAAGCCACCGCTTGCTACCAGGCCGCGCTGGAAGAGGGGAAAGAGGCTCTTCCAGAAGACCGCGCTTATGTTATGCTCAGGATAGGACAGGTGTGGGACAAGCGCGGCGACCTGGATAAAGCGGATGATTGGCTCCATCAAGGGCTGGAACAACTCAGCCACACCAGCGCAGCGATCCCCGAGTTGCGAGCACAGATCCACTCGGAGTTGAGCTGGCTCAGCCTGCGCCGGGGTGACCTGGTCGCAGCCCAAGAGTGGCTGGAGCAGGGTCTGGCCCTGGTCGGCGCCACCGAGCACTACAACGTGCTATCGTCCATCCTCAACCGGTTGGGCGCTGTGCACTACAATCGCGGTGAGTGGGACGAGGCAGCGGAGTGCGTCGAACGCGCCCTGGGACTGCGCGAACGGCTGGGGGACCTCGTCGGCTACGCGCGTTCCCTGAATAACCTGGGTACCCTCAAGTATGCCAGCGGTGATTGGGACGGGGCTCAGGCCGACTACGGGCGTGCGGTCGAAGTGCACGAGCGCATCGGCGAGGTCGAGGGGCTGGCCCTGGCCTGCACGAATCTAGGTGTGCTGTACACCGACCGCGGCGAGTGGGCCAAGGCAGAAGAGCACCTCCATCGTGCTTTCACTATTGCCCAACACATCGCACATCCCTCCCAGTTGGCCCTGGTCCACATGAGCCTGGGCCGGCTCTACCTGCTGCAAGCGCGCTGGACGGACTGCGCCCGACATCTGGACGCTGCCATCTCCTTGTATGCAGGGGCCGGCGACTACGCGATGCAGAACCTGAGCGACGCCTACGAACTGCAAGGCAGACTGCACCTGGAACAAGGCCAACCTGACGCCGCGCTGCAGTGGGCTGAACGCTGCTACGCCCTACTGCAGGAGGTGACCGGCGCAGACAAGGGCGAATCGGTCGAACGGGGGCGGTACGAGCGGCTTATGGGGCGTATCGCCCAGGCACGTGGCGACCTGGACGCCGCCCGCCGCCACATGGAGCGCAGCACAGCCATATTTCACGCTACCGGCTCACAGATAGAAACCGGGCGGACGGCCTATTGGAACGGCTTGCTAGCGCTAGAGTCAGACCAGCCGGAAAAGGCCCGCGAAGAACTGCTCGCGGCCCAGCAAGTATTCAAGCAATTAGGATCTGCTGCCGACCTGCAGCGCGTCGAACAGCAGTTAGCACAAGTCGAAGCCTCGGCCGAACTGTCCCTCTGACCGTCTTGTTATCGCGCTGTAACAAACTCAACTTGCGCGTCGAGTACTACACAACAAAATAGCGGGGGACCGGTGATAATACGGTCCCCCGCTCAGTATCACATGGGTCTCGAGTTCAGTCGTTGTTCACCCAACTGTTGATCCCCACAGCCGCAGCATCTGAGGGCACATTCTCCAGATTGGCGAAGGCCGCCGCCCAGTCCGGGTCGCCGACGTTGCCAGCCCAGCCGGTGTAGCCACCAGCCCAGCCGGTGTAACCACCAGCCCAGCCGGTGTAGCCACCGGCCCAGCCGGTGTAGCCACCGGCCCAACCGGTGTAGCCACCAGCCCAACCGGTGTAGCCACCAGCCCAACCGGTGTAGCCACCAGCCCAACTGTTATAGCCCTCGGTCCAGCTTTCGTAGCCGCTGACCCAGTCGTTGAAGTCGCCAGACCAGTTGGTCGTGCCGCCGGCCCAGCCGGTGTAGCCACCAGCCCAATCGTGGTAATCGCCCGCCCACCTGTTGTAGCCACCAGCCCAGTCACCATCGCCGTCACCAAAGAACCGGAACTCCTCGGCCTCAGGATCATAGACAGCCCAACCTTGGTAGTGATCCTCGGGGTTCTCGCCAGCCAGGTCAGCCGCCAGATCCATGCCCGCGTTCGCCGCGCCCTCAATGTCGCTGAAGACGGCGTCGGGCGCCCAGATGCGACCCGCCCCCTGCTCCCAGATACTGTAGGCCGCCTCCCCGCTGTATTCGCTGAACTGCGGACGTGCAGTTGCCGTCATGCGGTACTTCACTTCGTCGGGTGTCAGATCAGGGTCCTCGCTGAGCATCAGAGCAGCGATGCCAGAGACCACGGCCGTTGACATAGAGGTGCCCGTCATACGGAAGTAGCGACCATCAACCCGGTTTTCGGGGTACTGCTCGTCCAGATAGGTGTTCCGTCGCATCAGCGAGATAATGTGCGCCCCCGGCGCGATCACGTCCGGCTTCACGAAGGCGTCCAGCGTGGGGCCAGTGCCAGAGAAGGGCGGGATGTAATCGTCGCCGAAGTCCTCGGGAGTGTAGTTATCGGTAAATGCACCCACTGTGATGACGTAGGGAGTGTTGCCCGGCACACCGATGCTCAACGGGTCGGGACCGTCGTTGCCCGCGCAGGCGACCACCACGATACCGGCCTGCCAGGCTGCCATCGTCGCCAGGTTGAATGGGTCAGCCCAGTAGGGCGCGAACACCGTTCCATACATCGAGATGTTGAGCACACGGATGTTGTACGTATCCTTGTTGTCAACAACCCACTGAATACCATCGATCACGTCGGCGTAGGTGCCCACACCCGTCTCGTCGAGCACGCGCACAGCCACCAGGTTGGCCGCGGGCGCGACGCCCCGGTACTCACCATCCCGTCGCTCGTAGGCACTGTTGCCCGCGATGCCCGCGACGTGGGTGCCGTGGCCATTGGGATCCCTGGGCGACCGGAGCAAGCGTCGCGACTTGTACAACCGCCCAGATAGCGCATCGTAGTAAGCCAGGATGCGGTTGCCCCGGCCATTGGGCGGCCGGCGCAGGTTGGTGAAGGTGGGGTCAATCCCGGTGTCGAGGAAAGCCACGGTGACACCTGCTCCCAGGTTGCCGGTGTCCCACACTTCTTCAGCCCCGACGGCCTTGGTGAACTCCACATCAACCCGCTCGCGTCCGCCTGACGCCTGCACCGGACGGTCCAACGTCACGCGGACCACACCGGGTGTCTCAGCCAGGCGAGCCAGGCACCCTTGGGGCACTTCGGCCACCACTGCGCTGATGATGCTGAGCTCAGCCGTGACGAGACCACCGTTGGCGCGCACGGCCGTTGCCGCGTCACCAACGCTGGTACCCTGCACGATGACACGCACCGAAGACGACGCCGTAGGTGTCGCACTTGCCAGCGTCACCGCCAACAGTACGCACAGGGCCAGAAGAGCAACTACTCTACGGACTTTAGCCTGGTTCTTCATATCCATACCTCCTTATCTTCCATTCCGGCCTTCTAACCATTTTCTGAGATTTTCACTACCAAAACAATATCTCCTTGACTCTTCTAACCATTTTCTAATGAACCTACCCCGGTATTCCAACTCATTTCTAAAGTACTTGACACTATAATACCATCACTTGATAGATTCGCGCAATAGGACAATAGTACTACTACTCCTGATTGCCCAACGCGAGGGTGGTCACCTGGTGGGGCATGATGGGGGTGTACCACGTCCTGGACTAGCCTGGGGTCTTCCCGCTGACAGAAGTGCTCCGCAGCAGAGGCGAAAGCCAGATGTCACAGAGAAGTTGCCATGAGCCCCGGCCCACCACCAAGGACGAAAATGAACCGAGAGCAGGACAAGATGGGAGTAGGACAAGATGGCATCTTGTCCAGCAACTACTTTCGAAGCAGAATGCCAAGTAGCCGGTCGCGTACCCTTACCCAATAGGGATCGGCGTCAAAAATGTCCTACTCAAGTTTGATGCAATCGCGCCAGCAACCGGTGACGCAACGCCGTGTCCTGCCCGATCGCTTCCACCAAGTGCGGCCACCGGGCGGCGAACTCGAAGTAGCGTGGTGCGGACTCCAGGGCATGGTCTCGGGCCTGGGCAACGATGGTCTCCGGTGGACCGAAGCGCGCAACTGGTTCCGGCGTGGCCTCGGCCTGCAACGCCGCCAGTGCTTGCTCCTCGACGTCGTCGCGCAGGAAGCGGCCCGGGTACGGGTCGAACTGCGCCGGGTCTGCACCGGCCAGCCGCAGTTTCTCCCGCTCGTAGACAAAGCGCAACGCGTCCTGGTGCAGTTTGCTCCAGGCATAGGCGCTGTGCGCACCATCCGGCGCATCGGGCGGTATGTGAGTGATCACCAGTTGCTTATCGAACCAGAACTTGAACCCCATCAGGCGAGCGTTGATCAGGTAGTCAATGTCCTCGCCGCGAGTGATGCCCGGGTCGAACCCCACGTGAGTGAACAGATCACGGTGGAAGACCATGTTCCCACCGAACGCCACCGGCGTTGGAACCAGCCGGCCCGGCGCGGCCTGCAACACCCGCGTACCATCGTTCATGATGGTGCTCTTGTCCAGGAAGATATTACCCGTGCGCGGGCTCTCCGGCTGCATCACATCGCCGCCGGCGTCGAGGTAGAAGCCGGCCAGGCCCAGCACCCGCTCGCCTCCGTGCTCACGCCCCACAAAGTGGAGCGCGGTCTGCAAATAGTCAGGCGCCACGATCTCGTCGTCGTCCAGGGCGACGACGACCTCGGCACCGAGGGCGTGGGGAAGCAACAGTTGCAGATTGCGCACGCCCGCATAGCCACGCATCTGGACGTGGTCGGACAGGCCGGGGTGGCGCCGGCGGATGAAGGCAGCGTCGGCCTCGGTCGCCTGGGCAATAGGGTAGTGGGCGCGGAAAGGGGTGACCAGACGCTCGACTTGATTGGCGATGGCCTGCTCCAGTTCGGGATGAGTCGCGGCGGTGAGGATAAGCACGCTGAACTCTGGGCCTTCGAGCGCGGCCAGGCTCTCCAGCAGGCGTGGTAGCGTGCTCTCGCCATCCAGTGGGGTGGGATGGTCGTAGATGGTCTCAATCGGCCCATCCGCCCGCTCACTGCCCCAGGTCCAGTAAGTTGGGATTACTATGTGGGACATCTTCGTGCTGCTTCGGGAACAAGGTCGCAAAGCCTGGCCCAGGCCACCCCTACCACCCTGTCACCACCACCGTAGTAGATCAAAATCTCGTCGTCGTCTTCGATTATCTGACCAGCATCTCGCGCTCTGGCTACAGCGCCATTGGTAAACACCACGATAGGAGCCCAACCGTAGAGTTCATAATCTTCTTTGGGAATAAATATGGGATCAGGAGAGCGGTAGAGGACTTGCTTTGGATCGTCAAGGTCCAGCAAGGCCGCACCCAGCATGTAACTCCTTCGGCCTCTCTCTATCCCAACCCCGTGGTATATCAACAACCATCCATGCTTGGTCTTCAAGACCTGCGCCCCGGCCCCCACCCGCTCGGAATCCCACATTCCGGGGCGGGCTTTCATGATAACCTCAAAGTCGGCCGGCCAGGGTGATTCCAGCGTGTCCGAATAACTGATCGCAATGTCGCGCACCTCACCGCGTATCGGCCGGCGCAACATGGCGTATTTGCCGTTGATTTTCTGAGGAAACAGAACGGCGTTTCTACCCAGCGTGCCGGGGAATACGGGGCCGTACCGGGTCCACTTGTTTTTCACTTCTGCGGCGGGGGTATTGGACAAAACGATGAAATCCTGTTTGGTTATGGATGCCAGAGCGATTTGCAGCACGCACCCGTGCGCGCTGTAAGTCAGATAGACCCGGTCCCCGATTAAAACCAGGCGAGGGGCCTCACAGCCGCCCTTTTCTCGCCGTCTCGTCTGGAGCACTTTTGTCTCGGCGATCTCATAGTCTGTCTCGGGAGCAAAAATCGGATGCGGCAATCTTCCGTCCAGGTGCACGCCATCTCTGCTCCAGGCCAGACCCAAACGGGAAATGTGGTCATCTCCAAAACCCCGGTAAACGATATAAGTTATTCCATCCCCGCTCTTAACCACAAGACCTGGTATGGGCCAACGGTGAGCGCCAAATCGTCACCACTGTCCATCGAGTAGAGCGTCCCCGAGATGATGTCTCTCAGAACACCAGCGTGCCGGATGGACAACGCCTTCAGGTTGATCCGGAAGGGCTGTGCAGCGCCCGACACGTTGTGGACGCAGAGCACCTTTTCCTCGCCGTCGGGGGAGGTGCGCACCAGCGTGAACAGCGGTTCGTCGCCGAGGA
>JAUWNP010000010.1 GCA_030612585.1 Anaerolineae bacterium
AGAGGATGCGGTACTATAATACTGAGCGACGGCACTCCTCGATTGGCTGCGTGCCACCCTTGACGTATATCAAGCATGCCCGGTCGAAAGGGGAGGAGTGAACGTGGGGCCAGGCTGTGGATAGTGTGGACAGCCACAAAAGGCGTGCCTGCCCACACTATCCACAGCCCTACGACGACGGCGACGATGCCCCCCTCTTGTGGGTGGGGGCTCTTGGTACACTTCCAGAAGAGGATCACAATAAACACAGCCTCAAGTGGTACAGCTTTTCGGGGGAACTTCCGTCTTTTTTCTATACTTACTCGAACATATAATATAACAACACCGCATCTGTCATTGCGAGGAGCGCAGCGACGAAGCAATCTCCTAGACCGCCTGGGGATTGCTTCGCTGCGCTCGCAATGACATAGGCTGAATAGTTACTTTTTTCTTCCCAACCAGCGACGCCATCCCCTGCGGCGGGGTTTGGTTGGCTCGACGGCCAGAGCGTGCTGCTCATCAATTGTGGCGGCAGTCTGACCATTGGGTGAGACGATAGGCTGTATGCCGGCCACGGGACGGATCAAGATATGGTCCTCTTCTTCTTCCAAGATGACCCGGCTGCCAATCCCTGTCCGTTCGCACATATCGGGCGGAATTTGCAGGCGGCCGGCGGCGTCCACCACCACGTATTCCTCGTAAAAGTGATTGTCGTCCGGCACATCCTGCAAACCTTGCGCCAGGGTGGCTTCTATATCGGCCACGTGGCGCACGGTCTCGCTGCTGGTGCGCCCATCTCTGATGGTCACGACGTGGTCTGCGACTCTTGCTACCTGGGGGTCGTGGGTAACGATGATGGTCGTCAGGCCGTAACGCTCGTTCATGCGCTGAAAGAGGGCCAGAATATCGCGCGCCGTACCAGAATCCACCTCGCCTGTCGGTTCGTCGCCCAGCAAAAGCTGCGGTTTGTTGGCCAAAGCAACGGCGATGGCGACCCGCTGCTGCTGCCCTCCAGACAACTGCGCCAGGCGGTGTTTGCGGTGCTCCCACAGGCCAACGGTTTCCAGCAGTTCTTGCGCCCAGTCCTGTTTCTCACGCACACCTTTGGCCTCGATCGTCATGGGGAGTTCGACGTTGGCCTGGGCGCTCAGGTAAGAGATCAGGTTGCGGGCCGTTTGCTGCCACACAAAACCCACCTCGGTGCGGCGGTATTTGTCCAGCACTTGCTCGGGGGCCTTGAGCAGGTCGCGCCCGTTCACCGTCAAGCGCCCGGCCGACGGGCGGTCCAACCCGCCCAGGATGTTGAGCAAGGTCGTCTTGCCCGAGCCGGACGAGCCGACAATGCCCATCAACTCGCCCCGCTGCACCGTCAGGTCCAGCCCCTGCAGCGCCACCACTTCCAGGCCCGACACCTTGTATATTTTGACCAGATTCTCGCACGTGATGAGTGCTTCCATATTGACGGCTCCTAAGACTTCGGAAGTCTTCTTAGACTTCCGAAGTCTGGGACATCTACTCCCCAACAATAACCTGCCCCTCTTCCAACCCCTGCACAATCTCTACCCGCTCATCGGTCTCGATGCCCAGCAGAACGTCCACGCGCTGTTGGCCTTCATCAATCTGCACCACCACAAAATCACGCCCCTGGAAGGTGCGGATAGCGGCCGGGGGCAGCCACAACACATTTCCCTTTTCCTCCAGGACGATGACGACCGTCGCCAACTCGCCAGGTGTCAGTTCCACACCCTCCTCGATGGCAATATGAACACTCGGGTCATCATCGCTGGCGTCTGTCGTGCCGCCGCCATAAGGGTATGGCAACTGGCTCACCGAGCCGCCAAAGGCCTCCTCGGGGCGGTTGCGCAAGGTGATCAGCGCCTCCTGCCCCAGGGCCATCTCGCTCAAGTCCTCGACGCCCAGCTCGGCCGTTATCTCCAACTCGGATGGATCGGCCAGCACCATCACGGTGCTAAAGGCGCTCACCCCGTCGCCAGGGTCAATGCCGACCGAGAGAACCTGGCCGTCAAAAGGCGCGATGAGGCGGGCGTCGGCTATCTGGCGTTCCAGGTCCTCGATTTGTAGTTTCAGCATAGGGTCCACGCCGCGCTCAAGTTGCTCGATATGGAACTCGCTCACGGCGATATTAAGCTCCAGCGCCCGCAAAGCAGAGTAGGAGGCCTGGTTGGAAGAGAGCGTTCCATTGTACTCGGCCTGCGCCAGCCTGAGGTTGTCCTGGTCTGAAGCCAGATTTGCCGCAACCGCATCCCGTTCATCATTCAAATAGCCCCCCATGTACAGTTCCTAGTCTCGTGCCGGGTCCCAGGTCTGCTGATACGCCTCCTGCGCGTCGGCCACAGCGCCCTGGGCCTGCGCCAGGTTGATCTCGGCGCTGAGAATAGCCACGTTGCTGTTCTCAAGCCAGGCCTGTTGTAGCGCGATTTGCGCTTGTTCCAACGCTATCTGTTCCAGATACAGGCTGTCGGCCAGATTTGACTCGGCTGCCTGGAGAGCAAGTTGTTGCTGCGCAAGTTGAAATTCCAGGCCGCTGATTTCCAACTCGGCCAGCACGTCCCCGGCCTGCACCCAGCCCTCTCGCTCCACGAGCACGTCGCCGACAAAGCCATCCGCCCTAAAGAACAACTCTTGTTCCAACAAGGGCGAGGCGCGTCCGGTGAATTCCAGCGTTCGGACGACCGTGCCCGACTGGACGGTGTAGGTCGGCTTTTCGGGGATGATGGGCGTTGGCAACGACGTGGGCGTGGGTTGACTGCTGGACGTTTGCCCCGCTCCCGTATTGCCGCACGCGGTTAGAGCAAACAGCCACGCTAGCACCATCCCCAAGACACAGATCCTTCGACGAAGCTCAGGACAAGTTTTTTGACAGTTGATCCGCTGCATAAAACACCTCATTAGCTGATTGACTTTTTGGACGCAGATTCACGCAGATAAACGCTGAATTTTTTGTTCTTGATCTGCGAAAATCTGCGTGAATCCGCGCCCCAAAAGATTTGTCAGTCAATCAGGCGCGCGGCTTTGTCCCACTTTTTCTGCGCGATCAGGACACGCGCCAGGGTGATGAATTCGCCCTCACGAAGGTAGTCAAACTCTCCCTCTGCATCGAGGCCAGCGGTCTGTGCCCAACGGCGGGCGGTATCCACCTCGTTTTTATAGATCTTATCTCCCCATCCGTTGCCACAGCGCCGTCACTGCCAGCGCGACGATGCCCATCACCATCGCGCCCGTGCAGGGGCCGCCGCCTGACTTCGTGGCAACCGTCCCGCTGCTGGCGACCGGCGTGGCCGTCGGCCGACCAGGCTGGGTGGGCTCCACTGTCGGTTGCTCCGGTTCCGGCGTGTGGGTCGGTGGCACCTGCACCGGGGCAGCCTCCCCCTCCACCACCTCGTAGGCCGTGCCCTCGGCGACGAAGATGACCCGCTCGCCCAGCGCGAAGTATGCGCCCCACTCCGGCCGGGCCGCCAACAGGTCGAAGTAGCCAGCGGAGCCGAAACCGACCTGGGTGGTGCTCATCCGCGAGGGATCAAAGGTTGTGTCGGTCCAGACGCCGTCTTGCAGCACAAAGGTCTTGCTGCCCACCAGTCGCACGACTTGTGCAGCCTCGTGGGGCATCATTCCGCCGCCGGCCGATTCGGCCCCGCGCATGTCAGACTGTGCTTCAGCCTCCATCACCGCTGGCGCGCCGACGGCGGGCGCTGTCGGCATAGCCATGAATTTCTCTGCTGCCTCGTCTTGCCCTTCCGCGGTCAGGATGTTCTCCTCCTCAATGAGGAACGAGGTGTAGGGGGTGATGATGCCGTACCGGACGCTCAACTCGACGATGGCGTCCACCCACTCCCGCTGCTCGCCGTGGAGCCGGACCTGTGTCAGCAGGTAGCCGATCTTGCGCGTGGCCCACAACCGGGGGATGTAACTGGGTGACTGGGTGACTGGGAGACTGGGGGACTGGGTGACTTGGTAACTGGGTGACTGGGTAAAAGTGCCCTCGTAAACGAATTGCTGGCGCTCTCCGTTCACCTCACCGGTGAGCGTGATGCGGGCCGCGCCACTCTCCCGGTAGCGGCCCACCAGGATCAACTGCGTGCCCGCGAAGAGGTCGGGCAGCGGGTAGGGATAGGTGTCCTCGATGAGGGTATCGCCGAAGTCCAGTTCGATGTTCGCCAGGACGGGGGTGCTGATCTTGGCGTAGAAACCGGAGACCTCCTCGTCAATCCGCTCGTGGGGCCGGACGTAGCCGGTGGCCCCCCGCTGCTGCTCGGCCAGCGTGTCCAGAAGGACGGTGTTGACGTCGTCGCCGACGCCGAAGGGGAAGAGACGCACGTTGTCCGGCGCGGCCGCTTCCACGTTGACCAGGATCTGCTCCACCTCGGCCACGCCCTCGGTGGGCAGGCCGTCGGTGAGGAAGATGAGCACCGTGGGCCGTTCGGGGCCTGTCTGCGCCAGCGCCTCCAGCAGGGCGCGATTGATGTCGGTACCGCCGACCGCTTCCAGTCGCCGCACCCACGCAGCGGCCTCACGGGCCTCGGACGCGGGCCGCAGCCCCCGCGCGTATTGCTGCAGCCCGGTGGAGAAGGCGATCACGTTGAAGCGATCCTCCTCGTTCAGGTGCTCCAGCACGTAAATCAGCGCCTCTTGCGCCTGCTCAATCTTCTCCCCCTCCATCGAGCCGGAGGTATCGAGCACCAGGATGACGTCCCTGGGGATCACTCGTCCCTCCTCCACCTCGACGCTGGGAGCGACCAGTAGTAAGAAAAACCCTTCGACAAACTCAGGGTGGCGGCCGTCGTCGTGCGGCTCCCGGTAGGTCAGCAGGTTCAGTCCCACCTCCTCCTGACTCACGGTGTAGACTAACTCGAAGTCCTCATAGGGCAGGATGTCCGTGTAGCCAACGGTGGCCCGGTAGTCGCCATCCCGCTCAATGTAGACCCGGTCCTGGTGGGTGGGTGAGTAGATGGCGCGCATCGCGTCACGCGAGCGGATCTCGACGTGGACGCTGACCTCCTCCAGCGGGCGGGCGGAGAACTTTTCGGTGTTGAGTGGGTAGACGTAGCGCACCAGGCCGTTCTCAACCGGCAGCACCTGGCTGTACTCCAGTTCGATCTTGCGCGAGCCGCCCGGAGGAATGGGAAAGATGCGGGCCTGGATGGCGCTGCGGCCGACATACTCCAGCAGCGCCGGGTCGCGCCGTCGCCGGACGATGTCCTCGTAGATGGCGCGGGCCTTGTCGGCCTCCAGAATCTTGCCCTCGACCGGCACCCCGTCCACCCACATGATGAACTCAGAGACCGCCGCTCCCTCCGGCAGTGGGAAGACATAGGTGCCCTCCACCTCCCAGTCGTACTCGTTGAGGAATTCCTGCTCGACGCGGGTGCCGGCCACCTGGTCTTCGATAGTCACGGTGCCGCGGTGGTAGCGGATGGTGCGCCAGGACTCCTCCAGTGGGATGGGTTCGGGGAGCGGGGGTGGCTCCGGGATGATGATGCCGTCGGCCATGGTGGGGCGGGCACCGCTCAGCAATAGGACAATGGTCGTGATGGCGGTTATTAGTAGTTGGTAGATTCGTAGATTCGTAGATTTGTAATTCGGTGATTTGGTTCTGATCATTTCTCTCTCCTCCTGATTCCGTTTAATTCTCAATCCGTTGTTGTGCAACCTCTACTGCTCATTAGACGCCAGACGAGGCAAGAAGGTTCCAACGATCAATGAACAACATACGGAGTACGCAACACGAAGTACGTGCCTCCATTTGACCAAAGGTGGGATTGGTGATATGGTTACAACGCATCCGTTGTTGTCCTGCGAGCCGCGCTCTCACTTGCGCACGAACAAATGTTCTGGTACAATACTGGTGGAGGAGGATGATGCCCAAAACACGCACACGCTGGGTCTGCCAAAACTGCGGGCGGACCACGCCCCGCGAGATGGGCCGCTGCCCCGGCTGCGGCGAGTGGAACACGATGGTCGAGGTGGTCGAGAAACCGTCTGGACCGGCAGCCGGACTCCCGAGCGTCGCCGGCAGCGAACCTCTGCGCCTGACCGAGATTGAGACCGAGGGGCTGGAACGACTGCCGCTGCCGCTGGGGGAATTTGCCCGCGTGCTGGGCGGCGGCGTCGTGCCCGGATCACTCATCCTCGTCGGTGGGGACCCGGGGATCGGCAAGTCTACCCTGCTGACTCAGACCGCCGGGCTGATGGCGGAGGCGGCCGGTCGCCCCGTGCTGTACGTCTCCGGCGAGGAGTCGGCGCGGCAGATCAAGATGCGCGCTGACCGGCTCTCCATCCGCAACGAGAACCTGTTTGTCGTCACCGAGACCCACCTGGAGACGATCCTGCGCCACGCGGAGCGAGTCCAGCCAGTGGCAATGATCGTGGACTCGGTCCAGACCGTCTATTCGGAGGAACTGACGTCGGCGGCAGGCTCGATCAGCCAGGTGCGCCGGGCGGCGGCCCGCTTCCAATGGTGGGCCAAGGCCGAAGGCGTGGCCGTCTTCCTCGTGGGCCACGTGACCAAGCAGGGCGCCATCGCCGGGCCGAAGGTGCTAGAGCACATCGTGGACACGGTGCTCTACCTGGAGGGTGACCGCTTCCACACCTACCGACTGCTGCGCTCGGTCAAGAACCGCTTCGGGGCCACCTCGGAGGTGGGGGTGTTCGAGATGCGGGAGCAGGGGATGGTCGAGGTGCCCAACCCTTCGGAGGTGTTCCTGGCCGAGCGGACGGTGAACGCGCCTGGGTCGGCCATCGCGGTGACGATGGAGGGCACGCGCCCGCTGCTGGTCGAGATCCAGGCGCTGGCCAGCCATTCCAGTTTCGGCCACCCGCGCCGCACTGCCAATGGCGTGGATTTCAACCGGCTACTGCTCATCGTCGCCGTGCTGAGCCGGCGGGTGGGGCTGAAACTGTACGACCAGGACGTCTTCGCCAACGTGATCGGGGGCTTGCAGGTGGGCGAACCGGCGGCGGACCTGGCGGTGGCGGTGGCGATTGGTTCCAGCGTGCGTGACCGGCCCGTGGCAGCGGACCTGGCGGTCATCGGCGAGGTGGGGCTTTCGGGCGAGGTGCGGGCGGTGGGGCAGACGACGGCACGGCTGAAGGAGGCGGCGCGGCTGGGGTTCCGCCGCTGCCTGCTGCCCCGGCGGGTGCGGCGTGGCCACGAACCGTTGCCCGAGGGTATTGAGGCCATCCCGGTGCGCTCGGTGGCCGAGGCGGTGGAGAGGGCGTTGGTGAAGTGACGCCACGGCCAGCACCGCCGTGAACAGGCGGTGTTAGGGTGCCTGTCCAGCACCGGCGCTTCAGGCCGGTGCGGGGTTGGTGTAGCATCTCGCGGGAGATGTGTTATAATGTCGTGGGACGGTGCAAGCGAAGGCTGTCAAAGAACGACAGGTAGTACCACTCTGTACTTGACATAACGAGTACGCTATTTACCTGTCTTACACACACGTTCGATAAGCCGCTATGAAAAAAATAAAAGTCACTTCAGAATTTGACCAGACAGCGGATTTCATCCTTTTTGAAGGTGGCTGTCTTGATCTGCTCTCTCTAATGCCTGATGGGTTCGTCAAGTTGGTCGTAACCTCACCACCATACAACTTGGGAAAACCCTACGAAACCCGCCTTGACCTGGATGAGTACCTGGATCAGCAACGCAGGATCATTGAAGAGTGCGTGCGTGTGTTATACGAACGAGGAAGTATTTGCTGGCAGGTCGGTAACTACGTTAAGAACGGCGAGATTACTCCACTTGACATCGTGCTGTATCCCGTCTTCGCCTCGTTAGGATTACACTTGCGCAACCGTATCGTGTGGCATTTTGGACATGGTTTGCACGCCTCGAAAAGGTTCTCCGGTCGATACGAAGTCATTCTCTGGTTTACCAAAAGCAACGAGTATGTCTTCAATCTGGATGCTGTTCGTGTGCCTCAGAAGTATCCGAAGAAAAAGCACTTCAAGGGACCAAAGAAAGGACAGTTTTCAGGTAACCCTCTGGGCAAGAATCCCAGTGACATCTGGGAGATTCCGAATGTGAAAGCCAACCACGTGGAAAAGACTATCCACCCGTGTCAATTCCCCGTAGAGCTGATCGAACGCCTAGTACTCGCGATGACAAACAAGAGCGATTGGGTGTTAGATCCGTTTATCGGGGTGGGGACGACAGCAATTGCTGCCTTGATGCACGACCGAAGAGCCATTGGCGCCGAGGTTGTTCCCGAATATGTGGAAGTTGCAAAGGAGCGCGTTCGTCTGGCGGAGAAGGGAAAGTTGCGCATTCGACCAATGGAGAGGCCAGTTTATGACCCTAACTCGCCCAAAGCAAATGTTCCACCGAAGTTTGTAAACTTGGGTATGGACCAATATCAGCCTCAGTTACTGGGAAAACGTGTCAACTACAAAGCCCAGGAGTCTGAGCAATGAAAATCGTATATGAGTATTCACATCTGGGTGGAGCAGAAATCCTACAGGTACGCTATCCAGACTGTGACCGAGAGATCTACGAAGTCATTGCGGAAGTAAAAGCCAAAAGAAGCAAAATCAGCAAAGAGAAAACAATGCGAGGGAAAGCGCTTTACTCGCCCAAAGATATGAATCGACAATTTCGCGAGTTATTCGGAAGCAGAGGTTATCGGGAGTTGCGCGATACGTACACTATTACCATACCTAACAGTGAAGTTGCCATCTCTGGTGCGTACAAACAAATTGACTTTGTGAAAGGCACGGTACTGGTTGAAGTGCAGTTCGGCAAGTATGCTTTTATGTTCTACGATATGGCCAAATTCCAGTATTTCTTCAACGAAAACAAGGCCGACGTAGGTATCGAAATTGTGCCCTGTCAGGCCCTCAAAAAGCAGATGTCCACTGGAGTATCCTACGGAGAGCAATTGGTATACGATATCGAGCGACTGAAACGACACTTCCCCGCCGTTCCGGTAAAGGTGATTCTGATTGACGCAGACAAGCCTGATTGAAACGTCACCCATCCATTAGAGTACTAAGCCCGTAGGGAGAACCAATGTCTGAATCAATCACCCACCCGCCAGAATACTACGCCCGTCCGGGTCTCATGACCGGTCCGGGAGGCCACGCCGGGTTCTTGGAAACCCACGATACGCCGGCTGTACTCGCGGCGATTGATTTTGGCATCAGCAACGCCGATGTGGTGGCCTACGTGGATGGAGCGTTGCGCCGCTGGACCCAGCCGTCCGAAGGGCAGCCCGACGCCGATTTAGTGCGGGCGGTGCTGGCCGCCGGCGGGGTCGAGTTGGCGTCGCTCCGGCGACTCGCCGTCACCGGTGGACGCCACCGGCTGCTGCCCGACCAGATCGGCGCTTGTGCGGTGATCAGAATAGGTGAGGTGCAGGCTATCGGGCGCGGCGGCCAGGCCCTGGCCGGACTATCGGAGGAAGAGGGCGACACGCCTGTTCTGGTGGTAAGCGCCGGGTCCGGCACGGCGGTCGTGGCGGCGAGGGGCGATCAATGTGCCCACGTCACCGGCACCGGTGTGGGTGGCGGCACGCTGCTTGGTTTGAGTCGCCTGCTGCTGTGCACCGTTGACCCCCACGAGATTGACGCCCTGGCGCAGCAGGGCGACCCCAACGGCGCCGATTTGAGCCTGGGCGACGTGATCGGCGTCCCGCTCGGCCGGTTGCCCGCCGATGCCACGGCTGTCAACTTCGGCCGCCTGGCGCGCCAGGATCTCACGGTCAGCCGCGAGGATCTGGCGGCGGCGCTGGTCACGCTGGTGGGCCAGGTCATCGCCATCACAGCGATAAACGCGGCCCATGCCCAGCAGATTGAGCGCATCGTCGTCACCGGCCACCTGACCGATATGCCCAGCGTGCGCGGCGTGCTGGAGCAGGTCGGCGAATACTATGGCGTGCACATCGCCCTGCCGCCGGATGCGGGCTACGCTACCGCGCTTGGCGCGCTGTTGCAAACGCAGCAGGATCGGTAAGAGACAATGACGAAGAGGCGTTCTAGTAGGCGTAGAAAGAGCAAGCGGCGAACAAAGCCCCGCATCCAACTCACGCTCGACCAGCAACTCGATATCCTCGGCTACGCGCTGCTCGCCGTCGCCGCGTTCACCCTGCTCAGTTTCCTCTCTGCCAGCCACGGGCTGATCCCAGATTGGTGGCTGGGGCTTCTGCGGCGGACTTTCGGCTGGGGAGCCTATCTGGTGCCGCTGCTCGTCGGCGCGGTGGGGCTGTGGCTCGTCCTGCGACGCTTCGGCGACCGCCTCCCCCGCGTGACCCTCTCGCAGGTCGTGGGCGTGCTGCTGGGCTACCTGGCCCTGCTGATCACACTCCACTTCCCGGCGGCGCTCATCTTGTTCGACGGCAACCCCTCGGCGGCGGCCGAGGCCGGGCACGGCGGCGGGCACCTGGGCGCAACACTGGGCTGGTTGCTTCTGGAAGGGCTGGGTAGCGTGGGACTGATCGTCGCGCTGGTCACCTGGTGGCTGATCGTCGTCGCTCTCACCTTCGGTGTCACGGCCCAAGACGCTATGCGGGCTCTCCAACACCTGCGGGGGTATCTGCATCTCCGCCGCCCCAGGGGCGCGATGACCGTGCCCCTACCGCCGGCCCGCTCCCCGCTGCGCGAGGCACCTACGGCTCCGGCGAGGACCGTCCCCCCGCCATCCCCGTCCGTCGTTCCCATCCAACCGCATCTCGTCAGTGGCGCTCAACTGTGGCAAATCCCCACGCTCGACGAGATTCTCGAACCCGGCGGTGAGCAGGACTTCAGCGCGGTGATACTGCGCCAGCAGTCGCGCATCATCGAGGAGACGCTGGCCAGCCTGGGAGCGCCGGTTCGGGTCAAGGAGATCAACCGCGGGCCGGTCGTGACCCAGTTCGGCATCGAGCCTCTCATGGTCACCAACCACAATGGCAAGGAGACCAAAGTCAAGGTCAACCGCATCGCCTCGCTGGCCGACGATATAGCGTTGGCATTGGAAGCCAGAACACTGCGCGTCGAGGCCCCCATCCCCGGCAAGGGGTTGGTCGGCATCGAGGTGCCCAACCCGGAGATTTCGCTGGTCGCGCTGCGGGACGTGATGGAGTCTGAGACATTCGCGGAGGTGGGCTCCCGGTTGCGACTGGGCCTGGGGCAGGACGTCTCCGGCCATCCCGCGATCGCCGATTTGACCGCCATGCCACACCTGCTCATCGCCGGCACGACCGGCTCTGGCAAGTCGGTCTGCATCAACGCCATCATCGCCGCGTTGCTCCTGCAAAATACTCCCGACGACCTGAAGTTCTTGATGGTGGACCCCAAGCGGGTGGAGTTGACGGGGTATAACGGTATCCCGCACCTCTTATCGAAGGTCGTGGTAGAAATGGAGCGAGTGACGGGCGCGCTCCAGTGGGTGCTGCGCGAGATGGACGGGAGATACCGCCGCTTCTCCGAGGTGCGCGCCACCCATATCCGTGACTACAATGAGCGCGCCGCGCCGAGCCTCGGCGAAAAGCGACTGCCCTACCTCGTGGTCGTCGTGGACGAACTAGCGGACCTGATGATGATGGCCCCGCAAGAGACAGAGCGCGCCCTCTGCCGCATCGCCCAGATGTCGCGGGCGACCGGCATCCACCTGGTGATCGCCACTCAGCGCCCCAGCGTAGACGTGGTCACGGGGCTCATCAAGGCCAACTTTCCGGCGCGCATCGCCTTCAACGTGGCCTCGTCCGTGGATTCGCGAGTCATCCTCGACAGGCCCGGCGCTGAGCGACTGTTGGGCCAGGGCGATATGCTGTTCCTGCCACCCGATGCTCCCGCCCCCTTGCGCCTGCAGGGCGCTTTCGTCTCCGACGAAGAACTGCGCCGGCTGGTGCAGTATTGGAAGGGACAGGCGAGGCCGGAGGCGGTACCGGTCAAAAAGTCAGTGCAACAACCGCTGTGGGAGGAGATGCGCCAGCGGGAGCAAGAGGTGCAGTTCGAGGACGAGTTGCTGCCCGACGTGATTGACCTGGTCTTGCGGGAGAACCGGGCCTCTATCTCGCTTCTGCAGCGCAAACTGCGCATCGGCTACACGCGGGCGGCGCGGCTGATGGACATTCTTGAAGAGAAAGGGGCCGTAGGGCCGCAGCCACCGGGCGGCAAGGCACGCGAAGTCTTCCCCAGCGCGGCCCGCGCGCTACTCCACCCCCAGGGAGAAGGACGGTGAGGCACGCGCTGCATAAATTGCGTACCGCTCCAAAGCCGTATCTCCTGCTCTAATCTGGGCCGTCCTGCCCATTCGCAGTTCTCCGCCAGCGCCACCAGACCCCCACCGGGTAGCCGCCCATCTTGGCGACATCGCCCGTGACACGGATAACCGACACCCACAGCAGCGCCTGTAATTTCCGAACGGGGCTCAGGCCGCCCCACATCCGCGCCAGCCGCCGCCAGCCCACCCAGAACATCCCCAGTACACCGATCAGGTAGAGCGTCCACCACCACGGGCTGATCAATGCCCCGGCGACAGCGATGAGCGGCACAGCGACCAGATAGGTCAGGTAACGGATGGCATGTCGCCTGCGCCACAGGTCCGCCTTGCCGTCACCGCGCGCGTAGCGGTAGTATTGTGCGAAGAAAGCACGCAGGCTAGAGCGCGGACGAAAGCGGACCGTCGCCTCAGGCGCAAAGACGAACGGCCCGTACTGATCGCGTATTCGGAAATCAAAGATCAAATCTTCACAGTAGTCGAGCCATTCAGGGTAGCCCCCCACCGCCGCCCAGGCGCTCTTGCGAAAGGCGACCGAGCGGCTGGAGGGGTTGAAATGCATTGGGTCAATCTCCCGCAACTCCGGGAGCACCGTCGCGCCCATTGCCGTCTCGAAGACCGTCTGCGGATCGGGAACGAAGAAGCCGGCAACGGCTTGTGTTTGTGCGTCTTCAAACGGCGCGACGATCTTATCCAGCCAATGCGGGCTCAAGCGCACGCCCGCGTCGGTTGCGGCGATGATCTCGCCCGTGGCAGCCTCAATTGCTGCGTTACGTCCCTGTGAGATGTTGCACCCTGGCCGCCGGATGACGCGCAACGGCAGGCGGCTTTCGGCCTCCAGCAGCGGTAGCGTGCCATCGGTCGAGCCGCCGTCGCAGATGACCACCTCGTCCGGGAGACGGGTTTGGGTGGCCAGGCTGTCCAGCAGATGGAGCAGGCTGCTGGCCTCGTTCAGTACTGTGGCGACGACGGAAATACGCATCGGCAGTAATTATACACGACGGCACGCCCGCCGCCAAGCCCCGGTTTGCTCGGGAAATCGTAGCAGTTCTGATGCCCCCTAAGGCCCTTCACAGTCCTTCTGCGGCGTTTGGCAAATTCATCAACCCCACCCTCAACGGCCGGCATGCCACTAGACGCACTCTGTGGCCTCCCAAGCGCTTTTGGGTTTCGTTCTGCTACGAATCCCCTGCTCGCCAACTTAGATTTGACATTTGTGCGCAAATATGATATAGTAACAATGTAGGACGTGGTAAGTTCAGGTAGCGATATCTATTCCGCCCGGGCTTGCGAGGCCTGGGCGGTTTGTGTATCTGCTTTCTAATTGGCGGAACTTGAACCACTTCGGCCTACAGAATATTGTAAGTGTCACAAGTATCATAAGTAAGGAGTGTAAAAGGTGAACGAGAGAGAAACGGGAACAGTTAAGTGGTTCAGCAACGCCAAGGGCTACGGGTTTATCTCGCGCGACGAGGGCGGGGATGTGTTTGTCCACTACTCCGCTGTCGAAGGCGCGGGCTTCCGGACGCTCGATGAGGGCCAGCGAGTCGAATTTAACGTCGAACAAGGCCCCAAAGGCTTGCAGGCCACCCATGTCACCCCGCTGGCGGGCTTCTAAGCGCGGTGGCAGCAAGCCATAAGAGGAGGCAGTGTGACCAAGAGACTATACATCGGTAACCTGGGTTATAACGTGACCAACGACTCTCTAAAGGAGTTGTTCGGCACTGTCGGCGAGGTTGTGTCGGTCAACGTCATCACTGACCGCATGACGGGGCGATCGCGTGGCTTCGGCTTTGTCGAGATGGCGGAGAACACAGCCGCGCAACAGGCCATAGAGCAACTCGATGGCCGTGAGTTGGATGGTCGGGCGATCAAGGTGGCGGAGGCCCGTCCGCAACAGCCCCGTGGCTTCCGCGACGAACCACGCGGGGGACGGCGACGCGGCTACTAAAGCGCACCGCATAAGCACAGGCAAAAAAAGAGCCGTGCACGTCTGGCCATGTGCCAGCGTGCACGGTTTGTCGTTTCCGACCCGCCGGTCAGAATGTCTGCTCCTCCAGTTCCCCCCGCACCGTCTGCAGCAGCGCTTCAGCCTTCAGCTCAGCCAGTGTGTAACAAGGAGCCTCCAGGTGCTCGGCCAGTGCCTGTGCCAGCCCCTGGTCGAAGGCCTCGTGCTCCATATTGATCACCACCGAGCGGATGTGGGCCTGCGGGAACATCTCCGCGATGCGGTAGGCCTCCTCCTGCGGCAGCAGGTTCATCATCGAGACGTTGCCCGCACCATCAGTGAGTAGCACCATCAGTGGCATTAAATCAGGTATCTTCCGCAACTCGCGGGTGATGACCTCGTAAGCAGTCTGTAGGCCGGCCGAAAGGGGGGTCTTTCCGCCAACGGGAATGTCGATCAGCGCCCGCCGCGCCAATTCGACGCTGTTGGTAGGGGGGAGCACGATGCGGGCGTCGTTTTTCTGGAAGACGACCAGTCCTACCCGATCGCGCTGCTGGTAGGCGTCTGTCAGCAGCGACATGACGGCCCCCTTCGTCGCCTGCATACGCTCGGCCACCGCCATAGACCAGGAGGCGTCCACGACGAAGAGCACCAGGTTGGCAGCGCGTCTCACGCGCACCTTGCGCTGGTAGTCTTCGGGGCGTAACGCCAGCGCGGGGCCGCCCTCGCGCCGGCGCTCTCTCTGGTGGGGAGCAGCGGCGCGGAGTGTAGCATCGAAGGCCAGGTCGCTAGGATCACCGGGGGAAGGGCGGGCCTGGACGTAGCGGCCACGCTTGCGGTCGGTGCGGGTCCGGCTGCGGCGCCCACCACTGGAGCGAGTCAGCCGGTCAAGCGGCGTATCCAGGCGACGTGGGGTGAAGTCCTCGCCGGTGGCGACTTCCTCACCGCCCTCCCACCAACGTCCCTCCGACGGCCACTGGGGGACGGTCTGCAGCATCGGCTCCCGCATTGCCTCGGAGCGCTCGGTGGGAGGCTCTTCGTCACGCGTCTCCCCGGCTACGCTTTTTTTTTACCGGCTAATTCAGTGGCCTCGTTGCTCTCTTGCTCGACCTCGGCCGGGTTTTGGACGCGGGCCTCAGCCAGCCGCTCCGAAAGGTCCCCCAGCGTGACCTCCGCCTTCTGTAATGGGTGTCGCTTCAGCCGATGGGGCAGTGCCAGTTCTGCGGCCAACAGGATGTCGCGGTCGCTCAGGCGAGTGTGCCTCTCGAAGGCAGCGTGGGCGCGGGCGGCCTTGAGCACCACCAGGTCGGCACGGTGGCCGTCTACCCCCAACTCACCCATCATCGTCGCAATGGTCGCCAGGTCCGACTGAGAGTATTTGATCTGGGGCAGAAGTTCGCGGGCATGGGCGATCTCCCTCGAAAGCGCCTGCTCCCGAGACACCCACTCCTCGCAGAACCCAGCGGGGTCGGCTTCGTAGCCCAGATTTCGCTCCATAATCGCCATACGAGCGGCTGGGTCGCGGATACCCTGGATGTCCACGCAGAGCGCGAAGCGGTCGAGAAGTTGTGGGCGCAGGTCCCCCTCCTCCGGGTTCATCGTGCCTATGAGGATGAAGCGTGCAGGATGGCTGAAGGAGATGCTCTCTCGCTCGACGACGTTGACCCCCATCGCCGCCGCGTCGAGCAGTAGGTCCACGACGTGATCATCCAGCAGGTTGACCTCGTCCACATAGAGGACGCCCCGGTTGGCTGCGGCGAGGACTCCTGGCTCGAAGTGTCGCTCTCCCTTTTGGATGGCACGCTCAATGTCCAGCGTCCCCACGACGCGGTCCTCGGTTGCACTGACGGGCAGGTCCACGAAGCGGGTGCGCCGATGGGCACGGGGCAGTTCCTCACCCGCTTCGGCCCGCTCGCGGCACTCGGTGCACCAGGTCACCGGCTGGTCGGGGTCGCAGCCGAAGGGGCAGTCGGCGACTGCTTCGATCTCAGGCAGCAACGCGGCCAGCGCGCGTGCGGCAGTAGACTTCGCTGTGCCGCGCTCGCCCCGGATGAGCACTCCGCCGATTTGGGGGTGAATAGCGTTGAGTATCAGGGCGCGCCTCATGCGCTCCTGTCTGACGATAGCAGTAAACGGGAAAATAGGTGGCATTTGACGTAAACCGTAAGACGCAATTGCGTTAAAATGTAACACTCGACCGGCTCTTATTATACCTCAGATTGCCGGAAACCGGTAACCCAAAGTTACTTATATGCGACTTATGTCCTATAGACACACCGCGCCATCTGTGGTATCATTAGAGCACCTATGGACGCACTACCTCCAGAGTTTTTGATATTAGTCGTTGCGGTCGTTTCCGCCCTGGCCGGGGGTCTGCTCACGTGGACCGTCAGTTATATCAGTGTGGGGGGGAAAAGCAAGAGGCAGCATCGCCGGCTGCCTGCCGCCACGGCACAAGGGGAATCAGAGGCCCCTGCACCGGCAGGCGAGCAAGAATTGCTGCGCGTCTCACGCACGAAGAAGGGTAGGCTGGCTGTCTTCGTGCAGGGCCAACGCTACCGCCGCCTGCTGGAGATCACCGAGCCACAGGTGGGGCGCGAAACGATCACAGCCCTTAAGGCCGTGCTAACGTTTGCCGAAGGCTGGCTTCCCTCGACGTTGCAGTCGCCGTCTCAGCCTGCTCCCAGGCGATCCACTGTGGATGAAGAAGCCTTTCTGGAGCAATTGCGCCAGAGTGATCTGTTCTCCTTGGACAAGCCGTCTGGACTGCGTGGTCGACCGAGGAGGCGCACGCCCCCTCGCCAGTTGGAGCCGCTGCTGACCCCGGCAGACGAGATCAACGACCTGGTGCGGCAGCGGTTGCGGGAGCAGCCGGAAATGGCCAGGCACAGCATCCGCCTGACTACCGGCGAAGACGGTGGCCTCTGCGTCCACGTGGGCCTGCAAACCTTCGACGCGGTGAACGATATCCCCGATCTTCAGGTGCGGGCACTCATCCAAGACGCCATTCGCGAGTGGGAGGCCGGCTAACGCGAGTCCTGGGCAATGCAAAAGGCCGCTACCTTCCCGGCAGCGGCCCGGTACTCGTGTCTGTCTGGCCTAGCGTGACGACTTGAGGCCACAGGTGGCGCACGAGGCCGAGGGCGTGCAGGAACCGCACGACGCCCCCGCTCCCGCGATCACCCCCTCACTTCCAATGGCCGAGAATAGCGAAATCGCACGGCACGTGTTCTCGCTGCCGCACTTGGGGCAGGCAATGGGCGCATCCGCATCCGACATCACCCGCAAGGCGTCGAAGCGCATCTCGCAATCGGAACACTTGTACTCGTATAGCGGCATCGTCTTTTTTGCCTCGGACTTCCTCGGCCCCCTCTGGCCTTCTCAGTCTTGCAGGGTAAATTGTACTCCCATTTAGCCTCACCGTCAAGGCTACCAGCCCACATCCGCTATCCAATGAACCCCAGCGTCCATCCCGCCCTCCGCGAAGGCCGTTACCCCCTACTTTGTTCTATGACAGAGATTGTGATATAATCATTCTGTGAGTCTTGGGCAGGTTTCGAATACCAGAGCAGACAGGAGGTTAATTATGGAAGTCACCACCACCCAGTTCAAGCGCTGCGATTTGGTCAAAGCGACCGGCCGCATTGACAGCCAAACCGCGCCGCAATTGGCAGAGGCATTCAGCGCAATCAACGAAGCACAGCGATTCAAAATCGTGTTCGATATGGGCGGCGCGGATTACGTCTCCAGTGCCGGTTTGCGGGTGATGATTGACGTGCAGAAGACGTGTAAACGTTGGAATCGAGGGGAGATGGTCCTGGCCAATGTGCCCCAGCGAATCTACGAGGCTCTGGACCTGGCGGGCTTTGTGCCGCTCTTCAAACTCTTCGATGATGCCGTCGAGGCGGTCGGGAGTTTTTAGCGCTGATGCTTGAAGGCTACTGACAGCCGCTAGCGCCAAAGACTGCTGACGGGCGCCGGCTACTCTCCTGGCACAAAACGTGAGGCGTAAGGACGACTCCATTTTGGGGCCGGATCATGCTTCACGTTTTATGTTTCAGTATGGACACCTCGCAAACAATTACCTTTCCCGGTCGGTTCGATAGTCTGGCTGCCATCAGTGAGTTCGTCATTCGCGCTGCCGAGGCCGCCGGGCTGGGCGCACGTGCCATCTGCGCGGTGCAAATGGCGGTGGACGAGGGCTGCTCCAACATCATCGAACACGCCTATGGCGGCGAAGGGCACGGGATCATCGAGTGTACCTGTCGCATCAAAGACGGCGAGCTGACCGTGACGCTCCGCGACCACGGCCGTCCCTTCGACCCCACCAGCGTGCCCGAACCAGACCTCCACGCCACCCTTGAGGAACGCAGATGCGGTGGCCTGGGGTTATACTTCATGCGTCAACTGATGGATGAAGTTCATTTTGAGTTCACGCCGGGTTCGGGCAACGTGTTGACGATGGTGAAGCGCAAGGAGGCTCTGCCTTGAGCGGCACATCACAGCCGGCCGAGTGCCTGGAGTGGCGACAATTCCTCAACCTGGGCGAGCAATTGGCAGCCCAGCCGACGGTCGTTGCCCAGCGGGAATTCATCGTGGAGGCGGCTGCTCGGCTGGTGAGAGGCCAGGCCGACCTCTGGCTGGCCGAGCCGTTTCACCATCAGCCAGGTTCCGAGGAATCAACGTCATTTCCCGCCGAGCCCCCGTCCGACTTGCTGCGGCGTGCCCTCGACAGTGGAGAGGTCGAAAAGGCCCCCGCGCCGGCCATCGCCATGCCGTTACTCGCCCGTGACACCATTCTGGGCGTGTTGGAGGTGAAACGTCCCGGAGGCCCGCCTTTCAGTGACGCTGAGGTCGAACTTCTCGACGACCTGGCCACCCAAGCGGCCATTATCTTGCAGGCCACCCGGCTCCACGAGGACCTCCGACGCCGTGCCGATCAACTCTCGACCGTGGCCGAAATCAGCCGTGCCATTACGTCCATCCTGAACCTGGACACCCTGCTCAATAAAGTGGTGACACTCATTCACAAGCGGCTTGGGTATCCCTTTGTGCATCTCTTCACCGTAGACCACGCTCACCGGCAAATAGTCTATCGGGCTGGTCTACCTCTCCCTCCTCCCAGAGGGGAGCCAGAGGGAGGTGGCCCGGCTTGCAGCCTGGACGATTCCGAGGGCATTGTCCCTTGGGTGGCCCGCCACGGGGAAACGGTACTTGCCAATGACGTGAGCAGCGATCCCCGCTATCGCCCATCGGGGCTACCGCCGGCCAACACACGTGCCCAACTAACCGTGCCCCTCGCCTTCGGTGGCCAAGTCCTGGGTGTGCTCGACGTGCGGGGCGACAGCCGGGACGCCTTTGGCGACGACGACCGCTTCCTATTCGAGGCTCTGGCCGACAGCGTGGCCATCGCTATTCGCAACGCTAACCTGTATCGTTCGGAGCAATGGCGACGCCAGGTCGCCGACAGTATGCGAGAGGTGGCTGGTCTCCTCTCCGCCGGCGTGGCACTCGACCAGGTGCTCGACGCCATCCTGGCCGAGTTAGAGCGCACCCTCTCCTGCGACGCGGCCGCCGTATGGCTTTTGCACGATGATGACCTGCGCCTGGCCGCTGTTCACGGCTACGCGGCGGAAGTGTGCACCAGCGACTTCTCGCCCGCCACCAGCCCCTGGCTCGGCCAGGCGCTGCGCGCAGACCAACCCACCATTCGTACCACCCAGTCCCCTTTTGAGCCGCTGGGATCCACCCTGGGGTTTCCACCTGACTACTCCGCCATCGCCGCGCCGCTGCGCAGCGGCGACCGGCGACTGGGGTTGCTGACCCTGGCCCACCACACCCCCGGACGCTACGGGGCTGAGTCTCGGGCGATGACAGCTGCCTTCGCCTCCTATGCCGCCGTCGCCATCGAAAACACCCGCCTGTACCAGGAAACCCAGGAACTGGCCCGGATCTCGACGGTGATGCTTCAGGTGGCCGAAGCCACCCGATCGCTGACCACCCTCGACCAGGTACTCGAGACCGTGGTCCACCTCATGCCGATGCTGGTCGGCGTGGACCGATGTGCCATCCTCTTGTGGGATGAACCCACCGCAGCCTTTGTGCCGGCCGCTGCTTATGGACTCAGCCCGGCCCAGCAGTCTACCTTTGACCAGTGGCACATCGCGCTGGGCGACGAGCCGGCTTTCGACGACCTGCGCCTAGATAGGGCTCCCATCTTCATCTATGATGTGACGACCGATTCCAGGCTGTCGGGTCCAGTTGTCTGGGCGCTCGGTTTCGAGTCGCTACTATTGCTGCCCCTTCTCGCCCAAGGTGAGGTGCTGGGCGCGATGCTGATTGATTATCAGAGCGATTGGTCCGAGTTCGGCGCCGTGGGGACGCTCCGCGATGAACGACTGGTGATCATTCAGGGGATTGCTCTCCAGACAGCAGCCGCCGTCGAAAATACCGGGCTGCGGGAAGCACAGCAGGAGGAAGCCTACGTGTCGGCCGCATTGCTCCAGGTGGCGCAGGCGGTGGCCAGCTTGAATAATCTGGACGACATTCTGAGTGCCATCGTCCGTATCGTGCCCATCCTGGTCGGCGTCGAGCGATGCATCTTTTTCTTGTGGGATGATGACCAATCTGTCTTCCGGCCAACACAGGCCTACGGGGTCCCCCGTGACACGGAAACGGCGTTCCTGGCCCGGCGCTACGCGCCTGGTGACTTCTTCCTCCTCGATGCCGTCCGTGAGCGCGACAGCCTGATTGTCCACTCTGGGGGAGACGATCTGACCCCGCCTGACTTTATCTCCGATTTCGTGAGGCCCCCGCAGGGGGAGCCCCACGCGCTGCTGGGTGTCCCTCTCTCGGTGAAGGGCGACGTGCTCGGTGTGATGCTGATAGAGGAAACCGGCACGCCACGTGGCTCCAGTGAGAGGCGACTGGAGATCATCACAGGAATCGCGCACCAGGCAGCCCTGGCTATGCAAAACGACCGGCTCCAGCAAGAAATGGCCGAGCGCGAGCGGCTGGAGCGCGAATTGCAACTCGCCCGCGAGATCCAGCAAACCTTTATGCCCAGCCAGTTGCCTCACCTGCCCGGGTGGGAACTGGCGGTCGTCTGGCGCGCTGCCCGCCAGGTGGCCGGAGACTTCTACGACTTTTTTGATCTGCCCGGCGGATGGTTAGGGCTGGTCATCGCCGACGTGGCCGACAAGGGAATGCCAGCCGCTCTCTTTATGGCACTCACGCGCGCCCTGGTGCGAGCGGCGGCTCTGGAAGAGATGTCGCCCGCCGCCGCCCTGGCTCGCGTCAATGATCTGCTGGTGCCCGATGCCCAACACGGCATGTTCGTCACTGCTGTTTACGCGGTTCTGTCGTTGGAGACGGGTGAGTTGGCCTACGCCAACGCCGGGCACAATCCGCCGCTGTTGTTGCGGTCTCACACGCGGGAATTGGAACGATTCGGCACGGGGGGGATGGCGCTTGGCGTGCTAGAAGGAATTCGCCTGGAGGAGCGGAGCGTCTCCCTGAAGCCAGGCGACCACTTGATTTTCTACACCGACGGCGTCACCGAGGCCTTTTCTCCACAGGACGATATCTACGGCGAAGAACGGCTGCAGGCGACCATCCAGGCCGCCGCCGCCGGTTCGGCCCAGGCGATGCTGGACGCCATTGACGACTCGGTGGTCGCCTTCGTCGGCGACACATCTCCCTCCGACGACCTGACCATTATGGTTCTCAGCCGGTTAAAATAACCGAGTTTGGATTACTATGAAAGCCGGCGCCCCCGGAATGAGGGCGCCGGCTTTCTGTCTGCTGTTCTTGCCTGGCAGATCAATTCATCGGGTAGGACTACATCTTGGCCTCGCCGCGCCCGGTCTCGATGCGCTTCCAGGCCACGACGACGGCAACGGTGATGATGGCTGCCACGACGACCTCGGGAAGGCCATGGGTCACACCGACTGTCCAGGCCACGCCGGCCGCCATGTAGCCGCGAATCACAGCCATACCCAACACCAGGATGGTATTGGTCAGCGTGCCCACCGCTGCAGCGACGATGAGGGCCAGGTACTCGTTGATCTTTTTCAAGCCCACGTAGGCGAAGTAAGTGGTGATGCCGATGAAGATGCGCGGAAGGATTGCCACAAGTGGGTCTTTGAACAGCGGCGTCGTCGCCTGGAGGAAGCTGAACAGGCCGAAGATGGTGCCGATGATCCCTCCAACGAGCCACCCTTCCATGATGCCACCGATGATGGCTGGCACGTGCATGATGGTGGCGTTACCCGCCGCCGTAGGTACCGGGATGAAGCCCAGGCGCGTCACTCCCAGCAGGATGGCAATGGCTGCCAGCACGCCAGCGATGACGATCTTGCGTACAGAAAGAGTCTTTCCTTCTTCCATGATATATTCCTCCTTGAGATGATTTGGCGAGTTCCCAGGCCAGGGAACTTGCTCCCAGTCTTGAACGGATGAAACGAACAACGAATGTTTCAACCACACGACACGACAACTCTGTCCGGTGTCAATCCATCCACACCTCCTCTCACAATCACTGGCTAGCAGACGACAGCTTTCAGGACACACCAGCAGGTGTTAGCCGCGCTGGCACTATGCCAAGAATCGAGCAACCGCAACAACACTTACTTGCATCTTCTCAAAAAATTGGGGCGGGTGTAGGTCGGATTTGCTATCCGACCGGACGGCGGTTAGCAAAACCGCCCTACAGTCGTCATCCCCCCCTAAATATTGAGAAGATACACTTACTTTGACAAGCCACGGTTTGCTGAACCAACTGACTCTGGATGATATGACCTTGCTGTCAGACAAGCGTAAGTGTTCGTGTGTGTTTCCTCCTGAAAGCGCATCAAGCCAACCGCTGGTCCTCCAAAATGGTGTCCAAAAGTGCTTGCGGACGCCCTTGTTGTGGTATGTGGCCCGCCCCTGGTATGGTGACTAGCTTGGCCGAAGATTGAATGTCCAAAAGGGCGTGTGCATTCTCCAACAACATCATTTGGTCGTGTTCGCCCCAAATCACCAGTGTGGGTGTCGTCAGTTGTGCGAGCTTCTCCTCCAGGCCACCTTGCTGTTTCATCACCCACATAGCCGTATGCCGCAGTACCGAAAAGTAGGCACGCCGCTGACCATCACTCCACACCCGTTCGTTCACGCGTTGAAATAAGAAGTTGCGATCTGCCTCGGGCAATTCATTGAGATTAGCATAGTAACTGCGCAGTGTCTCAAAGGCAGCCTGAGGATCTTTGCGTAAACGGGTGTACAACCATTCGCCAATGCCGGGCAACAAGAACAATAGCATTGTCAGACTCAGTGGTTGCTTACGGGTCAACAGCATGCCGCCGATCAATACCAGGCCACGCACGCGTTCTGAGTGCTCAAGCGCGATAAACTGCGCAATCACTGCGCCGAACGAACTGCCAATTAACGTTGCGCTGGCAATGGATAGCGTGTCCATCAATTCCAACACTGTATCACACAGGAACGGCACGGTGTAGGCGCGCATCGGTTTATCGCTGCGGCCAAAGCCCGGCAAATCCGGGGCAACAACGCGATAACGCGCAGACAGTGGCTCGACAATGTGCCGCCAGGTATCTGCTTCATCTCCTAGGCCGTGGAGGAGTATGGCAACTGGCAACTCGGATGCGCCAGCATCGTACACGTACAAATGCAAGCCACTGGGTGTCAGGGTAACTGTCCGAGCGTATTCTTGCAGGCCAGGCCATGCACGCATAGGGCTCTGAAACTGGCTCATTCTTGATTACCTCCCAAGTAAACCAGTTGCGTTTCTCGCGTGGCTAACACATCTTCTGCGTGTATCTTCTCAAAAAGGTGGGGCGAAAGTAGGTCGGATTTGCTATCCGACCCTGTGGCGGTTAGCAAAACCGCCCTACGCTGCCCTTACCCCAAGGTATTGAAAAGATACCTCTGCGTCACGATTTTAAATCTCGGATCGCCGGAACGCCACCCAGGGACTCTGCTTGTTGCGCCGCCTGTAACACAGCCTGGGCCAGCACCTCGGCGGCAGCAATACCCACGGCTGTGGTGACTGCGGGATTGGCACCACTGCCTTTCTTCGGCGGCTTTCCGGTGGACAGGGCAAAGATCGTGTCGCCGTCGAACATGGTGTGCACCGGGCGGATGGACCGCGCCAGGCCGTCTTGGGCCATCTGGGCCACTTTGTTGGCCGCCTCTTTCGTCAGGTAAGTGTTGGTGGCAACGACGGCCAGCGTGGTGTTGGCAAGACCGAGGAGCGTCTGCCCCAGGTCGCCCTGCATCCGTCTCACGGTGTTCACAAACCCGCCGATAACCGGCTTGCGCGTGCCGGCGATGATAGCGCCGCTGTCCGGATCCACCACATCGCCAAAGGCGTTGACGGCGACGATGGCCCCCACGACGATGCCTTTCCCGATCTTGACGCTGGCCGTGCCCAGGCCGCTCTTGGTGGCGAACTTAGGCCCCAGCAACTTGCCCACCGTGGCCCCCGTCCCCGCGCCGATACTGCCTTCGGCCACCGGGCCGCTGGTTGCCGATTGGCAGGCCTGGTAGCCCGCCTCGGCGTCGGGACGGGCCTTCGGGTCGCCGATGGCCAGGTCGAACAACACCGCCGCCGGTACGATGGGCACCACCCCCACACCGACGTTAAAGCCAATTTCGCGCTCCTCCAGGTAGCGCATAACACCACTCGCCGCGTCCAGACCATAGGCGCTGCCGCCGGTGATCACCACGGCGTGAACCTCTTGCACCCAGTTCATCGGGCGCATCAGATCGGTCTCGCGGGTGCCAGGCGCGGAACCGCGCACGTCCACGCCGCCCACAGCCCCGCCCTCGCAGAGCACCACCGTGCAACCGGTGATGCCCTCACGGTCAGTATAGTGACCTACCTTGATACCTTCTACATCGGTAATGGCGTTGTGCATTGCGCTTCCCTAGTTATAAACCCTCACCCAGGGCAAGAGTTACTCTATCTCTACTCTTCCACCACGCCTAAAAAACGCATCGCTGTTACGGTGTAGAGTCTGGTCGCTTCAACCAACTCGTCCAGGCTCTGCCATTCGTCTACGTGATGGGGGATGTAGATGTCGCCAGGACCACAGGTGACGATGGGCACGCCGGCCCAACTATAAAGAATCGTGCCGTCGGTGGAGCCGGGCACGCCGCCATAGACCGGCTCCTTGCCGGTCAGGTCGCGGTAAGCCTGATCCAGCACCTTGACGACCGGCTCGTCCCGGTCGGTAGCGGTTGGTGCACGCGCCTCCAGCACCTCCACCTCAAAGGCGACCCGCTCGTCCCTGGCGTGGATGGTATCGCAGGCGGCCTTGATCCTGGCCTCAATCTCCTCTGGCGATTGGCCAGGGATGAGGCGGATGTCCAACATGGCCTCCGTCTGCGCTGGCATGACGTTGTTCTGCGGCTCGCCGCGCACCGGTGAGCGCAGGATAGTGGGCGTGATGCTGGGCTGGCCCAGGAACTCGTGCCGGCCATGTTCGGCGATCTGGGCCGCTTCTATCCCCTGCACCGTTACCAGTAACTCCGCCATAGGATAGGCCGAGTTGACGCCGGTGAGCGGCATGCAGCCGTGGGCCATCTTGCCTGTGGCTGTGACCCGCATCCACATGACGCCCTTTTGGCTGATGCAGAGGTGGTTCTCCTCCGGCTCGCAAACAATGGCCGCGTCTACGTTGTCAGCCCAACCCTGCTTGACGAAGTGCTTGATGCCGATCATGCGGCCTTCCTCATCGCACACCGCGCCGATGAGGATATCTCCGCCCAGTTTGACGCCACTTTCGACGATAGCCTTGATGGCGCAGATGGCCGCCACCAGGCCGCCCTTCATATCGTTCGCGCCTCGACCGTACATCTTGCCATTCACGATCTCGGCCTCGAAGGGAGGATACGTCCACTGGCTCACGTCTCCTTCGGTGACGACGTCGGTGTGGCCCTCGAACATGAGGGTCTTGCCCCCCTCCGCGCCGCGCCAGATGCCGATCACATTGGGTCGCCCTGGCTCGACGAACTCGAACGCCGTCTCCAATCCGATCTCCTCGAGCCGGGCCTCCACCCAGCGGGCAGCCGGTTCCTCGGCCTCGCCCTTCTCCGGGCGATAGACACTGGGGATACGCACTAACTCCTGCGTCCAGCGGATCACCTCGTCCTCATCCACCAGAGACAACACTCTTTTCTCAAGATCGATGAGCATACTCTCCTCTCTCCTCTGAACTAGAACGGGAAGTAATCGCGGAAGGCCAACATAGCCACGGAGAAAAGCAGACCGAGCGCGCAAGCGGCGTAATCTATTCCTGCAAACTTGAGACGGATGAAACTGCTGCGCCCTCGGCCGCCGATGTAGCAACGGGCCTGCATGGCCAGGATCAGGTCTTCGGCACGGCGGAGAGCGTCAATGAAGAGCGGTACGATGAGTACGGCTACCTGTCGTGCCGTCGTCACAAACTGGAGTTTCCCCTTGTGGGCGATGTCGGCGCCACGAGAGGCCTGCGCCTTCATGATGATCTCCAACTGCTCGCCCAGGAGCGGCACGAAGCGCAGGGCAATGGTCGCCACCAGCGAGAGTTCGTGCGCTGGCACGCCGATTCTGGAAAACGGCCGCAGCAGGCTCTCCATGCCGTGGGTGATGTTGGTCAACGTCGTGGTGTTGGTCAACAGGCTGGTCAAAAAGAGCAATTCGACGAAGCGCATCGTGGAGACGATGACCAGTTGCACGCTGCCGTTGGTGATGTGGATCCAGCCCCACTTGAAAAGCGTCCGGGTCTCCGCGCCATACGGCGTGAAGGCGCCACCGTAGAATAGAAGTTGCAGGATGGCCAGGACGATGATGAGGGGTATAGCCGGCTTGATGCCAGAAAAGATGTAGCGCAGGGAGATCCCCGAAAGAAGCACCATTAGCAGCGTGACCAGCACGAGGACAATGTTGGCTGAATAAGAGATGCTGAACGTGATGGCCAGGACGATGAACAAAAAGACCGAGAGCTTGGTGCGGGGATCCAGGCGATGAATGATCGAGTCGCCGGGCAGATACTGGCCGATGGTGATATTTCTCAGGAATTCAAAATCTTCCATACTTCTTCCACCCCTTCTTCCACCGTCACCGGAATTTGCTCCACTGTTATGTCCCGGGCGATCAGTTCGTGTGCTATTTCTGTCACCTGGGGCACGCCCAGCCCATGCTCGCGTAACTTCTCCGGCTGAGAAAAGACCTCGCGGGTGGTGCCGCTCATCACCACGCGCCCCTCGTCCATGACGTAGATGCGATCCACCAGTTCGGCTATGTCTTCCATGTTGGGCGAGACGAAGATCAACGTAAGGCCATGATTTCTGTGCAACTCAAACAATCGCTCAAGAAGATCCTTGCGGCTGCGCGGGTCCACGCCGGAGGTGGATTCGTCCAGTATGAGCACCTCCGGCTGGAGCGCAAGGACGCCCGCCAGGGCGGCCTTCCGCATCTCGCCACCGCTCAGGGAGAAGGTAAAACGATCCTTGAACTCCTCAAAGTCCAGCCCCACCATCTCCATAGCCCACTTGACGCGCTCGCGGCGCTCGGCTTGCTCCATACCCAACTTCTTGGGACCAAAGGCGATGTCGTCGCCCACCAAGCGCTCGAATAACTGCTGCTCCGGGTACTGAAACACCAGGCCGATCTTTTGTCGAATACAGCGGACGTCTACCTTGGGATTGCTCAGGTCCTGCCCGTCCACGAAAACTTTGCCCGGCTCCCGGGGGCGAATGAGACCGTTGAAGTGCTGCACCACCGTGGATTTTCCTGCCCCTGTGCGGCCGATGATGCCCACCGATGCGCCCTTGTGAATCTCCATGCTCACGCCGTGCAAAGCTGGCACTTCCAGTGGAGTGTCGCGCATGTAGGTGTGATGTAGGTCGTTGATCTTGATGAATGGCTGCTCGCTCATACCCCATCCCTCCCGTTGACGCGACGTTGGATCTCGTCGGCCACCTCGTTCACCAGCAACAAGTCTGGCGGGAAGGTAGGATCGCGCTGGTTCATCCGATAGGCCAGTTCCGTCGTCTGCGGCACGTCCAGTTGCAGGGCACGCAACTCTTCGACGTGGGTAAACACCTCGTGAGGCGTCCCCGCCATGACGATCTTGCCCTCTTCCATAACGATGACCCGGTCCCCTTCGGCGGCCTCGTGCATGAAATGGGTGATCGCGATAACTGTCACTCCATCGTCGTTCAATTTGCGCACGGCCGCCAACACGTCCCGCCGCCCTTCAGGATCCAGCATGGCCGTGGACTCGTCCAGTATCAGCACTTCTGGCTTCATCGCCATGACGCCGGCGATGGCCACCCGCTGCTTCTGCCCGGCCGAGAGCCGGTGTGGAGCCCGCTGGCGGTAATCCAGCATGTCCACCACGCCCAACGCCCACTCGACCCGCTCCCGAAGTTCATCCTCCGGCACGCCCAGGTTTTCCGGGCCAAAGGCCACGTCTTCTTCGACGACTGTAGCCACGATCTGGTTATCGGGGATCTGAAAGACCATGCCTACGGTGCTACGAATGGCCAGCGTGTTCGCTCGCTCCCGCGTGTTCATCCCTTTGACCCAGACGTTGCCCTCCGTCGGCCGCAATAGAACGTTGATGTTCTTGGCCAGCGTGGACTTGCCAGAGCCGTTGTGCCCGACGATGACCAGGTAGTCGCCGGGTGAAATATCCAGGTCTATTCCTTTTAGGGCATGAATAGGGTATTCGGACTGGGGATTGTAGTAAAAATGGAGACCTTGAATCTTAACAATCTGTTCCACCGATGTAACAGACAACGCTTCCCCCCCCTCTGTTCTCTCTGAGACGTTGACAAATCGGATTTATTATGCTATGATTTATTCAAGGATTGTCGAATGTCTACATTATACCATCAACGAGTCCAATCGTCAACCTCCTAAAAACGAAAAAACTCCAGGTATTCACAACGACTTCAGGGCGGAATAGGCCAAATGGGCATGCAGGTTTTCAAACAAGTTCCCCACAAATCATTGCGGGAGGCAGCCCTGTCGGCCATCCGGCAGGCGATTTCGCGCGGCGATCTGAAGCCAGGCCAGCGATTGGTGGAGAGTGACATCGCCGAGCAGATGGGGATCAGTCGGGCGCCGGTGCGAGAGGCGCTGCGCCAACTGGAAACCGAGGGGTTGGTGGTGAGCGAACCGCACCGGGGCACTTTCGTCACCGAGATCTCTGCCACCGACCTGTGGGAAATCTACACGCTACGGGCGGCCATCGAGAGTCTGGCGGTGCGCATCGTCACGGAGAAGGCATCGGCGGAGATGCTGGCGCAACTGCAACAGGCCGTGGCCGACATGGCCCAGGCCGCCCGCGAAGGTGATCTCGCCCGCCTGGCCGCCCTCGATATGGCATTCCACGAGACGTTGTGCCGTGCGTCAGGCCATTCGCGTCTGTTGGCCATCTGGCTGAGTATGACAACTCAAATCAGCACCTTCGTTGACCTGACCAGCATACTCTGCCTGCCGGCCGACGAGGTGGTGCGCCTTCACACCGAGGTCGTCGAGCACATCCAGAACGGGCGTGCCGAGGAGGCAGGGCAATCGCTGGCACGCTACATCCTCGACGTAGGTAAACGCATCTGCCAAGAGCGAGGTAAACCGTCGGATGGGTTCAGCTCTGAACAATCTGTAAGGAGGAGCCAGTGAGCAAAAGTCGCACGTATCCGCTCCAGGCCCCCGTATCGGGGGCGTCCCATGCAGCGAGGCATCACTTTTGACGCAATGCGTAAGGAGGAACCAGTGAGTCGCAAAAAAGTTACGATCTTGAGTTTGAAAAGCAAAAAGGAAAAGGGCGAACCGATCACCATGCTCACCGCCTACGATTACCCTACCGGGCTGCTGGTGGACCAGGCGGGCATAGACATCATCCTGGTGGGCGATTCGCTGGCCATGGTGGTGCTGGGCCACGAGAATACCGTGGCTGTGACAATGGACGAGATGTTGCATCACTGCAAGGCCGTGGCGCGAGGGGCGAAGAATCCCCTGTTGGTAGGCGACATGCCCTTTATGTCCTATCAGGTGGACGTGAAAGAGGCCATCCGCAACGCAGGGCGGTTTCTCAAAGAGGGCGGTATGGACGTGGTCAAACTGGAAGGTGGGCGCGACATGGCCCCTGCCGTCAAGGGTATCGTGGACGCTGGCATCCCGGTGATGGGCCACATCGGCCTGACGCCCCAGACCATCTCCAAACTGGGCGGCTACCGTGTGCAGGGCAAGGACATCGCCACCGCCAAAGCCCTCATTGACGACGGACTGGCGCTGGAGGAGGCCGGCGCGTTCAGCCTCATCCTGGAGGCGATCCCTGGCCCGGTGGCCAGGCTCATCACCGAGCGCGTAGGTATCCCCACCATCGGCATCGGCGCTGGGCCAGACTGCGATGGGCAGGTGCTGGTCACTCACGATCTGATTGGCCTCTTTGACCGCTTTGTGCCCAAGTTCGTCAAGCAGTACACCAATACCTTTTCCTCCATCATCGAGGCGCTGGAGAGTTATCGGGACGAGGTCGTCGCCGGCACCTTCCCCGGCCCCGAACACGGCTACAGCATGAGCGATGAGGTTCTGCAGGCCTTGTTGAAGGAATTTGGCGAGTAGCCTTGACGGAAAGAGGTATGAAATGACGATGCGCATAGCAGTTGTGGGCGCGGGCGCGATGGGGAGCCTGTTTGGCGGCACACTGTCGGCGGTGACAGAGGTGACGTTGCTGGATCCGTGGGCTGAGCACGTGGCTGCCATGCAACGGGATGGGCTGCGCATCGTCGAACTCGACGGGCGCGAGACGACTATCCCCGTGACCGCCACCACCGATCCCGCCGCTGTGCCGGAAGTTGACCTGGTCATCATCTTTGTCAAGTCACACGGTACGCGACAGGCCAGCCTGTGGGCCAGCCGCTTTCTGGCTCCCGGCGGGCTGGCGCTGACGCTGCAAAACGGTGTCGGCAACGGTGAGACGATGGCCGAGGTGCTGGGCGCGGATCGGGTCGTGGCTGGCGTCACCTCGCACGGGGCGACGCTGCTGGGGCTGGGGCGCGTGCGCCACGCTGGCTGTGGCCCCACCCACATTGCCACCCGCCCCGAGATTGCCGCGAGCCTGTCAGAGGTGGCCGCCGTCTTTGAGCAGGCGGGGTTCGAGGTGCACCTCTCCGACGACCTGGAGAGTCTGGTGTGGGGCAAGTTGATCATCAACGTCGGCATCAACGGGCTCACGGCCATTCTGCGCGTGCCCAATGGCCAGTTGGTGGAGATCCCCGCCGCCGGCGCGTTGACGGCCCAGGCCGTGGCAGAGGCTGAGGCCGTATGCCGGGCCAAAGGCATCTCGCTACCCTACGATGACCCGCTGGGTCGCGTGCAGGAAGTGGCCCGCGCCACGGCGACCAACCGGGCCTCTATGCTACAAGACGTGCTGCGCGGCGTCCCCACCGAAATCGGCGTCATCAACGAGGCTATCGTCCGCGAAGGGAAGCGGCTGGGTATACCCACACCGATCAATGAGTTTATCGTGACGACGATCCGGGCCATTGAGGGCAGTTACGCGGCGAGAGTATAAGTTAGTAGATGGGTAAACTGGTAGAGAAGGAGTGAAAACGTGACGAGCGAAGAGATCATCAATCTGAACCGCGAGTACGTGTTCTTTACGTGGGCTGTTCAGAGCAAGGTCAACCCAATTTCAGCCACCCGCAGCGAAGGGGTTTACTTCTGGGATGGTGACGGCAAGCGGTACCTGGACTTTTCATCGCAACTTATGAACGTGAACGCCGGCCACGGCAACCAGAAGATCATCAAAGCCATACAGGAACAGGTGGCCAAGATGGCCTACGTCTACCCCGCCATCGCCAGCGAGCCGAAGGGCCGCCTGGCGCAACTGTTGGCCGAGATCACGCCGGGCGACCTGTGCAAGACCTTGTTCACACTGAGCGGAGCCGAGGCCAACGAGAACGGTATCAAGTTTGCGCGTCTCTACACCGGGCGGAACAAGATCATCACCCGCTACCGTTCCTATCACGGGGCGACGGCCGGGGCCATGGCCCTCTCTGGTGACCCGCGCCGCCTGCCGGTGGAGCCACTGATTCCCGGCGTGGTGCACGTGATGGACCCCTATTGCTACCGCTGTCCCTTCGGCTGGACGTTGGAGACCTGCCACCGCGAATGCATTGCACACGTGGAACAGGTCATCAGGTTCGAGGGGCCAGGAAACGTGGCGGCGCTCATGTTGGAGGGTGTCACCGGCACGAGCGGCCTCATCATCCCCCCCGATGACTATTGGCCCCGGATGCGCGAAGTCTGCGACAAATACGACATTCTGCTCATTGACGATGAGGTGATGAGTGGCTTTGGGCGCACTGGCGAGTGGTTCGGCATAAATCACTGGGACGTGGTGCCGGATATCATGACGCTGGCTAAAGGCATCACTGCTGGCTATGTGCCGCTGGGCGCTGTGATTGTCTCCAAGGCCATCGCCGATTACTTTGCCGACAGGCCAATGCCCATGGGACTGACTTACTCTGGTCATCCGGTATGCACAGCCGCCGGTGTCGCCACCATCGAGGTCTACAAGGAAGAGAAACTGGTGGAGAACGCCAGGGCGATGGGAGTGACCCTCAAAGAGGGGTTGGAAGAACTGAAGGCCAAACACCCCAGCGTGGGCGACGTGCGTTGCATTGGGCTGTTTTCCGTCATCGAGTTGGTGAAAGACCGGGAGACGAAGGAGCCGCTGGCTCCCTGGAATGCCAAACCGCACGAAATGGGCGTCATGGCCCAGGTGCCGGGCGCGCTGCGCGAGCGGGGGATGTATACCTTCTCCAAGTGGAACTGGATCTTTGTGGTTCCGCCGCTGAACATTAATGAGGCGGAACTGCGCGATGGCCTGCGCATCCTCGACGATGTGCTGGACATCACCGATAGAGGTTGACCGGCCCAATAGTGGAAGCAAATCATTAGAGAAAGGAGCACAAGAACATGGCAGTTCTACAGGAACCAATCAAAGAGACATTGGAAATCAAGAATTATATAGACGGCGAGTGGGTTGACTCGAAAGGGGAGGTTAAGGACGTCGTAAACCCTGCCACAGGTAAGGTCATAGCCAGGGTCCCTATCTCGACGAAAGATGAAATTGACGAGGCAGTGGAAGCGGCTAAAGAGGCATTCCCCTACTGGCGAAGAACTCCTCCGCTGGCTCGAGTGAGATGCCTCTTTAGGCTGAAGGAACTGTTGGAGGAGAACTTCGAGGAGATAAGCAGGATTCAGACGATGGAGCACGGAAAAACCATTGATGAGTCCAGAGGGGAAACGAGGCGCGGGATCGAAAACGTCGAAGTGGCTACAGGGATACCGTCGTTGATGATGGGACAGAGCCTGGAGGATATTGCCGCTGGCATAGACGAATACCTCATCAGGCAGCCATTGGGGGTTTTCGGGATCATTACTCCCTTCAACTTCCCATTTATGATCGGCCTTTGGTTCGCGCCCTATGCCATCGCTACTGGAAACTGTGTCGTCTTGAAGCCCTCCAGCGAAGATCCGCTTTGCCAGACCAAAATCGTCGAGTTGGCAGAGGAAGCGGGCATTCCCCCGGGCGTGTGGAATCTAGTCCACGGTGGAAGAACGGTGGTATCGGGGATGTTGGATCATCCTGACATCAAGGGAATGTGCTTTGTTGGATCAACGCCAGTGGGAAGGGATGTTATCTACAAAAGGTGTGGTGAAACTGGCAAGAGAGTCATTGCCCAGTGTGGCGCTAAGAACTTTGCGTTGGTGATGCCGGATGCTGATATAGAAAGGACGATGGCAGCGTGCATGACTTCTTTCTATGGCAACGCCGGTCAGCGATGCCTGGCGAACGCCAATCTCGTTGTCGTCGGTGAAGGCCTCAGCGAGCAGGAACTTGATGAGTTCTATGAGAAAGTGGTGGATGCGTTCATCGCTGTAGCCTCCAGGATAAGTATTGGGTATGGGCTCGATGAAGCAGTTCAGATGGGCCCCCTGCGCGATAGGGGTAAGAAGGAAATGGTGCTGAGATATATAGAGAAAGGCATTGAAGAGGGGGCGAGGCTGAGACTTGACGGCAGGGAAGTAGAAATCGTAGGGGATTTGCCCGACACGTGCTTTGTTGGCCCGACAGTTTTCGAGGACGTAACGCTGGACATGACCATTGCCCAGGAAGAGATCTTCGGGCCGGTAGCAAATATGATGAAGGCTAGAAGCCTGGATGAGGCCATAGGGATGATCCACAGCAATCCCTTCGGCAACGCAGCCTCGATATTCACCGCCAGCGGCAAGTGGGCTCGAGAATTCCAGTACAGAGTCGAGTGCGGTAATATCGGCGTTAATATCGGGGTAGCCGCGCCGATGGCGTTCTTCCCGTTCAGCGGAATGAAGGATTCCTTCTTCGGAACGCTGCATGGGCAAGGCCAGGAGGCAGTTCGCTTCTTTACGGAAAGCAAAGTGGTCATTCAGAGGTGGTTCTGAAATGAAAAGGTCGAACGTAACTGCTTCCGCCATCATCAGTCTCGCCCAAAGGATCGAGGATAGTTCCTCAGTGTTCTACGAGGGACTGGCTGAGAGGTGGGGGGAGGATAAGGAGATGTTCCTGGCCTTGGCGAAGGAAGGCAGGAAGAACAAGACGCTGGTGACCAGGACTTATCAGGAGACCATTACCGACGCCTTGGAAGCCTGTTTCTCTTTTGAAGGCCTGGACCTGGGGGATTACGAGGTCGAGACGACGTTGGCAGAAGGTGCTGGTTACTCTGAGGCCTTGGGGATAGCCATAGCGCTTGAGGAGCAAGCCTGTAAGTTCTACCTGGATGTGGCTGAGCGATCGGAAGCGCTGCTGGCCACGATACCAATGGCGTTCAGAAGAGTGGCCAAAAAGAGGAGTAAGCGGTTGCAAACACTTCGCGATAAGGCAGCGGCTGGTTCCTGAGCAAGGCGATTGGATGTATTGAGGCAGAAGTGAGACTTCGGAGGTCTCCGAGACTTCCGAAGTCTCAGCACCACGGGTGCTTTTGGACAGAGCCAGCCCGTTCGAATCACTCCACGAAGATTTCTACCCGTTCGTTATCCTCTACGTCCTCCACATCCACGATCTTGCCTGCGGCGCCGGCGTGGATGGCTTCCATGACCTCTTCCAGGTCAATCTCTGCAGGTGCGAAGTGGGCCCCCATCTTAGCGCCCACGCTGACCAGGCTCCAGGGCAGGTTTATGTTGACCTTGCGCTGGCCCGTCTCCAGGTCGGTCACCCGAACGCGAAGCCAGCGTGGCCCCGTTCCCCGGCTGCCTGACCAGCGTTCCTCCTGCCGGCGACCCTCTCCTTTCAGAGCCTCCAGCAGTTGAGTCCCTTCCTCGGCGGTGATCTGACCGCTCTCAATCATCTTCAGGATCTGCATCCGTTCGTCCACCATAGCCACCTGACACCTCCAGGGTTATATTTTAGCACATTCTTTGGTGCTTACAACCCCCCATTTTTCTGCGTAGCGGATAGGGCCTACTCCACATAGATCTCCACTCGCTCGTTGTCCTCCTCGTCCATCACCTCCACGATCTTGCCAATCGTGCCACTGGCGATCAGTTCTCCCAGTTCATCCATGTCGAACCCCTCGAACTCTGGGGCGAACCGCTCCGCCATGCGCAAGCCCGCGCTCACCAGGCTCATTGGGACAGTCACGTTCACCTTCGCCGCTCCCGAAGCCAGGTCGGTCACGTGGATGCGTAGGTAGCGGCCCTGTCCGCCCGGGCTGGGTGCTCCTGGGGCAGCGCGCCGACTCCCACCCAGCGCTCGTAGCAAGGTGGTGGCTTCCTCCGCCGTGATCTTGCCCTCCTCCAGCATCTGGAGGATCTTTAGCCGTTCGTCAGTCATCGTCGTCATTTTTCGCCTCCTAACCGAAGTATATCTGTACCTGCTCCCCGTCCTCTCCTTCGTCCACCTCCACGGTGAAGAAACGGCTGTCGCGCAGTTCCTCCCGCATCGCCAGGATCAGTTCGTCCACTCCCGTCTCCTCGAGTTGCGGGACGAAGGGACGGGCGATACGTAGTACCCAGGCGACAGGCCCTAGTGGCAGCGGTAGAGCCAAGGTGATGTTGGGGCCATCAGACTGCCGCACCCGCAGGGAGAACCAGTGGGCCCGCTGCAGCCACCAGCCTAGCACCACCCACATCAGGCCGAGGGTGAAGAGGATCCAGCCCCAGACCGGCTGCCCGGTGGCGGTCTCTCCGGCATAGGCCCTCGTCAACACCAGCCCGCCCCACGCTATTGTTGCGATCCCTATCCAGAGCGCGGCCTGCCACAGATAGCGCACCAACTTGGGGCGGGGGGCGGGGGTATCCGGCGTCTCGGCCCCTTCCGCCAGCGCCTCCAGTCGTCGCACCCCCTCCTCGATGCTGATCTCCCCCGCTTCAATTAATTCCAATATCCGCAATCGCTTCCCCATAGGTTCCTCCCAATCAAAGTTTGGCAAGTCGTCGTTCACTCACTCGCCGGACTCCGCACCTTCCCCCGCCGGACGGCAGCAACGACCTCGGTCGCCTGGACTGCCTGCCTGGCGGGTCGCCCGACCCGGCGCTGCAATAGAGCGAACGCCACAGCCGCGACCAGCCCCACCATCCCGGCGACGTACCAGACCCAGCGCGGGTCACCGTTGTCCATGACCAGCCCGGCCAGGAGCGGCCCCACGGTCATCGGAATCACCCAACTGAACCCGAAAACAGCCATGTACCGCCCCCGCATTTCCTCAGGCGCAAATCGGGCCACCAGAGCCTGAGAGATCGGGGCGGTCATCATCTCACCAATGGTGATGATAACCATCGCCACCAGGAACAAGACGTAGGCCGAGACAAAGCCGTACAAACTAAATCCGATGGCGTACAGCAGCGCGCCTACGGCCATCACGATCAGCGGGCGATACTTGCTGATCCGGCGTGTGACGTAGAACTGGAACAGGACGACCAGCGCCGCGTTGAGGCTGATGATGTAGCCAAAGCCCTGCTCGGGGACGGAATGGGTATCCCGCAGGTAGACGGCCAGCGTGGCGTTCATCTGCATGTAGACGAACGTCATCAGGATGCAGGCCCCGATAAACAGGACGAAGGTGGTGTCCCGCAACACATCCCGGTAGCCGCCAAAGGTCTGGGCCATCGTCTGCTCGGGCTCGCCCTCGCGGGGAGTGGGCCTGGTCTCCTGTATCGCCAGAGCCACGATGCCGGCAGTGATCAGGCTGGCCACCGCGTCGCAGATGAAGAGGGACAGGTATGACTGAGCGGCCAGCAGCCCCCCAATCGCCGGGCCGATGGTGACGGCAAGGTTGGCTACCACACGCAGGATGCCAAACCCCTGGGCGCGCTTCTCCTCCGGCAGCAGGTCGGCCACCATCGCCTGCTGTGCTGGGCCGCCGGCGTTGGCGAACAGCCCCACGAACAACGCACTGGCAAAGAAGAATTCGATCTCGTTGACCAGTCCCATCAGCAGGCTGGTCAAGGCACTGGCGATCAGGCCGAAGATCAGCATCTTCTTGCGTCCCAGGCGGTCGGTCAGCGCGCCGCCGAACATGCTGCCCACCACGCTGGCGATGGAGAACAGACCAAAGATCACGCCGACCTCCGTCATGCCCACACCAAACTTGCGCGTGATGTAGAGCGTGAGGAAGGGGAACATGAGCGCCCCGCCGACTCGGTCAATGAACGTGCCCAGGATGAGTACCCAGAACTGGCGGGGGTATTCTGCGTAGATATAACGAATACGCTCTAGCGGTTTGCGACTAAACATGTGTCTCTAGTTCTCCTAACGGCTTTTGCAGTTTCAAGAACAGCACTCGTTTCTCTTCTCTCTGCGCAACGACGTTGAAACCGGCGTTTTCAGCCAGTCGCACATAGTAGGCCAGATCTTGCTCCGCATCCGGCCATAGCGCCCCATATCCCGTGCGGATTTCTTCATCGGGCAGTTTGACCAGAAGGGGAAATGCAGCAATGTCTTTTTCCTCGTCAAGACATTGTGGAAGAATGACATCCCAGACCAAGAAGCGTCCACCAGGGATGAGCACCCTGTAAACCTCACTGAATACCTTTTCGTGATCAGGCCCCTTGATGTACATCAGGGTGAAAAACGAGGTTGCCACACCAAAGGTGCTATCGAGGAATTGGAGATCGGTGGCATCCATAATGATCTTGAGCGACCCGGCTGCCGCCCCTTCCAATTCTCGCTTGCTGGGATCGATGGCGATAACTTGCTCGCCTTTCAGTTTCCCTATCACTCCCTCGCCGCCTCCGCCGATATCCAGAATGTATCCCGAGGCATCAAAGTCATTGACGACGACCACTTGCTCTTCGAAGAAGAAGACGCGGTCCTCCGAAGGTTCTGTGTGATGATCGCTCATTTCTTGCTCTCCTTATGTGATGACAAGCCCTGCCTGATTTGCTAAATCTCCGTCACAGCCATCATTGCTGCTCTTGTGGACGGGGAAGTGTCCTCTACGACGTGTCCGTTATGGTTCTGTTCAATATTCACAATCACCGGCACGAAGCAGGCGCCCAGCCCCATCAACGTGCAGACGAGACCACCCACCACGTACCACGGGCGCAGGCCAATCGCGTCGGCGACCGGGCCAGCGACCGCCAGGCTCAACGGAAACGCAGCCGAAGACATACTCGCCACCACCGTGAACACGCGCCCCTGCACCTCTGGGGCCACAATCGCCTGAAGCGCTGCAAACAACGGTCCATTGACGAGCGCATTCATAGAGCCTGCCACAAACATGCCAGCCACTGCCAGCCAGAGCGCGTTCGCTGGCGACAGGCCGACCAGCATGATACCCAGGCCCTGGATTATCAGGCCCATCAACGAGGTATAGACGCGCCGGCGAAACCCACCCCACGCGCTCAGGAGCAGTCCGCCGAGCACGAGGCCGACCCCCCAACTCGCCTCCAGCCAGGCCAACTGTGGGGCATCGCCGTTGAAGTGTTCCGTCACTAGCAACGGCATCAGCGAAAAGGCTGGATTTACCACAAAGTTAAGCATCGTCGCCATGATCAGAATCGCCAACAGCCCCGGCCAGCCCCAGACGTAGCGCAACCCCTCACGTACATCGGACCAGAGGGATGGCTTTTCTGACTTTGTCAAAGTGCGTTCCGGCTGTGGAATAGCCACGAAGAACAGCGGCAAGATGGCGAACGCCGCTGTGCCCACGTCCATCAGCATGATACCTTCGAACGGGAGTACCGCCAGTAACAGCGCACCCAGCGGCGGCCCAATCACATTCAGCGCACCTTGCATCGTCTGGTTGAGGCCCGCCACGCGTGTCAGATGCTCGTCGGGCACCATCAGCGAAGTCGAAGCCTGCATCGTTGACCAGTGAAAGAGGCCTCCAATCGCGCGCACTAGCAGAGCGGCGTAGACATGCCAGACCTGCATGGTATCGGTCCAGAACATGTACGCCAGCCACAGTGCCACGAGCGCGATCAGGCCATCCGCCACGATCATCACCACGCGCCGGTTCAAACGGTCCACGTACGCGCCTACGATAGGGCCCAGGAAAACCTGGGGGATCACCCACATCATCGTCGCCATCGCCAGCACTGTTGCCGAACCGGTCAGTTGGGTGAGCCATCACACCAGCGCGAACTGTAAGACACTGCTGCCGACCAATGAAAACTGCTGGCCGATCCAGATGGTGAAAAACGGAATCTGCCATTTGGGTTGATGTTGCTCTGTGTGTTTCATATTCGTCACCGGCCTTCCAGAGCAGCCAGGAGGTCGGCTGCTTGCTTGGTGGTGATCTTCCCCTCCTCCACCAGTTGCAACACCCGCATGCGTTCCTCGTCCGTTGCCGGTTCCTGCTTGGGGCGGGGCCGCCGGCCGCTGACCCGCCGCCAGCGCCGCTCGGCCCGCTCCGCCCGCAGGCGGGCCCGCTCTGCCTCCTGCTCTGCCTCCCGGCGCGCCCGTTCTGTCGCTCGCTCAACCTCTCGCCGGGCCCGTTCTCCGGCCCGGCCCGCCGCCCGGAGCGCCTGCTCCGTCGCCCGCTCCACCCGGCGGTGGATTTCCTCGCTGTCAATGTGGCTCAGGCTCTCCTCCAGGCGAGCCGCCATTCCTGCCATCGCCTCAGCGACGCGGGCTTCGATCTGCGCCCCCAGTCCCTCCAGGTCGGCCACGAAGTCGAGCGGTAGCCCCTCCGCCGGCCCCTCCCCCGGCTCCAGAGGCCGCAGGTAGACACGCCCGCCGACCTGTGCCTCCAGGCTGGCCTCGCCGGTTCCCAGGATGCCCCTGGTCTCATCCTCCGCCTCCTCCAAGGTCAGGTCAGAGATGCGAGAGCGAACTCCGCCACCGGCGCGGAGGGCCAGGTGGAGACTGGCGTCGGCGAGTAGGTGAACCGTCAGATTGCCGTTGGCGCTCAGCCGATAGGTGGCGCCGGGGGAGAAGGGCGGCCCCAGCCGGACGTTCCCCCGGACCTGTTCCGCTGCTAACCCACCCTGGAGCCCTTCGGCTACCAGGTTGCCGTCCACCTGGCTCAGGGAGAGGGAGCCTTCCACCTGGTGGACCCGCGCATTTCCTCTCAGGGTCTGCACGTGCAGGTCCCCAGCCGCCTGGCGAACGCTCAGGTTCCCGGAGGCCTGCTCCAGAGCAGTGGGGCCGACGGCACGCAGGTTTACGTTGCCGTGGACGGTGCCGATGGTGACCGGCCCCTCCACTCCCTTGATTTTCAGGTTCCCCCGCACGGTGCCGACGGTGATGGTAGTGGCTGGGGGACAGGATATGAGGCAGCCGGCACGGGCCACAAGGGTGAAGGTCTCCCCTTCCCGCTCCAGGATCGCATTGCTGGCCCCGCCCTGTACTTGAATGGTGACCTGCCGCTCCTCAGATCCTCGCACCACCAGGTTGTCCAAACACTCGGTGACAGTGACGTGGGGAGTTGCCGACGTTTCAATAGTCTGCTCGAACATCTCTTCCTCCTACGCTTGTAACTTCATCAGGCTGGGCTCTATCCCTGCCACAGAGGGAAATCGTTGGGCCACATAGTCGCGCCCCGTTTGCGCGGGAGCGCCCGACGGTGGGGCTGCTCCACGGAGATAGCCACCAACAGACCTGGGAAACGAATCTTCAGTACTTGTACGGACATCTCGTAAGCCTCCTACTATCTATAGTTGTTTTCCCTCTAGAAGCCGAAACGCCTCTTCCGAGGAGATCTCCTGGCGGGCCAGTTGTTCCAGGATCTCCTGCCGGTGCTCGTCTCCGGCCTCCTGCTCCTTACCCACCTCGTAGCCCAAGGCGCGGATGACATCTTCCAGACGGCTGCGGACGGTGGGGTAGGAGAGGCCCAGTTCCTCCTGCACGCGGTTGATCTTGCCCTCGCAGCGGATAAAGACCTCTACAAAGTGCAGTTGCTCGGGGGTGAGTTGGAGGAGTCGCCCCATGGCGAAGCGGCCCTCCAGGGCCGTGCCGCAGTTGCGGCAGACCAACCGGGTGACCAGCAGGTCGTCGTGACAGACAGGACAGTCAGTCGGGACAGGATACATCACACCCTCCTAAAGAAAATTAAGTCATCTATGAAGAATTATAACATATAACTTAATTTTTGTCAAGGGGGAATCTGGGGAATGACCAATGATCAATGTCCAATGACCAATGTCCAATGACCAAATGGATAACCGCTGACTGCTAGCGACTGACGGCTACCCGCTAAACCGCACTGGACAAACTGGCCTCTTGGTGGCATAATCAGCTTTACGGAGGTGCACCGTGAGAGAGTTGGCCAGTCTGGCATTGGACACAGCGCGCACGCGCGGTGCGACTTACGCCGACGTGCGTTTCGTCGAGCGGCGAGAGCAGGTAATCGGCGTCAAGAACGGCGTGGTCGAGGCGCTGAGCGAGACGGAGGATCATGGATTCGGCGTGCGTCTCATCGCCGAGGGGGCCTGGGGCTTCGCCTCCAGCGCTGTCCTCAGCAAGGAGGAGGTGGAACGGGTGGCGGGGTTAGCGGTGGAGATTGCCCGCGCCAGCGCCCTCACCCGGCGGGAACCGGTAGACATTGGCCCGCCCGTGACCAGCACCGGCACCTATCGCACGCCGGTACAGATTGATCCCTTCAGCGTGCCGGTCGAGGAGAAGATCGCGCTGCTGCTGGAGGCCGATCGCGGCATGCGGCGTGTGGCAGGGGTGAGAGTCGCCCGGAGTACGCTCGTCTGCCTGCGAGAACGCAAGACGTTCGCCAACACCGAGGGCGCGTTCGTCGAGCAGGAGATCGTCGAAACCGGCGGGGGCATCGTCGCGCTGGCCGTGGGCGATGTGGAGGTGCAGCAGCGCTCCTACCCCAACTCCTTCGGGCGCGACCAGCGCACGGCTGGCTGGGAATACATCCAGAAGATGGATTTCCCGGGCCACGCCGAACGGATTGGTAGCGAGGCGGTGGCGCTTTTGACCGCCGCTCCCTGCCCCAGTGCCGTGACCACCCTCATCCTCGGCCCCACCCAGTTGGCGCTACAGGTGCACGAATCGTGCGGTCATCCCACCGAACTGGACCGTGTCTTCGGCACCGAGGCGGCCTACGCCGGCACTAGTTTCCTCACGCCCGACAAACTCGGTACCCTCCGCTACGGTTCCCCGGCCGTCAACCTCACCGCCGATGGTACACTGCCTGGCGGCCTGGGTACCTTCGGCTGGGACGACGAGGGTGTGCCAGCGCAGCGGGTGGAACTGGTGCGGGAGGGGTTGTTCGTGGGCTACCTCACATCGCGGGAAACGGCGGTGCAACTGGCGCGCCTTAAGGGATGGGACGCGGCACAGGCCTGCTCTGGCGGTGCGATGCGTGCTTCGGGCTGGAACCGCATCCCTCTCATCCGTATGACAAACGTCTCCATCGAGCCGGGTGAGTGGGCCTTCGACGACCTGATCGCCGACACCGACGATGGGCTCTACATGGAGACGAACCGCAGTTGGTCCATTGACGACAAACGGCTCAACTTTCAGTTCGGCACCGAGGTTGGCTACGAGATCAAGAGGGGAAAACTGGGCCGGTTGCTGAAGAACTGCACCTATACGGGAATGACGCCGCAGTTCTGGGGCTCGTGCGACGCGGTTTGCAACCGGGATCATTGGGAGGTGTGGGGCACGCCTAACTGCGGCAAGGGACAGCCTGGCCAGATCGCTCACACCGGCCACGGGGCAGCACCAGCGCGGTTCCGCAACGTGCGGGTAGGAGTGGTGAGAAATGACAAATGAACAAATGACAAATGACCAAATTACTGACTGCTAACTGTCCAGTGAAGCCTCGCCTCAAACCGACGAGTTGAATAGGACGCAGATTCACGCGGATTTTCGCAGATGTAAAAGATAAATCAGCGTGGATCAGCGTTAATCTGCGTCCAGAATCTTGACTCGTTTGTAAAGAAATTCGGGCTTCAAGGAGTTTAGATGGGAGGGGAGAAATGCCTGAAGATTTGCGAACTATCCGCAAACGCAAGGGGATGAGCGTCAATCAACTGGCCTCAAGGTCCGGTATCTCCATCGCCACGCTCATCCAATATGAAAAGGGAGAACGTGAGATTCCCCCCAAAGACCTGCGCCGGCTGGCCAAGGTGCTCTACATTGACGAATGGGACGTCAACCCTCGCTCTTCTCCACTGCCGCCACCTCGCAAGGAGCGACCCGCCAGGCCGCCACGCCCACCACGCTCGGAGAAGGAGCCGTCGAAGGAAAAGAAGCCCCCTCCCAAGTCCCCACCAGCGCGGGAGACGCAGATCGCGCACCTGCTGGCGCTGGCGGCCCGCTTCGACGTAGACCGGGCCGCGCTGGAGGCGGAGATCGGCAAGCCGCTGGAGGAACTGACGCAGAAAGAGGCCCGCTTCTGGAACGGTCGTTACATGCGCCGCATGGCCGAGGAACGGTCGCCCAAGAGTCCTATTGACCGCAAGCGGGCCTACCTGCCCGAAGGGGTAGATGGCTTCGAACTGGCCTACTTGCAGGAGCAGCAGGAGGCCGGTGTGTCACTTCACTTCATCCTCTTCGACGGCCAGGCCTTCGAGGGAACGGTGGTTGGCTTCAGCCCCTACCAGATCACCATCCGCGAGACTGGCGGGGATGAGATCACGCTCAACAAACTTGCCATCGCCTATTACCGCAAGGCCGGAGGTGTAAGATGAGCCTGGGCGACGAACTGCGCTATCTGCGAGCATTCCACGGCGGCGGTAATCTGCGGGAGATCGAGGAGGAAATCGGCCTAGAGCCCGGCACGCTGCGTTACATGGAACAGCGCTACCGCCGCGTGGGCGAGGACGACGAGGTGCTGGCTTCTATCGCTGCCTACTACGACGTCCCGCTTGGGACGCTACAATACCACCGGGAGCGGTATCGCAAGGCGCTCAGCGGCTACCTGCAACAAGGGCTGGAATCGGGGGCGACGGCTCACTTCGAACTGCGCACCGGCGAGACGCTGACCGGCCGGGTACGCTGGTGGGACCTGGGGGCCTTCGGGTTGGAATCCGAGGCCGGCGTGCCCCTCACCATCGTGCAGCGTCACGCCGTATTAGACTGGGTCGGCACAATGGCCAATGACCAACTAGGTCAACAGTAGTCCGGCCAAACCTGAGAGGTCAAGATATGATTGGACGCGCACAGACCGAGGTTTTGCTCAAGCGGGCGCTTTTGCTCTCCTCAGCCGACGAGACCGAGGCGGTGCTGCTGGGGTTGGAGGAGCAACTGACCCGCTTCGCCAACAATACCATTCACCAGCACGTGGCGGAGACCAACTGCTACCTGGTGGTGCGCGCTGCGCTGGGACGGTGTGTGGGCGTGGCAGCGACCAACGACCTGACCGACACCGGGTTGGAGCGGGTGGTCAAGGCCGCCGTCGCCGCCGCCAGACTCCGGCCCGAGGATCCCGGCTTCCCCGGCCTGCCGGACCCCGCCAGCGTGCCGGAGGTTACCGGTTTCGACGAGGCCACCGCCGGGTGCAGCCCTGCCGAGCGGGCACGGGCTGTGTGCGTGGTCTGCCAGCGGGCGGAAGGGGCGGGCTGCGTCGCCGCCGGAGCCTTCCGCACCGCTATCCACGAGTGGGCCGTCGTCAACAGCCATGGCCTCTTCGCCTACCACCCCACCACGGAGGCTGACTTGACGACGGTGGTGATGACCGGGGACAGTTCGGGCTCGGGTTTTGCAGCCGGTGCATCGTGGAAGGCGGCGGAGGTGGACGTGGTCGCGCTGGGTGAGGAGGCCATCAACAAGGCGCTGCGCAGCCGCAACCCGCAGCCACTGGAGCCGGGCGTCTACCCGGTCGTGCTGGAGCCCTACGCCACCCACGACCTGCTGGCGACACTGAGCACTGCCGCCGGCGCGAATCCTGTGCAGGAGGGGAGAAGTTGGATGAGCGGACGGCAGGGGGAGCGGTTGGTGTCGCCGCTCATCTCCTTATGGGACGACGGCTGCGACCCTGCTGGCTGGCCTCTGCCCTTCGACTTCGAGGGCGTGCCCCGCCAGCGGGTGGATATCGTGCGCGATGGCATTGTCGGGGATGTGGTCTACGACCGGGCGCGGGCGGCCAAGGACGGGCAGGAGTCTACAGGACATGCGCTGCCCGCCGCCAACCCGTTCAATCCCTGGCTCAACGCCGCCCGGCTTGGCCCGATTCCGCTGCATGCCTTTATGGGCACCGGGGAGAGCCGGCTTGAGGAAATGATAGCCGGGACCGAACGGGGCCTCTACGTCACCCGCTTCTGGTACACCCGCACCGTCCACCCCCGCGAGGCGGTGATGACCGGGATGACCCGCGACGGCACGTTCCTCATTGAGCATGGCGAACTGACGAGACCGGTGCGCAACCTGCGCTTCACCCAGAGTTACGTCGAGGCGTTGGCGGGGACGGAGGCGGTGGGGCGAAAGGCGCGCCGCGTGTGGTCCGACCCGGGTATCCTCAGCGCGCCCGCTCTCAAACTGGCTGCTTTCAACTTCACCGGTACAACGGGATTTTAGTTGACTAGAGGGAGTCTCAGCACTGTACCTGGGTACAAGTTGAATTTCGGTCGCGGGCCCGATGCCAGGCAGAACAAACTGTGATACAATGGTAGCGCAGCACGAATAAGTCCTAAATTCGAATTGCAAATTGCATCTGCAATCAAAGGAATACGCATGTTCATCAAGACTTTCAACTTACGACGAGTTTCCTTGTCTACCCATCTACTCGTCTACTTGTCTACTTGCCTGCTCCTGGTGTTAGGGGTGGCAGGCTGCGCTGGAATGACCACGCCTTCTGAGATGCCCTCTGGGCCTATCATTACTCTGGAACCATGCCAACTCGCTGCGCCCGGCTCGTCCGCGCGGCTGCCCGCAAAGTGCGGCACACTGACTGTCTACGAGGATCGTGCCGCGTTATCTGGACGCCAGATCGTCCTGAAGATTGCAGTGCTCCCTGCGCTCAGCCGCGACCCTGCCCCGGACCCGCTCTTCTTCATCACCGGTGGGCCAGGCGGCGCCGCCACTCAGGACTACCTGCCGATACGGTCTGCCTTCCAGCGCATCAACCAGGATCGCGACATCGTTCTGGTGGACCAACGGGGCACGGGCCAATCGCACCCGCTGGACTGTCCGCCGTCAGAAGATCCGCTCTCCTCCTCCGACAATGAGGTCCTGGAGCAAGAGGTGATCCACTGCTTAAACCAGCTTGACGCGGATCTCAGTCTCTACACGACCTCGATTGCGATGGACGACCTGGACCAGGTGCGGGCCGCCCTGGGTTACGACAAAATCAACCTGTACGGCGTCTCTTACGGGACTCGGGCCGCGTTGACCTACCTGCGCCAGCACGAGGACCACGTGCGGACGGTTATCCTGGACGGTGTACTCCCGCAGGACGAGCCACTGGGCATCAGCATCGCCAGCGACGCCCAGCGCGCGCTCGACCTGATCTTTGAGCGCTGCGCCACCGATAGTGCCTGCGCCCAGGCTTTCCCCGACCTGCGCCAGGATTTCAAATCGCTCCTGGAGAGTCTGGATCGAGAACCGGTCGCAGTGAGACTGTCTCACCCCACGACCGGTGAGCCCACCGAAGTCAGTTTCACATGGGAGCAGTTCGCTCAAACCATGCGCTTGCTCAGTTACTCCCAGGAAACTGTGGCACTGTTGCCTCTGCTCATCCACACCACTCAGACCACCGGCGACTTCAGCCGCCTGGCTGCGCAACACCTGCTCGTCAGCCAGCGACTGGAAGGCAATATCAGCGAGGGGATGAGCCACTCGGTGGTGTGCGCGGAAGATGCGCCCTTCTTTTACGAAGGGGAGGAGTTTGTGGGCAATGGCGATGCGGAAAAGCAAGCCTACCTGGGGGAATGGTACCGCGAACTGGAAAAGGTCTGCGCGCTCTGGCCCGTGACTGAGGTTTCGGCAGACTTCAAGGCACCGGTCACCTCGGACGTCCCGGTGCTGTTACTTTCCGGCGAGTCCGACCCTGTGACGCCGCCCTCAAACGGCGATCAGGCGGCCAGGACGCTCTCCAACAGTCTGCACCTGGTCGCGCCGGGCCAGGGACACGGCATCATCTTGCGGGGTTGCGTCCCTCGTATCGCCACTGAGTTCATCGAGAGCGGCACGGTCCAGGAACTGAACACTGCTTGCATCAGTGAGATCCGTCCGATGCCGTTCTTTGTCAACTTTGCCGGCCCCAGCCCTGAGGCGAATGAGGTAAAACCATGATCGAAGTCGAGAATCTGCATAAATCCTTTGGCGACGTGAGCGCCCTGCAAGGCGTGACGTTTACCGCCCCCGATGGTCGGATCACGGGGCTGCTTGGGCCCAACGGCGCTGGCAAGACGACTACCCTGCGCATCATCTACACTGTGCTCAAGCCAGACCGTGGGACGGCAACTGTGGACGGCTATGACACGGGGTGCGCCGCGCGCGAGGTCCAGCAGCGGATCGGCGCTCTGCCCGATAGTCACGGACTCTATCCCCGCCTCACCACACGCGAGAACATCCGCTACTACGGCCGCCTGCAAGGCCTGAAGGGTGCCGCTTTGGAAAAGAGTATAAACGCTCTGATCAAAATGTTGGACATGCAAGAGATCGCTGACCGGCGCACAGAGGGGTTCTCGCACGGCGAGCGGCTCAAGGTTGCCATTGCCCGCGCCCTGGTGCATAGTCCCCAGAACGTGCTGCTCGACGAACCAACCACCGGGCTCGACGTGATGAGCACCCGTAACATGCGGACGTTCATCCGTCGCCTGCGAGACGAGGGCAAGACTGTGCTCTTCTCCAGCCACGTGATGCAGGAGGTCTCGGCGCTGTGCGACCACATTGTGGTGATCGCCCTCGGCAAGATAGTGGCCAGCGGCACACCTGATGAACTACGGCAGACTACCGGCCAGGCTAACCTGGAAGATGCCTTCGTGACGGTAATTGGTTCGGAAGAGGGGCTACAACGATGATCGAACGCATCGGCATCATTTTCAAGAAAGAAGTGATAGACAATTTGCGCGACCGGCGCACGTTGGCCGGATCGCTCTTCTACCCCTTGATCGGCCCCTTGCTGATGGCACTGCTGTTCACCGTGATGGGGCGGACTATGTCTACTCAGGCCAAACAGCCCCTGGCTCTGCCGGTGGTAGGCGCCCAGAATGGGCCGGCGCTGATCCAGTTCCTGGAGCAGAACGGGGCCGAAATCCAGCCTGGGCCGGACGACCCGGAGGCGAGCGTGCGCGCCGGGGACCACGATGTGGTGCTCGTCATTCCCGCAGATTATGAGAAGAACTTCAGCACGGGACATCCGGCGACGGTGCGCCTCGTGGTGGACGATTCGCGCCAGTCGGCGTCCATCTCGGTAAACCGCGCCTCCAGATTACTCCAGGCGTACAGCCAGCAGATCGGTACGCTACGGCTGCTGGCGCGCGGCGTGGATCCCAGCCTCGTGACGGCGCTGGCAGTTGAACGTGCTGACGTCTCCACGCCCCAGAGCCAGGCGGCATTTTTCATGAACATCATGCCCTACTTCATTATCTTCTCGGTCTTTATCGGTGGGATGTACTTGGTCATTGATACGACGGCCGGCGAACGAGAGCGCGGTTCGTTGGAGCCGCTGCTGATCAACCCCGTGGCCCGCAGTGAACTCGTGCTGGGCAAACTGGCCGCCGCGTTGGTCTTCACTGTGATTGGAGTTATCGAAACGCTGGTTGGGTTCCTGATCATGCTGAATGTCATGCCCACAGAGTCCTTTGGCGTCCAGATCAGCCTGCACCCCTCGGCGCTGGGCGTCATTTTCCTGATCGCAGTCCCAATGATGCTGCTGGCCGCTGCCTTGCAGATGATCATCGCCACCTTCACCCGCAGTTTCAAGGAAGCGCAGAACTATCTCACATTCCTCCCGCTAATCCCGGCATTGCCTGGCATGTTCCTGGCCTTTGTGCCGGTCAAGGTCAAGCTGTGGATGATGCTGATCCCCACCTTCGGCCAGCAGTTGCTCATCAACCAGGTGATGCGGGGCGAACCGTTGGATGCGCTCAACGTGACCGTCTCGGCCGCTGTGACCGCTGTCGCCGGCGTGGCGCTCACCTTCGTCGCGATCAAGCTCTACGAACGAGAGCGTGTCCTTTTTGGGCGGTAATTCGTGAAATGATCAACGACCAATGACAAATGACCAAAGCCGCTGGCTGTGGAGGGTCACGCTGGGGTTGCTGGCGCTGGTGGTAGCGGGTGCGCTGGTGCTGATCGTCGCGCTGGCGCTGGGCTGGAACAGCCCCCGCCCTACCCGCCCTCCCGACTGGGGGGCGACTGGCCTGCCTTTGGACCTGAAAGCCTCTCAAAACGAAACTACGGCGTCGCTGCTGGGCCATCCCAGCGGCGATTTCACATTGGAGGTAGAGGCTATCCCGCTCTCCGGCCCCGACTTCAACGGCTACGGCCTGGTCTACCGCGCCCAGGACTCCGCCCGCTACTACGTCTTCGCCGTCGGGGGCGACGGCTACTACGCAGTCCTGCGGGTGACCGGTGACGAGGAAATGGCATTGGTGGACTGGCAGCAGTTTCCCCACGTCCATCGGGGCCAACAGCCCAACCGGCTGCGCGTGACATGCGAAGGCCACGCCTGCCATTGCTACATCAATGACGAGTATGCCGCCACCGTCGAGGACGGCACCTGGCTGATGGGGGACGTGGGGCTGTGGGTGCGCAGTTTCGGAGACGAGGACGTGGCGGTGCGTTTTCTGAACGTGTGCGCATGGGAAGTAAAACCTCCAGGTCTTCCATAGTGTACCTGCCGCTGGTGCTCAGACAAGATTGACGCTCCGCTTGCTCAGGATATCGCTCTGCGCTTTTTACTCGCTTCCACCGGTCGGGGTGGAGAAAGCGGGGTGGTGCCGCGAGCGTATCACGCTGGGGACACAAGTAGAGGGGGAATAGGGTCACAGCGTTCGTTATTTAGTTCTTTTTAATGTCCGAGTGAGAATAATCAAACGGCTTCACTTGTCAGAACCAATGCCCCCTGGCTGACTTGCTATCACATCAGGATGAGGTACAATAGGAACAAACCCAAGCAGCAGGAGGAGTAGAGTGAGCAAACAGCCGCGCCATCGTCCACGACGGAGTTTCCCGAACGCGAAGCGGGTGATCGTGGAATGT
>JAUWNP010000294.1 GCA_030612585.1 Anaerolineae bacterium
TAGCCATTGTGGTTCGTCACGATGTTATCATCCACGTCCACGACGACGCCATCCGCGCTCTTCTTGACATAGATCGCGTTGCCGGGCTGAGCGCAGGAATTGGCCGGAGTGTTATCGTCCAGGGTGTTGTGACTTACCAAGTAGGTGCTGGAGACTCGCGGTTTGTAGATCCATATGGCACTGCCGTCCGCTTCGTCGTAGCAGTGCTTTCCACCCCACCACCTGTTGTGGACGATCAGGTTGTTAGCGATCGTGTGCGTACTGCCATAGTTATAGTAGAACCCTACACCGTTGGCTGCCTGGGTATCGTGGATGTAGTTGCACTCCACCGTCATGTCGTGGGAGTCGTAAACGTAGATGGCGGCGTTCTCGCTGCCAACGTTGTAGATCTCGTTGCTACGGATCACGGTGTTGTCTGAACCGCTGGAAACGCAGATCGCGTCTTGGGCAACGTCGTACACGGTGTTGCATTCGATGAGACAGTCGGTACAGTGAGCCAACTGAATCCCCTCGTCGCCCAAAGAATCGTGGACGACGCAGTTCCTGACGGTGGTGCCGGAGTATGCGTCCGACTGGCGGATCAGATCACCGGTTCCGTTGGCGATCTCCAGACCGTCAATGGTGACGTCGTTCGCAGCGATGTAGATAATCCTGTCCAGTGTGCCGCCGCCGTCGAGGACCGGCTTCGTCGCGGCGTAGGGGTCCGCTGAGGTCAACGTGAGGGACTTGTTGACAGTGAGTGTGTCGGACAGAGAATAGGTGCCGAGAGCAAACACGATGGTGTCGCCGGGACTTGCAGCCTCAATGGCCGCCTGAATATCTTCTCCGGGGCTCACGCCATGTGTGTCTGCCACCGCAACTGCCGGCATGCTGATCAGGAGCACTGAGAGTACAATAGCCAAAATCGGTAACCTCTTCATCACACTTTATCTCCTTTCGTTTGAACGCTAAACCGAATTGGACTTGCTTCCAAGGCTAACATTCCGCAATGGGGGGCGCCGATGAAGCACACCTTGGAGTAGACCCAACTTACCGAGGACTGATATGCTCGATGGGCATCACCTCCTCGAGTTCTCTCGGAAAAGGGTAGTAGCCCAACCGTGTTGGGCGTTGTTTGGCCCCAGGCGGCCAATAGGATTGGCCTGCTACCCGTCAGAGAGCTACCTAATTTGACTTTCTGAGAACTCTCTCCTCCTGGCGGCTGGACAATCGGGTGTATGCATGCCTCATTATACCATAAACACGAACGTTGGAGGGTTAGAGAATCCTTAAGATTTCGGCGCAACCGCTGTGCCCACAAGTGGGTAGAAGCAGCCACACCTTCGTAGGATAAGATGGGGCGCTGGGGAAGCAAACATGGGGCAATGTCCCATAGACAAAGCGTCTGAGAATTGGTATACTATGTGTAACTTACGGCATACTATCAACGAATTTGCCGTATGACCACCCAATCTTCAAGGAGGTGCACTATGTCTAAGAGGTACTGGAAAGCACTGAGCGGAATATTCCTGGCGCTGGGAATGGTGAGCCTGGTTCTGCTGATCACCCATGCCGCTGGGGGAGCGGACCCGGAATGGCCCACCGACACCTTCCTCGACTTCTGTGATGGCACTATGAACGGTGTGGACGTCTGGAGCGATCCGGGGACGGCGCGGCTGGATCGAAACTGGTATCCCAACGTGCGGGTGAACGATGTCGCGGCGCAGAGTAGGAACTATCCCCGCCTCTCCTTTGCCCTCACCAATACCGGCACTATCACAGAGACCGTCTTCTTGGCCGTGTGGGAAGATGAGCGTAGGAACGATCACCATCCTGACATCTACTTTGCCCGTAGCACCGATGGTGGCGCCACCTGGTCTCCCGATAAACTAGTGGAAGGCGGTTTTGGCTTCTCACCCGTTGCCGACCAATACTCCCCAGACATCACCGTACGTGCGACTGATGGGAGTTTTTGGATGGTGTGGCACAATGATACCAGCGGCAATAGCAGCAGGATTGCCGGGGATATCTACTATGGCATCAGTTATGACCAGGGAAACACGTGGTCATTCACCGACACGGTGCATAGCGGCACAGCACGCCGCCCCCGCATCGCCGCCCACGGCGCTTCGGGCTACCTCTACACCCTCTGGGAGGACGAGCGGGATGACGACGGCGACATCTATATCTCACGCTACACGTCGTCCTGGAGCACGCCGATAAAGATCAGTGATGACATCAGTGGCACCCAGCAACGAGAACCCCATCTGGCCGTGAGCGGCGACGGCAATGTCTACGCAGTGTGGGAGGACACGCGGGAGAACGATTATGGCGAGGTTTACTTCTCACGCTGGCTCAGTGGCACGACCTGGAGCGCAAGCAACTGGATGACCAACACTCGCTTGAGCGATCCCACAATGTGTGGAACAAGCGTCCCTGACATCATCGCCGGTCCCATGGGAGTGCTGTACGCCACGTGGGTGGAGCAAGTAAGCACCGGCCCCTCCTGCACTACCGCTGATTTCCAGATCGTGGTTGCCCGTAGCAACGATCAGGGCGACACTTGGAACCACACCATTGTGAAGCGCCTTTATGATGCTTATGGCGGCGGCGCAATCTCCTCTTACGATTATCCATCCATCGGCGTGGATCGGAGCGGCAAGGTATATGTGGCCTGGATTCACTTACCCGATCAGACCGCATACTCGGATGGTACTACACTCTTCTCAAGCAGCCCCGATAGAGGCCTACATTGGACTACTCCCCGATCTCTCAGCTCACAGCAGGAAGTGTGCGGCGACGCGCCGACCGACCTCGTCTCTGACTTCGAGGGTCAGGTCGTCGTAGCGTGGGAGGATTATCGGGAGTCTTCCGGCCGGCAGATCTACGCCACCGGTTACCCGGCTGACCGGTACCTCACCAGAGGCGAGTACCGCCGCGACCTGGACGCTGGTGGCCCGGCGGCCTGGGGTACTATCACCTGGACGGCTACGATCACGCCGAACACCGGCCTGCAAATCGCCACCCGCGTGATGACCACCGCCGGTGCAGGATGGACGGATTGGTTCACATACACTGCTTCCGGCGACGCTATCACCCATCCCTCCGGCCGCTTCATTCAGTACCGTGCCGTCTTCACTTCCACCGCTCTCCCCGGCAACGATACGTCCGTGCTGGACGAGGTCGTTATCTCCTACGAGCAATATCGCGTCTTCCTGCCCCTCGTGCTGAGAGAAGGCTGACGGTCTCCAGCGAACCACTGCCCGCCTGCTGAAGGCATACAACATAGCAATAAGGCAGGGCCTGCCCGTGCGCAGGCCCTGCCTTTTTTTACCTCCCTTTTACACCGGCGTAACGGGCGCTTGAAAACCGCCTGCTATGCTGGTTGCGAGAGAGAGGAGAGAGGGGAGATGAGAGAGGAGAGAAAAAAAAGGAGGTGTGCGATGAGAAAACCGTTTCTGTTGTTGGTAGTTCTTCTTTTGCCGCTTGTCTCCGGTTGCCAGTCTGTGCAGCCGGTTAGTGCACAAGCGTCACCGGAGATAGCGGGCCTGCGTCGGGAGGTTCAGTTACTCAACCTGATCAACGGGCTGGAACTGACTCCCGAACAGATGCGCTTCATCGTCGAGAAGGCGCAGGAAGCGCAGGAATTGCGCGAGGAACTGCAGGCCGAGGCTGACGTGGAGGAGACGACCGTCGTGCTGGAAGAGTTCAGGGCCACACTGATGGCGGGCGAGAACGTTCCCCCTGACCTGGCACAACGCTTCCATGCCGTCGAAGGCCGGTTCCGCGCGGCAAAGGACACCTACGAGGCCGAACTGACCCGCATCGCCGGTGAGGTCGAGGAGGTGCTGGAGGAGCATCAACTGTACGCCCTGGAGCAGTATGTCCCCTGCGTCATCCCTCCTGAGGGCGAACTACGAGTCGGCCAGGCACAGGGCACAGGCGGCGGTGAGGCGGTGCTGGAACGGCTGCGCGCTCTGCCTGTTGAGCAGTTCGAGCAGCACGGGGAGGAAATCGCCCGCCGTATCCTGGAGCGCATCCGCGAGCACATGCACGGCGCGGTGGTGATCCTGGATGAGGAGGCCGAACTGGAGCGCATAGAGGGCCTGGTCGAGGAGGCGCGTGCTCTCTCCGATGTGGAGTTCGAGTTGCAGAAGGCGAGCCTGGTCGAGGAACTGCTGGCTTCCTACGAGGCGGCTCGTCCTCAGCGAGAGCCCACGGCGATGATCGCCAGGCATCTGCTCGACCCGGCCATCATCCCGCTTCTGGAGGAGAAACTGGCGCTGGTGGGGGAGTGAAAGGGGGATGGGGAGATG
>JAUWNP010000003.1 GCA_030612585.1 Anaerolineae bacterium
AACGTCCTTGTGGCTTCGCGTGGCACGGACGACGTCTACGATGTAGCCGCGCACCGACTCCTCGACCCGCACCTCCCGCACCTGTCGCTGTATGGCGACCAACTCGTCGGGGGTGGTGACCGGCTCCAGTTCATCCAACGGATCCTCTCGCTCAAAGCGGAGCAGGATGGCATGCTCCTCCTCCTTCGTCGGATAGCCGATGGGAAGTTTGACCAGGAAGCGGTCCACCTGCGCCTCCGGCAGGGGGAAGGTGCCTTCCAATTCGATCGGGTTCTGCGTGGCCATCACCAGAAAGGGACGCGGAAGGAAATAGGTTACACCATCCACGGTGATCTGCTGTTCCTGCATCGCCTCCAGCATGGCCGACTGGGTGCGCGGCGTGGCGCGGTTGATCTCGTCGGCCAGCACAACCTGCGACATCAGCGGCCCAGGACGAAACTCGAACTCCTGCGTCTTCTGGTTGAAAAAGCTGATGCCGGTGACGTCGGAAGGGAGCAGGTCGGGGGTGAACTGGATGCGGCGGAAGGTGCAGCCCAGGCTGGCAGCAATGGACTTCGCCAGCGTGGTCTTGCCGATGCCGGGCACGTCCTCGATGAGGATATGACCCTCGCAGAAGATGGCAACCAGCGCCAGGTTTATCACCTCGTCCCTACCGACGATGACTTTCTGGATGTTCTCGCGCGCACGAGCAGCGACTTCGGCGATCATTTTAGTCTCCTGTCTTAGTGGTTAGTTGTTAGCAGTAGACAGTTAGCAAGGGCTTGCAATTAGAATACCTTCGAGTGGGTCATTTGGTTCAGTCCTACAGTCCTTGCACCAAAGACGAGTATAGCACAAAACAGGAGCAAAGGGTACTCTACGTATGGGGTTTTCAGCAGGCGAAATCCAATATGCGGGGATATGTCACAGCCTTGACGAAATCACGCTGTCGCCCGTTTGTCCCCAACATGGTACGCTCCAAGACTGGCGTTGCCCATATTTGATGACTATGCTATAATCAAACTCAGGATACAGGCGTACACGTCCTCATCTGAAGGAGCAGGTGCAATGGCAAGGAAACGGGTCAGTATGGGCGACCGTCGCAAGGCAAGGGAATACGAGAAGCAGGGCATTCAGGCCTACGATGGGTGGGACGTTGACCGGGCCACTGGGTGCTTCGAGGCCGCCATCCACCTCGTCCCTGATGAACCAGATTACCGGCTTCACCTGGCACGGACGTTGGCTCGCAGCGGCGACTTCGACCAGGCATTGCGAGCGCTGGCCGACTTTATGCGGCTGGAGCCCGAATCGCCACTGCAGGATCGCTTCGAGCAACTCTTTGCCAGCGGGATGGACAAGGTAGAACTGCTGCTCACCGACAAGATGACTACAGCAGGGATGCCCATCGAGGAGATCGGCGCTGCCATTCAGATGTGGCTGGAGTACCGCATCACTCTCGGACGCGACGCGCTCATCATGCGCAAGCCGGAGACCTGGGCGGCAGCGATCGACTACACAGTGCGCAAAGTCAACCTACGTTCGATGAAGCGACGGGAGATCGCAGCACTCTACGGCGTCAGCAATGGGGCTGTGAGAGACCGGCACAGCGACCTAGTACACACGCTCGACGTGATGCCATGCGACTACCGGTACTTCACGGGCAAGGAAAATCCGTTGGACAAACTGGTTGAGGCAGCGGAATTGCTGGAACAACTGGAGGCCCGTTTTCGGGAGCCGTAGCGCAACAACCAGGTTGCGACACTTCACTCAACAGCCGATCAAGAGGAAATCTACGGCCGCAGTTTCGACGACTACAACTCACTGGAGCACGAACTGACGGGGTATTGTGCTACATTCGCCTACGATGGGATGAATGTGACATCGTGAAGCGCGAACGATTCCTCCTACTCTTGAGCCACGGGAATAATGAACGAGAAGGTGCTGCCCTTGCCCACCTCGCTCTCGACCCAGATTTCACCGCCCTGCAGTTCCACCAGGCTCTTGGTGATGACAAGTCCCAGCCCGGTCCCCGGCACACCACGTACGGCAGGGTCATCGGCGCGGAAGTACTTGGTGAAGAGACGCTGCTTATTCTCAGGTGTCATGCCTACACCCGTATCGGTCACCGAACACAGTACGAATTCGTCCTGCCCCGTGGCATCCCGTCCATCCGACCACCGTTGAGCGCGAATCGCGATATGCCCCCCCTCAGGCGTGTACTTGTAGGCATTGCTCACCAGATTAGTCAAGATCTGCACCAACCGATCCCGATCACCCCTCACCGGTGACAAGTCGGCCGGAACCTCCACTTCCAACGTCTGCTGCTTGGCCTCGATTTGCCCTCGGATAGTGCGCAGCGCCTCACCGATCACCCTCTCAATAGACACGCTCCTAAACTCCAGCCGCATGCGGCCACCCTCAATGCGCGAGATGTCCAATAGACTACTGACCAGCGTGTTCAAGCGATCCACATTCGACCGTACCGTCCCCAGGAAATTGCTCTGCGTCTCGGTCAGTTCGCCAGCGGCCCCCTGGATCAACAGGTCCGTGTAGCCCTTAATCGAGGTCATCGGCTGCTTGAGTTCGTGGGAGACGAAGGAGACGAACTCGGTCTTGGCTTCGTTAGCACGGCGGACCTGCTCGAAGAGACGGGCGTTCTCAATGGCGATGGCCGCGTGGTCGGCCAAGCGAGAGATGAACTCCAGTGCCTCACCGTTCAAGCAGCCCTTCTGGGAGGACTCCAGCACCACGACGCCGACGATTTGATCCTCCCAACGGATGGGCACCGTCAACTGGGCTACCATCCCCGGCACTACTGGTGCGTAATCGGGATCGTTCTCCGCGTCCTCCACGAGTTCGGACTTGCCGGTCTGCACCACTCGCCCAATGACTCCCTGTTCCAGTGGCCAAAGCTCTTCCTCGTGAGTGGAGATCAATTCCTCCGGGTATCCCCGGTTGGCCAGGAAGCGCAACCCGCGCAGCCCGTCCTCCGTCTCGATAATCGCCGCTATGAGCCCGATGTCCGCCCCCGTTGTGCGCAGCGACCAGTCCAGCGTCAGGCCCATCACCTGATCATAATCCAGGGTAGCGTTGAGTTCCCGGTCAATGCGCTGCATCATCGAGAGTTCTTCGACCCGTGCAGAGAGAGCCTGATCGGTTTGGGTGAACAACCGGGCATTCTCGATGGAAATAGCGGCATTGGTTGCAAACGCCGTCAGCAGTCGCTCGTCGTCCTCGTCAAATGGCACACTATCGCGCCGATTGAGCAGTTCGACTACGCCAACAGTGTGCCCCCGGCTGACCATTGGCACGGCGATGATGGAGTGAGTAATGAACCTGTCATCAAGGTCCCGGTACCAACGCTGGTCAGACTGCGCGTCCCTGATGATAACCGGCTTGCCCTCCTGAATCACTGCGCCCACGACGCCGGTGCCAGGGGAAAGGCGCGTGCCCACCAGGTCAGCAGAGCCTGGTCCGGTGGTCACCTCGAAGACCAGTTCGCCGGTGCCTTGATCTACCAGCACCAGCGATCCGGCCTCAGCCTGGAGGAGTGCGACCGCTTTGTCCATAATCAGGTTCAGCACCGTCTGCAGGTCCAAGGTCGAGGTGATGACGCTGCCGACCTCGTTGAGGGCAGTCAACTGCCGGGCGTGTTCCTCCATCTCTCGATAGAGACGTGCTTTGTCCAGAATCGCGGCTGCCTGGTCGGCGATGGCGGAGAAGATCTCCAATTGCTCGTCGGAATAGGTCACGGCGGGATCGAAACTGGAGACGTTCATCACCCCAACGACCCGGTCGCCAGCGTTGAGCGGCACCCCTATCCAGGCTCTCCCCGGCCGGCCTCCGGGAGTGATCTCCCGGCGAAGACATTCCTGGATGTATTCATCTGCCACGATGGGCCGCCTCGTGCGCACGATTTCTCCGGTCAGGCCCATCCCCACCGACCACTCGTCGTCCGGGTGCAACCGCTCGCCGTCTTCGACGTAGAAGGCAAATGAGAGAGTTTCCTTCTCTGGGTTGTACAACGCTATGTAGAAGTTGCTGGTATCGAGCACGCGGCTGGTCTGAGCGTAGATCAACTCCATCAGGTCGTCCACATCCATCGTGAAGTTGACCGCCTGCCCAACCCAGCGCAGCACGTCCACCTCCGTCATCCGCCGCTCGAGGTCACTGATGAGACGTGCTTTCTCCAGGGCCACCGCTACATTGGAGCCAAGTGCCTCCAGGGTGACCAGATCGTCCGAAGAGAAAGGCGCACCGCTGCGCTTGGGTCCCAGTGTCAGCCAGCCGTGGCCCGGTACTGGCACGAAGAGAGCAGGACGCAGGACGTCCAGTGATTCGCGCTCGGCCACCAGATGAGGGGGCAGGGGGCGACCCTGGTAGAGGTAGGTGCTTGCGCGCCGCTTGAGCATCTGGTGAGCGAGCGGGCCCTCCCGGATGAAAGTCACAGACGAGAATGGCCTGCTTCCAATGACGTGAGGTACGTAACACGCGCGCTGCGGATCATGTAAGAACAGGGCGGCGAATTGCGGGCGACAGGCTGACTCCAGTGTCTCATCCAGAACACCCAGGACCGATGACATTTCCACAGTCTCGGCCAGCCGGCTGGCAAAGCGTCGTACTATGCGATGATGGTCAACCGCTTCGCGCAGGAAGATACGATCCACCAAGCGCTGCAGACGTATCCACACCGGGTTCAGAAGCAGCGTCAGCAAAAGGACGAAGATACCCAGGACGAGGGGATGACTGGCCTGGAGCGTCAGGCCGAACACGCGGCTGATCAAATAGAGGAAAAGGAAATACACCCCAACCACCCCGGTGCTCAGCAGCGCATAGGCAACGGACCGGCTGACCACCAGGTTGATATCTAACAGACGATAGCGCAAGATGGCGTAAGCGATAGACAGAGGGAATAGGACAAGCCAGGGCAGAATGAGCACTGGAGGGAAGGCCCCACCAGCGTAGCGGCTGATGAGAAACCAGGCCGCTACCGGCCCGAAGGCCAGTAGGCCACCCCATAGAATGGTACGCGCCTGGGCCTGCACAACAGGCGATTGGGAGCGACGATACCGGTAGACCATCATCGCCAGAATAGCAACAATGCCCACAATCCCAAAGGCAAAGGCCGCATACCAGGTGTCGAAGTAGGCTGTAGGTGCCTCGAAATTCAAGAGAGAGAATTGATTGACGATGGCGATGACCGCGCCCGGCACGTAGGCCAGATAGTGAAGGGAAGGTGCACGATCAAGAAATCGCACCCGCTGGGGGAATACCAGTGCCAGATGAATGGCAACGCTGCCAACCAGAGAGATGGTGGCAATCCACACACGCGGAAGGCGGTGAGTGGTGTAAACGTCGAACAGCAGGCCCAGGCTCAGTGCGACCATTGCACACAGCATCGCAAACACGCGCCCGGCCGGTTCGTGCCGTCGCGCCAGGAAGACCCAGGTGCCGATCCCCAGATAGATCAGCCCCAGGACGTAGGGCAGGGCAAAAAAACCGGTCAGTTCCTTGACGGGAAAAGACTCCAGGCGCACGTGGACGCCACGCAGTGCGCCATCCTCGCCTCGTGCCGTCAGCGTAACCACGTCACCGGGCTCGTGCTGTGCCAGTGTGCGCATCAACGCCGTGGTGCTTTCCAGCAACCGACCGTCGAGGGCGGCCAGGTGGTCGGGGAAGTGAAGGCCGGCAGCATAGCCGGGCCAGGTAGAGTCGCCCAGATTGTTGACGATCAGGGTAGGCTCGGTGAACAGGCCGGGGAAAGGAACCAACGCCGTGCGCCAGGCCAGGAAGGCGGCCCAGGTCAGAAGAAGCACCGTCGCAGCAAGTACCACCACGACGATCCACATCTGTGGGGTCATCCTGCCCTGGAAGTGTCCAAGAGTTTGGGGATCGCCTGCATCTCCCACGTCGCTCACCTCACGCGCTGTCCGATACCATACACCAGCACTATTTTAGCACAGAGGCGGCGAATTGTCTATAGCCTCTCCTCCCCACAGACGGCTCAGTTCGAGGGAGTGCAGTTCGTCGGTGTGTCCGCAGACGTAGCGACCGACGTTAAAGTCACCCTCAACACTCGCTATGGCCGCAGGCATAACACCTCCGGCAGCCCTCCTCGTTCACCAATGCCGCGTGTCCGCACTCTGGGCACAAGTCGCCCGCGGGGAACAGCGACAACTGCTCTATTCCCTCCGTTTCACCCGGCGACTCGAGTATCCCCAGATGCTCAGCCAACACCTGCGCCACGCCGTCGGGCAGGCTCCGCACCCGGTCGCGCCCAAAGCCCAGAGGTCGTCCGCCACCGATGCCCTTCAATTGTTTCACCACCTGCTTGAGCCGGCGCGGCGCCGAGAGCGGCGAGGGGACACGAAGGATAAGTGAGATCAGTCGCCCGATGGCCTCCGCCACCGCCGCAGTATCCGACCCCGCCTTGCCCACATTCAGGAAAACCTCGAAGGGCTCACCGTCGCCGTTGATGTTGACGGTGATGTAGGCCGTCCCAAGCGGCGTGCCCAGGTGGTAGGTCTTGCCATCCAGGTGATGTGGACGAGGCCGCACGGTCGTAAGCACCATCGGCGTCCTACGGGCTTGTTTCCTGGCCCGCCGCGTTGCCTCCGTCTCCAGCACCACTTTCTCCCGCGAGCCGGTCACGTAGACTGTAAGCCCTTTGCAGCCCAGTTTCCATGCCAGTTGGAAAGCCCGAGCCACATCGTCAGGAGTGGCTGTAGCGGAGAAATTGATCGTCTTCGATATGCTCGAGTCCACAAATGCCTGGAGCGCCGCCTGCATGCGCACGTGCTCCTCGGCGGTGATGTCTCCGGCGACGACGAAGACATCGCGCACTGCGGGAGGTACATCCTCAATGTTTTGACAACTCCCGGTCACCATTACCTGCTGGACGATACGCTCACGTGCTGCATCATCCAGTCCAACCTCCCTTAACGCCTGTAGGAAGAGCGGACTTACGTATTGGAGTTCCAGATCCTTGCCATTGTCGTTCACACGGCGCACGTACGCCAGTGCGAAGACCGGCTCGCAGCCGTAGGCCTCACAACCGGAGACGGTGGCGATGGTTCCAGTCGGCGCCACGGTCGTCTGAGCGGCATTATGGATACCGTACCGCCGGATGCCCTCGACAACCGCCTCCCAATCCAGAGGCGGCCGGCCCCACTTCTCCAGCCGCGCGTAGGGCGTCAGAGGTCGCGGCACCGTCCAGCGCAGGACTTCGGCGAGTTCGGTCGAGCCGTCGTCGGGGTCGTAGATACTGCCCCGGATCGCAGGAAACGGCCCGCGCTTCCGTGCTAACTGGATGCTGGTACGCATCGCGTGGTAGCGGATGAACTCCATCACCTGTGCTGCTAACTCCTGAGCCTCCTCACTGCCGTAGCGCACCCGCAGGTGATACAGTAGGTCACCCAACCCCATTATGCCCAGCCCGATACGGCGGGTGCGGTGGGCCGCCTCCTTAAGTTGCGGCACCGCTGGCACGTAGGCATTGGCATTAATCACGTCGTCCAAGAAGCGCACCGCCAGTTCGACCGTCTCCCGCAGATTCTCCCAATCCACCGCCGGGTGACCATTGTCCCCATGGCTCACGTGCCGCGCCAGGTTGACCGAGCCCAGGCAGCAGTTCTCGTAGGGCAACAAAAACTGTTCTGCGCAGGGATTACTCGCCTCATACTCCCCCAGGTGCGGACACGGATTATCCCGGTTAGCCGTATCCAAGAACAAAACGCCCGGCTCCCCGTTGCGGTGGGCTCCGGTGATGATCTCGTCGAAGATCTCTCGCGCCCGCACAGTCTTCCAGACCTTGCCATCCTGAGAGTTCACCAGATCAATCGTGCCGTCCTCCTCCACCGCCCTCATGAAAGCGTCGGTCACGCCGACGGAGATGTTGAAGTTTGTGATGGTGTTCTCGTTGCTTTTGCAGTGGATGAACTCACGAATGTCAGGGTGATCAACTCGCAGCACGGCCATATTTGCCCCACGGCGCGCCCCACCCTGACTGACGATCCCGGAGGCGACGTCGAAGACCTGCATGAAGCCCACCGGCCCCGTGGCCCGGCCCCCACTACTGCGTACCACGCCCCCCCTGGGGCGCAGGCGAGAGAAAGAGAAGCCCGTTCCACCACCAGTCTGCTGGATAAGCGCCGCGTCGCGCAGAGTCTGGAAGATGCCATCCTCCTCGCGGCCCATGTCATCGGAGATGGGTAATACAAAACACGCGGCTAGCTGTGCAAGCGGCGTCCCGGCCCCCGTGAAGGTCGGTGAGTTGGGCAAGAAGCGCAGGCTGGTGATTAGATCATAAAAGATTCCCCCTACCGCCGCTACGTCATCGCCCCACTCTTCTTCAACAGCGGCGACGTGGAAAGCCACACGCTGGAACACCTGCTCGACCGTCTCCGCCGGCTGACCGTCAGGTCCTCTGCGCAAATAGCGACGCTTCAGGACAACAAGCGCGTTTTCAGTTAACCTGACCTCATGTCCCATCTGCTGCCCAGATAATGAGATTACCGTTGGTTGAGCTATGTCTAGCATCGCTGTCTCCCTTCGTGAAAAACCACTCTTGTCCTACTCCCGCTCCCCCAACAGACGATCAATCTCAGCCCGCACTGCCTCCAGGTCCCCCAGACCTAGAAAGACGATGGCGTAACGAATATAAGAGACCGGGTCCAATGCCTTGAGTTCCTCGATGGTAAAATCGCCGATCACACGGCTGGGAATCTCCGTCTTGCCCAACTGACGAATATGATCCTCAACCCGATCCACCACTCGTTCCAGGTCATCGCCCGAGATAGGCCGCCTGGCACAGGCAGTGCGCAGGCCCGCAAGCAACTTCTCGCGGTTGAACTCCTCCCGCCGATCATCTCGCTTGACCACCAACGGGGTGGTCAGGATGGCTCGCTCGACTGTGCTGAAACGCTGCCCACACGCTTTGCACACACGACGACGACGCACACCGCGTGCACTGCGAGTCGTATCAATCACCCGCGTGCGAGCACTACCGCAATAAGGACACTTCATCGCTTTATCCTCCCGAATCAGGTGGGGTTGAAACACACGCCAGATATGGGGGGTGAGGAAAACAAAAACCCCACATCTGGGGTATCATGCGCCTGTGAATTATACCACAACCTGTGTAGCACACAAGTGGATTCACGCTACATTATCTTAAAAATCTCACTGAAAAACGAAGTTTAAGATTGGGGGATGGCATGGCCAAACTGCCCACGCAAACAGACAGCCAGCACCACTATAGAGACACATTCGATGTGTCCCCACAGACTACACAATCGCTAGCGTAAGCGTATTCTACGTCCAGACCTAACTACGGCGGCGCAGGAAGGCCGGGATCTCCAGGTCGTCTTTGTCGAAAGCAGGCAGCGAGAACTCCACCGCGTCACTGAGCGTTGCCCGTACTGTACGCGGGCGCGGTTCTGTGCTATCGAAGCCGGTGGCGATGACAGTGATACGGATCTCGTCACCCATATTCTCGTCAATGACAGCCCCAAAGATGAGATTCACTTCGGGGTGCGCGGTCTGCTTGATGATCGAAGCCGCCTCATTGACCTCAAACAGGCTCAGGTCCGGCCCTCCGGTGATGTTGAAGAGAATCCCGCGAGCACCGTCAATCGTGATATCCAGAAGCCGGCTGGAGATAGCCTGCTGCGCCGCCTCGATGGCCCGATTCTCGCCACCGGCATGTCCAACGGCCATCAACGCCGCACCGCCCTCGGACATGATCGTCCGCACATCGGCGAAGTCCAGGTTGATCAGACCGGGCACGGTGATCAATTCCGAGATGCCCTGGATGCCCTGGCGCAGCACATCGTCGGCCAGAGAAAACGCACTCTGCAGGCTGACCCGCTTGTCAGTAATCTCCAACAGTCGGTCGTTGGGGATCACGATCAGCGTGTCCACCGCCTCCTTGAGTTGCTCGATCCCTACCCGTGCTGTCTCCGCCCGCACCGCACCCTCCCAACTGAAAGGGCGGGTGACGACGCCAATGGTCAATGCCTCTATCTCCCCGGCAATGCGGGCGATGATCGGCGCGGCTCCGGTGCCAGTGCCGCCGCCCATACCAGCGGTGATGAACACCATGTCAGAGCCGTGCAGGACTTCATGCAACTCATCGGCCGATTCTTCCGCCGCCTTGCGGCCCGTTTCCGGGTCACCACCCACACCCAGCCCGCGCGTCAGTTTATCGCCGATGCGCACTCGCTTAGGCGCGTCGGAGAGCATGAGCGCCTGGGCATCAGTGTTGACCGCGGTAAAGTCAACACCGCTCAGCCCCTCGGCAATCATGCGATTGACGGCATTACTGCCGCCACCTCCCACGCCGATGACCCGGATTTGTGCGAAACTCTCCATCTGTGGTGACTTGTGCATTTTGTTCCTCCCATTCATTCGTGATACAGTCGCGTGTTGCGTATTATGTGATCAGCCGGGCAGGAAGACCCGGAGCCAATTGAGGAAGCGCCTCCCCACACCCGGGTCAGTTTTGCGCGACTGGAGTCGTGTGTCCACCGTCATCCCCCACCCTATCAGTCCCGCACCTACCGCATGGGCAGGGTTGGAAACCGTGTCCACGAAGCCGTGAAGTTCCCGGGGCGCTCCCACTCGCACCGGCAACCCGAGTATGTCTCGCCCCAACTCTTGGATGCCGGATAATCGCGCCGTGCCACCGCACAGCACAACTCCAGCCGGCAGTAGCCCATCGTATCCAGAGCGCTTAATCTCCTGCTGTACCATCGAGAGAATCTCTTCCGCTCGTGCTTCGATGATCTCTGCCAGTTTCCAGCGCAGCACCACCTGGGATGCCTCTCCCTCGAAGGGCGACACGGTAAACCGCTCCTCGGGCAGCACCTGAGAAGCGCGGGCGTGGCCATGCTGTACCTTGATTCGCTCAGCAGTGGCCGGTGGCAGCCGCAGACCAATGGAGATATCCCCGGTGATGTACTCGCCGCCCATCCCCAGCGTGACCGTGTGCCACACCGTACCGTCAATGAAGATCGCGATATTAATGGTGCCAGCACCGATGTCGGCCAGTACAACCCCCATCTCGCGCTCGGTGTCCGTCAGCACAGCGTCGCCAGCGGCTATGCCCGCCAGAACCAATTCATCCACTTCCACCTCGGCCCCCTCCACACACTTCACCAGATTCTGGATCGCGGTGCTGGAACCGGTGACGATGTGGGCCTCTACTTCCAATCGGAAACCGTGCATACCCACCGGGTCGCGCACGCCGCCCTGCCCATCTACCGTGTAACCACGGGGGATCACGTGCACGACCTCCTGGTTATGAGGCACCGCAATGGCACGTGCAGCATCCAGTGCCCGGTCTACATCCTCTACCGCGATGCCGTGCTCTCGGCGGGAGATGCCCACCACCCCACGGCTATTGAGCGAAGAGACGTGGGTACCACTGAAGCCCACGTAAGCCCGCCCGATTTCGTACCCTGACGTACGCTCGGCTTTCTCGACCGAGGCTGCAATAGCAGCCGTGGCATCCGCCACGTTGACCACCACCCCTTTGCGGATGCCCCGCGAGGGCACCAGGCCCACGCCGATCACGCGGACGTCCTCCTCATCGTCCACCTCGCTCACCAAGGTGCATATCTTGCTGCTGCCTACGTCAATGCCCACGATTGTGCGTTCCACGGTCAGCCTCGCTTGGGTTCACTGTGACTCTCCCCCGACTTACGTCGTGGGTCTCCGCGTTCCATCACCAGTCGTTCGTCAGTGAATAGTAGGGCGCATCAGAGAAGCGCACGTCCACAAATCGGGGCGTCAAACCGCGTGCTTCCAGGTCGGCCGCTAGCCACTCCAACACCTGTAGCCGCATAGCCATTCCTGGCCCCTGCCCCACGATCACGCGCCAGCCTCGCTCATCGGTAAATACCAGTCCCCGGCCCGGTATATAGGTGAACGGCGGCGACACATCCGCTCCAGACGTCCACAACTCGGCCAGTCCGACACGTACACGCTCGTCCAACCGACCGTCGTCATCCCGTGGCAGCGGCCCTCGCACCAGCCAACCCTCCCACCCCCCTTCATCCCCCCCAATGGGGGGGAGAGAGAGGGGAGCAGAGAAGATGACCCCCGCATCGTCAATCCACCACAATTGGCCATCCTCGTCCCACATCACCCTCGGCTGCCGCTCCACGACGGTGATGGTGCATGATGCTGCCGGTAGTCCGGTGCCTGACGCTGGCGGTTGTAGGCCACAGACGGACCGCGCGCTCTCGAGTGTCGGCAACGCGGTCAGGACACAGGCCTCAATCTCGGCGGAACGCGCCCACAGAATGTGAAGCCCCGGCAAACCGCTGGCCCGAAAGACCTCGTCGGGTGATACTCGGACCGCTCCCACCACGTTAACGTGGTAGACGTAGAAACGGTCATCGAGCGCCAGCCACAGCGCCCCAGCCACCATTGTAACCAGTGAAAGTATCAGCAAATGACGAATCGTGAATCGCGAATGGCGGGTTTTTGACGACCGTCCGACCCGCGCCCGACCCAAGACCAACGTGCCCGCCGTCTCAAACCGCCGCTTCTTCTTCCGCTGCCCCTGCTTACGAGATTTCGTCATTTGTCATTTGCCATTGGCTGGTGACCGATAAGAAGTCTCCGAACGCACTTTATCCTGATACCGCTCGATTGCTAAGTCAATCAGTCGCTCAATCAACTCTGGATAGGGGATACCACTGGCCTCCCACAACTTGGGATACATACTGATCGTGGTAAAACCCGGTATCGTGTTCAGTTCGCTGACGTACAACTCCCCTGTCTCACCGGAGAGCAGGAAATCAGCCCGCGCCATCCCGGCGCAATCAATCGCTTTGTACGCCTGCACCGCCAGATCACGAACCCTTTCCGTCATCTTCGGCGAGATGGGAGCGGGAATCAGCAATCCCGACGCCTCGTCGCCGTGGTCAATGTACTTGGCCTCATAACTGTAGAACTCCCGGCTGGGGATGATCTCGCCCGGCACCGAGGCGATGGGGTCATCGTTGCCCAACACGCTAACCTCTATCTCACGTGCTGCCGGCACAGCCACCTCGACCAGCAACTTGCGGTCATACCTGGCCGCCTCAGTCAGACCGCGGGTCAATTCCTCCCGGTCATGGCACTTCCTGATGCCGACGCTGGAGCCCAGGTTGGCTGGCTTGGTAAAGACCGGATAGCCCAGCGCCGCCTCGGCCCGATCCATCACCTCCTCTGGGACCGTCTCCCACTCCTTCCGCTTGACCAGCAGATAGTCTGTTATCGGCAGACCGTGGGCCAGCATCACGTCCTTAAAGACGGCTTTGTCAAGGCCCAACGCCGAGCCTATCACACCCGCGCCCACGTAGGGAATGCCAGCAAGTTCCAGCAGCCCCTGAACCGTGCCGTCCTCGCCATACGGCCCGTGCAGGACGGGGAAGACAACATCGAGATCCGCCAGCCGTGTCGCTCTGACCGCTTGATCCGTGTCTTCGAGCCGCATCAGGCCGCGCCGGGAGGGGTCACCAAGCAGCGCAACGGGCTGGCTCACACCCGCGTCGCCTGCTTCCAACGCCATCAGCGGGTCACCCGAGGCAATCCAGCGGCCCTCCTTTGTGATACCGATGGGCACGATTTCGTACTTCTCTTTGTCCATTGCGCTCATCACAGAGCGAGCGGAAGCCAGGCTAACCTCGTGCTCCCCTGACCGACCGCCAAATATCACCCCGACGCGGATCTTACGTGCCATCGCCTCCTACCTCCTAATCTACCAACCTACCAACTCGATCTCCAGGGCTAGTTCCACCCCGAATTGCCGTTTCACTTCCGCCCGCGCGTGCTCGATAAGTGCCTGTACGTCCGCTGCGGTTGCACTGCCGGTGTTCATAAGAAAATTGCCGTGCATCTCCGAAATCTGCGCCCCACCGATGCGGTATCCCCGCAACCCAGCCTGTTCGATGAGATACCCCGCATGGCTGCCCGGCGGGTTCTCGAAAGTCGAGCCCATCGTCGCCCCGGCCGGATGGCGCGTCCTGCGCCACTCCAGTATCTCGCCCGCCCGCGCCGCCAGCACCTTCGGGTCACTCGGCCGCAATCCAAACGTCGCCGCGAGCACCACATACTCCCCACTCTCTCCTCTACTCTTAATTCGACTCCCCCGGTACTCGAACTCGAACCACTCTGCCGACCTCTCCACGATCGTGCCATCCGGTTCCAGCACCGTCGCGCTGCGCAACACACTGGCTATGTCGCCCTCGAAAGCGCCTGCGTTGCCCACGACCGCCCCGCCCACCGTCCCCGGCAACCCTGCCGCCCATTCCAACCCCGCCAGCCCGCGCTCGACCGCCTCACGGGCCAGCACGGCCAGCAGCGCACCCGTCTCGGCCCGCGCCATCGCGCCGTCGAACTCAATGTGTGCCGCCCGGTTGACGACCACCAACCCGCGCACCCCGCTGTCTGCGACCAGCACGTTGCAGCCGCCGCCCAGCAACCGCCAGTCCACGCCGTGCCGCCGCGCCAGCCCCACCGTCTTGACCACATCGTCCACACTCTCACAGACGATCAATAAGTCGGCCGGGCCGCCGACGCGCATAGCGGTGTAATGCGCCAACGGCTCATCGCGCCGGGCGCGCCATCCCAGCGCCGCAGCCAGAACATCCAGGTCGGGGCTAGCGGTCACCTTTCTCCTTGACCTTCACCAGGCGCAGTTTTGTCACCATCACCTCGCACTCGAACCCGCGCCGGGCGCGTTTCCGCCTCCGCACACCCTTCAGCCGTCCTCCCAGCCGCCTACCCCCCTCGTCTTCCCCTGTCTCTTTCATCCTTATCTCTCCTTATCTTCTTGTCCCCCCCCCTGCCTATCGCCCAAAACTTCCAACAACCACTCGCCCACCCTATACCCATCCCCCGCGCCCAGCGTCAGCACCACGTCGCCAGGCTGTACCTCGGTGCCCAGCCACACCAGCGCCTCGTCCAGCGATCCTGCACAGCGAACATCGGGATGCTGCATCGCCACCACCACGTCGGCGCTGCCTACACCCAGCGTGTCCGTCTCGCGGGCAGCGTAGATAGGCAACACGATAACGTGATTGGCCATGGTGAATACCTGCACGAAGTCCGCCATTAGCGTCTTAGTGCGGCTATACGTATGGGGCTGCCACACCACCCACAGGGGCCGGCGGGGGAAACGCTGCCGTGCCGCCGCAAGAGTGACTCGGATCTCAGTCGGGTGATGCGCGTAGTCGTCCACCACGATCACGCCGCCGGCATCGCCCTTGACCTCGAAGCGCCGCCCCACCCCGCGAAATTCGGTCAGCGCAATTCTCGCCGCACGAAAGGGAACGCCGAGAAAATCTACCACTGCCAGGGCTGCCATCGCGTTAGAGGCATTATGGGCGCCGGGCACCCGCAGCCGCACCAACCCCAGCACCTCGCCCCCATGCACAGCCAGGAAATCCACACCTCCGGCGAAGTTGGGGCGTACCTCCTCGGCTCGCCACTCCGCCCCTTTTTCCAATCCAAAAAACGTCACCGCCGACCCCGCGGCCCGACGTCGCTCGCCGAGTTCCCGCGCCACTGGGTCATCCCAGCCGGATGCCAGCAGTCCATCGCGCGGCAGCAGCGCCGCGAACTCCTCAAACACAGCCCGAAAATCGGCAAAAGTTGGATAACAATCCGGGTGGTCATGCTCGACGATGGTCACCACCGCCACCCGGGGCGTCAGGCTGAGGAAGGTGCGATCGTACTCGTCCGCCTCGATGACAAAAAGCGGGCCCTTTCCAGCGCGGGCATTCGTCCCCAGCCCTGCAATCACCCCGCCGACGACAAAAGTCGGGTCGCGCCCAGCCTCCACCAGGATGGAGGCGATCATCGCCGTCGTCGTCGTCTTGCCATGCGTGCCGGCTACCGCCACCCCCAGATGCCCGTCCATCATCTGACCGAGGAACTCCGGGCGCTTCAACACCCGGATGCCCGCCGCTCGTGCCGCCTGCACCTCGACGTTCTCCGGCAGCACGGCCGATGAGACGATCACCATATCTGCGCCGGCCACGTTCTCTGCCCGATGTCCAACGAAGACGCGGGCTCCATCTCGCGCCAGCGCCTCCGCGACTGGCGAAAGCACCAGGTCGGAGCCAGAGACCTCCGCTCCCTGCTCCAACAACACTCGGGCGATAGCCGAGAGCCCCGCCCCGCCGATACCGATGAAATGGATGTGCTGTGCTGGAATCTTCATGTCCCTGCCGTCAGATGAACACGATGATGACGAATACGAACGCGAATGCAACCGCCAGATAAAGCGTCGCCTCCGACCGCGCAACCAACGCTGGCGGGAGATAGGGGATAATCTTGGCCGACGTCGACTCTGGGCGGGGCGGCACGATGCCGCCGATGCCCATCGCCTCAGGATCGTAGACCATTACCGGCCAGCCCGTCTTCTCGTCAACGACAACATGCCCCTGATCATCCAACTTTTCCACTGCCTGCGGTGGCACCAGGCCATAATGGGCTTTGTCCATGAGGCTCCACAGGCTACCGATGACCAGAAAGCCGTTGAGCGCGCCGATGACGAAACCCAGCAAAAGGTCCTGCAACCGCTCCCGCACCACCTTGGCCCCCAGGCGCGACACAAGGGCCGGGCTGGCATAGCCGGCAATGGCGACACCGACGATAATTATACTGCGCGTGTAGAACTGGGCATCGGGGTCCATACCCAGAATCAGGGGGCCGACGCCAGGGACAAAGCGGATCAACACATGATCCACGAACAGTGCCAGGATCACACTAAAAGCCGCGATCAGTTCCTTCGCCCAGCCACGCAGACCACCGATCATTGCGAACAAAACCAGCAGACTGCCAAAGACCGTGTATATCGGTACCATCTATAGCCCCCCTTCGAGACCCCGACGTGCCAGCGCCCACAGTTCGCTCGCCAGCCGTACCGCTGCATCAGAGCACGCCAGCGCCTGCATCCGGTCCGCCATCTCCTCCAACGCTGCCCGGTCGCTGAGCAGACGAGACACTGTCGGCAACAACTCGTCGGGCAGCCGCCCGTCGTCCAGGTACACCGCCGCCCCCCGCCCGGCCAGCCACTCGGCGTTGACTCGCTGATAGCGCCAGGCGTGCGGATATGGCACCAGCACCGCGGGAAGCCCAAAGAAGGGCAACTCCCCCAGCGTCGAGGCCCCCGCCCGGCAGACCGCCAGGTCGGCTGCCGCCAGCACAGACCCCATCTTCTCGTGCAGGTAAGGGAAGGCATGATAGCGTGCCTTCAACGTCGCCGGCAGCAATTCGCGTCGCTCGGACACCCACGGCCAATCCAATTCCCCACTCACGTGCACCACCTGCGCCAGTTTCAACATCTGCTCCAGCACCCCGCTCAGTGCCCGATTGATACTGCGTGCCCCCCGGCTTCCCCCCATCACCAAAAGCACAGGGTCACCAGACGCCAACCCCAGTGAGGCTCGCGCCTCTGCACGATCGAGATCGCGGAACTCGGCCCGCACCGGATACCCGGTAACCACTACCTTGTGGGTCGGGAAGTAGGAGCGCGAATCCTCCACCGTCACCGCCACCCGCGCCGCCAGGCGGGCGATAACGCGTACCGCCAAACCAGGCTCAATATCGGGCAGATAAACCATGATGGGCACCCTCAACACCCAGGCCGCCAACGACACAGGCACGCTGGCGTATCCTCCGGTCGCCAACAACGCCGCTGGCCGCTCCCCACGTCCCAGCCGGTACGCGGCCCACCATCCCAGCAGCAACTTAATCAAGTTCCGCGCCGCACGCCAGGGGACCAAACCGTGCATCCCACCCGCCGGCACTCCCACAAAGCGCAGCCCAGCCTGCGCGACCAGTCGCTCCTCGACGCTTCCCTCTCCACCGACGTAGAGAATGTGAGGGGTATCAGAAACCAGGTTTTTCGGAAAAAACCTGGTTTCTCCCTCAGCGACGAGCGCCTGCACGACGGCCAGACTGGGATAGACGTGTCCCCCTGTTCCCCCACCTGCGATCCAGATTCGCACGCTTGCCGCTTCCTTTCCCTGTCCGCTTCCCTGTCCGCTTTCCAATCCGTCTACCCCGCGAAACACTCAGCAGCAGCCCCACCCCGGCCAGCGAGACCACCATCGCAGAGCCACCGAAACTGATGAACGGCAGCGCAATCCCGGTGAAGGGAATCAGCCCCGTCATCACTCCAACGTTTATCAATGCCTGGAAAGCCAACCAACAGGTGACGCCACACGCCAGGAGAGCAGCGAAGGCATCCGATGCCTCCAGTGCAATCTTGAAGCCGCGATAGGACAGAAGCACGAACAACCCTATCACCACCAGACAGCCCACAAAGCCGGCTTCCTCACCCAGCACCGCGAAAACGCTGTCGGTGTGTGGGGCCGGCAGATAGCCCAACTTCTGCTGCCCCTGCCCCAGTCCTATGCCGAACAGACCCCCGCTCCCCAGCGCAATCAGCACCTGCCGCATGTGATACCCGACATTCATTGGGTCGCGCCAGGTCAGTAGATACTGGTCAAGGCGACTGCTGGCATGGGGCAGACGGTTGATCAACACGAAAAAGGTAATACCACTGACAACACCGCCCACGGCCAGTTGGAAGATGTCGGCGCCGGCGAAGAAGAACATCGCCAGAGCGGTCAGCACGATCAACACCGCCGTGCTCACGTCCGGCTGCAACACGACCAGGCTGGCCACCACACCAATCAGCACAGCGAACGGGATCAATCCATAGGTCACATCGCGGATTTGCTCACCCTTGGAGGACAACCAGGCCGCGACATAGATCACAGTTGCCAGTTTCACCAGTTCACTAGGCTGAATCGAGCCGTTAAAAAAAGCGCGCCTCGAACCGAAGTGATCCTCCCCCACAAAGAGCACCAGGAGAAGCAGCAGCAGCGCCCCCCCCATGACCGGCACCGCCATCCGCTGCCACCAATCGTAGGGGATAGCAGCAACTATCACCAGCACGACCAGGCCCAGGCCAACCCAGAGAAACTGCCGTGACGCAATGCGAAAGGAAGCCTGGTACTCCTGGTACGACCAATCGAAGGTCGCGCTATAGACCACCATCAACCCGACGATGACCAGGCCGGCTACCGCCAGCACTAGTGCGTAGTCGAGGCCACCGTGCACTCGCCTGGGCCGTGCTCTAGTTCCTGCTGCCATCTATCGCCTCCCCTTTCATTTCTTCTATCTCCTGCCTCCTGCCTCTTGCTCCCCGCCTCCTCCCCCTGTTCCCTGCTTCCTGCTCTCTGCTTCCTGCTCCCTGCACCCCCCTGCAATCCGCAATCTACAGCCCCCGCACCAACTCCTTGAACTTGTCTCCTCGCTCGGCAAAGTCGCGGAAGGCGTCAAAACTGGTACCTCCGGGTGAAAGCAGCACAACCTCATCAGGGCGGGCCAGCCGCGCGGCCGTCGCCACCGCCTCCTCCATCGCCCCCACCTGCGTGATCCCCTCCAAGCGGAATTGCGAATTGCGAATTGCGAATTGCGAATTCTGCACCACCCGTGCGATCATCGGTCCCGCTTCCCCAAACGTCACCAGGTGTCTTACCCGCCGCACCGTCTCGTCGGCGAACTCACCCCAAGGCAGTTTCTTATCTCGTCCACCGGCAAGGAGTACGATAGGCTCTTCGAACGAGCGCAATGCCGCCAGCGACCGCTCCGGGGCCGTGGCGATAGAATCATCGTACCAGTACACACCGTTCAGTTCGCGCACCAACTCCAGCCGGTGCTCAACCCCGGTGAAAGTAGTGGCGACCTGTCGCATCGCCTCCACCGACACGCCGGCCAGCCCGGCCAGTGCAGACGCCGCCAGCACATTCAGCAAATTGTGACGTCCCCGCAATCGCACCTCCGAGGCCTGGCAGATCACACGGTCCACACTACCCTTCGACCCTTCGACAAGCTCACCGCTACGAGTACTCGCGGTGGCAGGACGGCGCGGGCTCGGGGCATCGCCCAGCCGCAGTGTCAACTCGCCATTGGTCCTGAACGCTCCCTCGTCCACCTCGGCCCCACCGCTGAACCAGAGCAGGTGCGCCGCCGTCTCCAGCGCCAGCGCGCGGGCGTTGGCATCATCGTAGCCCAGGAGCGCGAATTCCTCCGGCCTCTGATGAGCCACGATGTTCCGCTTGGCGGCAATGTACGCCTCCATCGTCTTGTGCCGGTCCAGGTGATTGGGTGTGACGTTGAGCACTGCCGCGATGTGCGGGCTCACCGTCATCACTTCCAACTGAAAACTGGAGAGTTCCATCACCACCCAATCGCCAGGCCGGATCTGATCCAGATCGGCGATGAGCGGGTTGCCGATGTTGCCCCCCACCCAGGTACGCAACCCCGCCGCGCGACACATCTCCCCCACCAGCGCCGTCGTCGTCGTCTTGCCGGCCGAGCCAGTGATGCCGATGACGGAGGCCGGGCACTGCTCCAGGAAAATCTGCGCATCGTTGCTCAGCAGGATCCCACGCCGTTGCGCCTCCACGACGATCGGGACATCCACCGGCACCCCTCCGCTGAGACACAGCAAATCGGCCTCGTCCAACAGACTGAGCGGGTGCTCTCCCAACACATAGCGGATAGGCAGGTCCGCCAACTCCGCCAGATAGTCGGCCAGTGCTGCCTCGTCCTGCAAGTCAGAGACCATCACCTCCGCCCCGGCCAGCGCCAGGAAGCGCGCCAACGCGGTCCCCTGCCGTGCCAGACCAAGGATTACCACTCGCGAATTGCGAATGGTGAATGACGATTGTTCGTTGGTCATTGGCCAGTGTTCACTTGTCACTAATTCCCAGCCAGAAGTGATCAGGCAGGATTGAGCGGCCGGAGCGGATCTCCACTCCATTGGCACGGAGTCTGTCTTTCTTCCCACGCCCGTTGAAGGTGCTGGAATGGACAAAGCATAGGTTGGGCGGTTGCCCATACTTGCGCTCGTAGTGCGTCGCCGCCCGCAGCACCTTCTCCTCCAGTTGTCTACGCGGATCGTCGTCAAACCACAATAATCCGACTTTCATCGTTTTCCTCCTCATACTTATCTCTCACTTCCTGAGACTACCACAGCGCCAGCGCCACGCCAGCCATCGCCGCCAGCAGTCCCACCAGCCAGAAGCGTTGCACTACCTGCGTCTCCGACCAACCCAGCAATTCGAAGTGATGATGCAATGGGCTCATCTTAAACAATCGCCGCCCCTGGCCAAACCGGCGTCTGGTGTACTTGAAATAGAGCACCTGCAAGATAACTGAAAGCGTCTCGGCCACCGGAATCAACGCCACCACCGGTAGCAGCAGCCACTGGCCGGTCATCAGCGCCACCGTCCCCAGCGTCGCCCCCAGCGCCAGGCTGCCCGTGTCGCCCATGAACATCTGTGCCGGGTGGGCGTTGTACCATAGGAAGGCGAAACACGCCCCCACCACCGTGAAGCAGAAATGCACCAGGTAAACCTGCTCCTGTAGCAGGGCGATCACACCGTAGGCGACGAAGGCGCTGGCGACAATGATCCCCGCCAGCCCATCCAGCCCGTCGGTCAGATTGACCGCGTTGGCCGAGCCTAGAATTATGAACGCCGCGATAGGCACCCATGCCCAGCCCAGATCAACCGCCAGTCGCACCCCTGGCACGCCCACCTGTCCCGCAAACTGTAGCCGCATGACCAACATACCCACCGCGATGGACAGCGTCAGCGGCACTTCCCACAGGAGTTTCCGCCACGCCGAGTATCCCTCGCCACGGCGCATCCCCCGCACCCCAGCGATGTCGTCCATCGCGCCGATGACCGCGTAAACCAACATCACCCCCAGCGGCACCAGGATCGAGAGCCCGATCACCGTCCGCCCCAATAGATTGTAGATGTTCAGTGCCAGCGTGATGAGCACCACCGGCACGACGATCATCAACCCGCCCATCGTCGGCGTCCCCAGTTTGGTCCGGTGACCACTAGGGCCGTTGATGCGGATGCGTTTGCCGATGCGGTAGTGGCGCAGGATACGGATGAGAAGCGGGCCCCAAACCACTGCCAGGAGGAAGGAAATACTCGCCAGGATAAGTGCACGATCCATCACTCTCTCCCCAGTGCGTTGACGATCTCTTCCATCCGCATCACCCGCGAACCCTTGACCAGAATCACGTCATCGCCCGTCACCATCTGCTCCAGCAGGGTGATCACTTCGGCGTTCTCCTCCAAAATGTGCACTTGGCCGGCTGGCATCCCCCACCGCAACGCCGTCTCGCCAATGATGTGCCCCCGTGGCCCGAGCGTGATGAGCACGTCGGCCACCTCCAACGCCCGCATTCCGACCTTCTCGTGTCCCTCCCGCTCGTAGTCGCCCAGTTCCAGCATGTCGCCCAAGACGGCGATCTTGCGCCCATCCAGTTCGTCCAACAGGTTGAGCGCGGCAAAGGTCGAAGCCGGGCTGGCGTTGTAGGTGTCGTCCAGAATGATCGCGCCCTTCGGCCCCGGCACCGACACTAGCCGCAATTGCGCTGACGGTCCCCACAACCCCTCGATGATTTCCTGCCAGTCCAGCCCCTCGGCCAGCCCCACTGCCGCTGCCCGCAGTGCGGTGTGGACGGAGTGTCGCCCCAAAAGCGGAATCTTCACGTGTAGCGTCTCGCCGCCGTGATGGAGTCGGAATCGAATCCCATCCAGCCCCAGCCCCTCAATATGGTCGGCCCACAGGTCAGCGTCGGGCGAGAGGCCGTAGTAGAACACGCGGGCCTGAGTCGCCTGCGCCATCCCCCGCACGCGCTCATCGTCATAGTTGAGGATCGCCACCCCTTCGGGGGTTGGCGGCAACGCCTCGACCAGTTCCATCTTGGCCTTCACGATACGCTCGATCGTCCTGGCCCGTTCCAGGTGTACCGGCCCGATGATGGTCACGACGCCGACGTGGGGCCGCGCAATGCGAGCCAGCCCGGCGATTTCACCCACGTCATACATCCCCATTTCGAGCACAGCGCGCTCGTGCTCATTCGTCAGGTGCATCAGCGCCAGCGGCAGGCCGATCTCGTTGTTGTAACTGGCCTCGCTCTTGAGGGTGACGTAGCGACGCGCCAGCACCGCCGCTGCCAGTTCCTTCGTCGTCGTTTTGCCCACACTACCCGTGATGCCGACGACGCGCAGTTCGTGCTGCCGCCGCCAGAAGGTCGCCATCTGCTGAAGCGCCTGGAGACTACTGGCTGTCTTGAGCACCAACGGCAGCGACCAGGCGCTGGGCAGCGTCCGTGCCGGGTCGGTCAGGTCCCACATCAGCCCGGAGACTGTCACATCACGCTCAACGATCGCCGCCGCCGCACCACGTGAAAAGGCATCAGCGACGTAATCGTGGCCATCCGCGTGCTCGCCTTTGAGCGCGATGAACAACGCGCCAGGCTCGGCTTGCCGCGAGTCAATCACCGTTGTCGAGATCGGCTGCTCCAGCCTCTCCGGTCGCCTTCCCACCAACCCCTCAATCACGTCCGCCAGCGTCAACATCCCCGTGCTCACCTTGCCACCTCCGCCACCGCCATACCCTCGGGCGGAATGCCCAGGACGACGAACAGCCGCGATGCCAGTCTCCGGAACGCCGGCGCTGCCGTCTGGGAAGCCCATGACGAGGTCTTTGGCCGATCCAGTTTGACCAGGATGATGAGTTGTGGGTCAGGCACCGGCCCAAACCCGACGAAGGAGGTGATCGTACCGTCCTTGTCGTACCCCCCGGGGATGGGAATCTGCGCCGTACCCGTCTTGCCTGCGATGCGGTAGCCCTCCACCCTGGCCTGAACCACCCCATCCTCTACCACCCGCACCATCATCTCCGCCAACGTGCGCGCCGCCTGTGAAGAAATCACCTGCGCCTCGACCACTGGCTGGAAGGTGGAGACCGCGCCGTCGGGCCCGATGCGCTGGGCCACAATGCGAGGCCGCAGCCGCGTCCCATCGTTGGCAACCGTCGCCACCGCGGTGATCATCTGGAGCGGCGTCACCGCCACCCCTTGCCCAAAAGCATTCGTCCCCAGGTTCGAGTCATGCCAATGCTCGTAATCATCCGGCAGCCACAGTTGACCAGATATCTCGCCCGCCAGGTCAACCCCCGTCGGTTGCCCGATGCCGAACGCCTGCACGTAACGATAAAACACATCAGGCCCCATCTGCGTGCTCAGCCACGCTGCACCCACATTGAGCGACTCGACCAGGATGTCGGTCACCGTCCGCTCACCATCCGGCCGGTAAGAGGCATTCCGGATCACCTGTCCCCCCACCTCAATCCAGCCCGGATCGAGATAGGTCGTTTCTGGCGTCACAAACCCTGCATCAAGCGCGGCCGCCACCGTCAGAACCTTGAACACAGAGCCCGGCTCGTACTGCTGGCTCACAGCCGGATCCCCAAATGGGAGTGGGGTTTGGCTGAAGAAATTAATGTATCGCCCTGGATCATAATTGGGCAGACTGGCGAGCGCCAGAATCTCAAAGGTGCGCGGATTCATCACGATGATCGTGCCACCCTCGGCCTGGTACTCTTGCACCGACCGCGCTAGTTCCTCCTCGACCAGTGCCTGCACAGTCCGATCAAGCGTCAGCACCAAGTCGGTCCCTGGTTTAGGCAGCACGACGGGAGATAAAACCCAGGGAAGCGGCTCGCTGTACAGGTCCACTGGCCCCTGCCACTCCACGTGCTCCGGCTGCAGCAGCGCATCGTGGAACCCCTCAACCCCGTAGAAACACTCACCTTCAGCATTACAGAAGCCGAGCAAGTGCGAGGCTAGCCGTCCCTCAGGGTACTCTCGCGTCCACAGTGGCTCGACGGCGATACCCCGAAGCGTCAACTTTGCGATCTGTTCTCCCACCTCCTTCGACACCTGAGCCGCTACTTGGACCCACATCTCCTCGCTCTTCAGCGATTGCACGATGTGAGCAGTAGGCAGGTGCAGCAGTGGTCCCAACTCCGCTGCTACTGCCTCCGCATCCACTACGTAAGGGGGAGCCGCCTCGACGGAATACAACACCGCGTTCCCTGCCAGCAGGTGGCCATCCCGGTCACGTATCATGCATCGTGGGGACTCGGTCATCATGATGGTCCGCACACCCTGCCATTCGCCCCATTCCTTGTAGAAACGATGATGCACAATCTGCACCTGCGCCAACTGAGCCACAATCACGAGCAGGACGCCGATCAACAGCGTGGCCAACAACCGCAGGCGACGTCGTGGTCCTTCCGCCATCTCACTCTCCTACAGATCCAGCAGTTAGTCATTAGCCGCCAGCAATCAGTGGGGGGGACAGCCACCTACTAACGGCTACCGGCTGTGGGGAGATACTCCACCCATTCGGCCGGTACGAAACCCAACTCAATTGCCCTCCCCCAAAGGCGAGAGATAGATCCCGCCCTGGCGACATCCACCTCCAGTTGCTCGTTCTCCCTCTGGAGCCGGAACAACTCATCCTGCAACTGTTCGATGGAACGACCACAGGCCGCCGTCCGGCTGACCAACACCAGGTAGAGAGCCACGACCAGCGTCAGCCCCGCGACGAGTGCAAATAGGTAGAGAGCCGTGCGCGGGTCCATCTCGAACCGACCGCGCCTAATCCCATGCGTCACCCATTCCATAAAATCAGACATTGCCCCCTGCCTCTTGTTCCTTGCTCCTTGCTCCCTACTTCTTGTTTCCTGCTCCCTGCCCCTGCCCCCTCCGCTTCGCCACCCGCAGCCGCGCCGAGCGAGATCGCGGATTAGCAGCGATTTCGTCCGCCGTCGGCCGAACAGGCTTACGTGTGATCAATCCCAGCGTGGCTCGATGGTTACAGGTGCAAACCGGCAACTCCGGCGGACAGATGCAATCGCGGCTCTCCCGGCGCATGAAACGTTTCACCAGCCGGTCCTCCAGCGAGTGAAAACTGATCACCGCCAGCCGGCCGCCAGGTGCAAGTACCTCTACGGCCTGAGGCAGCGCCGCCTCCAACGCGGCCAGTTCATCATTAACGGCGATGCGCAGCGCCTGGAACGTGCGCGTAGCCGGATGAATGCGCCTGCGCCGCCCTACCACCCCCTCGACGACGGCAGCCAATTCCCTCGTCGTGTGGAGCGGGCGGGCAGCGACAATCGCCTCCACGATGCGACGTGACCGCCTCTCCTCACCGTACCGGTATAATAGGGCAGCCAGTTCCTCCGCTGAGAGTTCGTTAACCAAGTCAGCAGCGGTAGGCCCGCCTACCTCTGGATCGAAGCGCATGTCGAGCGGCCCATCTGCCCTAAAGGCAAAACCACGGGTAGGGTCGGCCAACTGGAGCGAGGAAAGCCCCAGGTCGAACAGGATGCCATCGGCCGAGAAAAAACTGTGGGAGCGGGCGAGTTCACCCAGGTGGGCAAACGAGCTATGGATCAGCGTAGCGCGCCTTCCAAAGGGAGAAAGTCTCGCCCGGGCAATCTCCACCGCTGCCGGATCCCGGTCTAGGCCCAGGAGACGCCCGTCGGGGGACGAGGACATCAACACGCCGTACGCATGCCCACCGCCTCCCACCGTTGCATCTATGTACCGGCCGCCTGGCCTGACTTGCAGACCATCAAGCACCACTTGGAAAAGGACAGGGATGTGGATACCCCCCACCCCTCCCTTTCGCAGTGTATCAAGTTCACCAGCGCGACGGCTGGGTTGGGGCCGTTCGGCTGATCTCACAACGAAGCCCCATATAGGCTAGATGCCCAGGGCCGCCCATTCCTCAACGCTTGCCTCGTCTCCCTCGACGCGCTCGCGCTCCTCGCTCCAGGAATCCGGGTTCCACACCTCGACGTGGCTACTGAGTCCGGTAATGACGACCTCGCCATCGAGGCCGGCATACTCACGCAAGCGCGGGGGAATAAGCACGCGGCCCTGCTTGTCGGGGATAAGGTCAGATGCGTTGGCGAAGACCCGGCGGCGGAAGGCGCGAGCACGCCGGTCGGTCATTGGCAAAGCTTCCACCTTCTTCGCCAGCCGCTTCCAGGCCTTCATAGGATAAATCGCCAGGCAGCGATCAATCCCACGAGTGACGACCAGGCCACCCTCCAGGTCGTCCCGGAATCTGGCGGGGATAGCCAACCGCCCTTTCTCGTCAATGGTGTGGATAAACTCTCCCAGAAACATAGTGTTGTATTTCCCCACGTAGGAGCCACAGCGTAGCACTTTGCAGGACTGTTCCCCACTCCGCCCCACCTCTCCCCACAAGTGCCTACATTATACACTATTTCTCCACTCTTGTCCAGTACCCACGGGGATTTTTAAGGTTTCTAGGAGAATTCTTCTGCGAGGGGACTCAATGCAGCGGCTGGCCTTCGAGGACAACGTCGAGAATCTCCTGGAATGGGATGTTTCATCCCATCCTCCTCCAGTTCAGGTCATGCCCCACAACCCATCGGCTGCGAAGGGGCCGTCGCCACTGAAGCGCACCACATCCGGCTGGGATAGATCACAGGCGAAAACCGGGAGGCTGATCAGCAGGACTATCAGCAGCAAATGGACCTTCTTCATCGCAGCACTTTCTCTCGTGTACAGTGTGGGGGCGCCAGACGGCCACCACGGTTCGTGCCAACAGCCCAGGGCCGACCTGGGAAGGTCTCGTCACTACAATGCCTTGGCAGCGAAACTCAGGCCCAGTTCCTCCAGCGTCTCCTGCGCGGGCACGCCTGTCTCCGGATTCCAGCCGTACTCGGCGTAAGCGCCGGCAAGAAGCATGCCCACGTCGGGGACCATCCCCTCGGTCCCACCTTCCAGTGGCTGCATCAGCAAATCGGGCAGACGATCATCGGCGCGGGTGAGACCACGCCGCATATTCAGCATCCGCTTGAGCGTGACGATACGCTTGCCCAGCGTCATCAGGTCGTCGGCCTCCAGACCCCACCCCGTCACGCCGTTCAATGCCGCCAGCACTCGCTCGACGCCGGGGTTCTGGAACTGGCACAGGATCATCGCGTTGTATAGGTTGCGCCACGCCTGCTGCCGCGCGGCGATGCGGCCTTTCTCCTCCGTCGCGTCAAAGCGATCGCCGGGAATGATGCCCAGTTCAAGAGCCGGCCCCATGCCCATGTCCACGCCGTACATATCGCCCTCCATGTGGCAAGCCCCACGAGGGGAGAGGGCATAGGTCACAGCCAGGCCGGCGAACGCGCGAGGGTCGTGCATCGGCACTTCCAGCCGGTTGACGGTCACCGCCAGTTCTGGCACGCCGAACCGCTCGGCCAGGGCAGCGCTCCCTTCGGCCAGCACGGCGCCGAAGCCATCGCGGTGGGCAATCATCTCGATCAAGCGATGGGCCATCTGGACATCGCCGTAGCGGATCTCCAGGCCACCCGTATCCGCCGCGCTGATGATGCCGCGCTCGAACATCTCGCAGGCCAGCGCGATAGTGCAACCAGTGCTGATGGTGTCCACGCCGTAGACGTTGCACAGGTGCCCGGCGTAGATGACCGCCTCCAGGTCGTCCACCATCGCCAGCGAGCCGAACGCGCCAAGTGTCTCGTACTCGGGACCATCCACCTTGTCCAGGCCATAGTTGGGGGCGCGGGTCTCGCGGCCACAGGCGATGGGGCAGCGGTAGCAGGCAGTGCCCTTGTTCACGTACTGATCCATCATCAGCACACCTGAGAGATTGCTCGCCCCCTCCCACTCCCCCTGCTGGTAGTAGCGGATGGGCATGTTGCCGTACATCAGCATCATGTCCACCCCGCTCGCGGTGCCGGCCAACTGGAACGACATGACCTGCATGTCTTCGTCCAGACCAGCGACGATTTCCCGGACCACAGCCTTGAACCCATCTGGATCGGCCAGGGGGATATTGGCGGAGCCACGCACGCCGACGGCTTTGAGGTTCTTCGATCCCATCACCGCGCCCATACCAGTCCGGCCGGCGGCGCGCCCGTGGTCGTTCATCACGGCGGCCATCTTGATCCGGTTCTCACCCGCCGGGCCGATGCAGGCCACGCGCGCCTTCGGCTCGCCCAGCGCCTCGCGCACCCGCTCCTGCGTCACGTAGGAGTCACAGCCCCACAGGTCGGCCGCGTCATGCAGTTCAGGCCGACCCTCGACGATGGAGAGCCACACCGGCTTCTCGGCCTGCCCGGTGATGATGACACCGTCGTAGCCAGCGAAATGAAGTTCTGGGCCGAAGAAGCCGCCGGTGTTCGATTCGCCCCAGATATGAGTGAGAGGCGAGAGGGCGCACACGCTACACCGGCCGGCCGAAGGCATAGCCGTGCCGACCAGCGGGCCGGTCATAAAGACAAGTGGGTTTTCCGGCCCCAGTGGATCAGTGTCGCCGTCCACCATATCGTAGACATAGCGCGCCGCCAGGCCACTGCCGCCGACGAAGGCGCGGGCGTATTCCTCATCCAGTGGTTCGTCCCAGATATTCCCCGTGCTGAGGTCAACACGCAGGATTTTGCCCATATAGCCATTCATCATTCACTCCTCATAATATACCAGTTGGGTGCGACTGTGACTGTGGATCACCCGCACGTGATCTAATGATGGGTCTCGGGACGCCTGGCGCACATTGTAGATTATGAAGGGCTGAAAGAGCAGCCAACTGACCGGAGAGGTGATGGCATCCTGGGGGCACTTCATTTCACAGGTCAGACACAGCAGGCAATTGCGGCCCCAGACCGGGTGCCCTCCTTTGTCCTCGGTGATGTTTCCGGTGGGACACAGTTTCGTGCAGAGACCACAAGCAGTGCACTTCTTTGCATCCACCCTAAACAGCCGGCTGTACACCTGCCTGGCCAGCCAGCGATTTGTCAGAAATCGCTCCAGGCGATAGACCATTGACGGTGGCTGGTCATCTTCCGGTCTGGCATACGGCTGACCAGCGGCATGCGCGGCAACCTCGCGCCCAAAGGCTTCAGATTGAGCCAGTTCCTCTGCTGTGGGATGATCCGGCGAGAAGAGATACCCCTTCTTCAGATAGATCAAGGCGTAGTCAGCTCCACGGCAGTGAAAGTAGCCTACCTCTCGCGCTCCCCTACGAGCCAGAGCGTGCCGTATGGCGTTGCCGGCGTCACCCCGGTAGGTGCCATGCAGCACAAAGACGAAGGCCGGAAGCCCATCAAGGTCGGGCAAGCCGCTCACATAGTCCGTCACATTGAACGGTGGACGGTAGTAGTAGACAGGCAATCCGATGCCAAGCAGGTCATAACCACCGAGATCTGGCAGCCGCTCATCCTTCATGTTGCACAGATCAACTTGGAATTCCGCAGTACGTAGGCCGTTGGCAATGTGTTCAGCCACTCGAGCCGTGGTCCCGCCTTGGGAGAAGTATACAATCAGACTCTTAGGCATTGAACTATATCTGCCTTCTGCAAATTCACTCCTGATACAACGCAATAACTTCGTCAAGCGCAATGCGGATAGGGGTGTAGGTTATACCCAATTCCCTTTCCGCCTTGCTCCCGTCGAATCTGAAGCCCTCCTTAATCGTCTTTATCGCATCCATGGCCATCCCCCACTCGGGCGGCTTCTTCACCAAGTCGGCCAGCCATGTCAGGAGCGCGGCGTTTACCACGACCAGGGAATCGGGAAGATGTATCTTCGGCAGGGGAACTTCAGAGATATCACTGATCATTTCGTTGTACTCTCGATACGACAATTGGTGCTTGCCCACCAGGTATTTCTCACCGATGTTATTTGCCTTCTCTACTGCCTTGACGATGGCCTCGGCGACGTCCCTCACGTGTACCCAAGTGAGGATAGAATCGTGAAATACCGTAGCCGGCAATCGGCGATGGATCAGACCTTGGATGTACTGGCCGCTGGCTTTGGGATCACCCGCGCCCAGGACACTGCCAGGGTATATCATGACCAGAGGCAGCCTCTCTTCCTCGTACAGTTCCCAGGCGATCAGATCTCCCGCGTACTTGGTACGGGCGTACTCGCTGAAGCGAACGGGGCCGACCGTGCTTTCCTCGGTGAAGGGACAATCCGCTGGCTTGCCGTAGACCACCGCTGTGCTCACGTGCACCACCTTGGAAGCGCCCGTTTCCAAAGCACACTCCATGACATTTCGGGTGCCTTCGACGTTGACATCCATGTAGATTTGCTTATTGGGCTCCCAGAAGGAGTAGACGTTGGCCAGGTTGACTACCTGGTCGCAACCTCTCATGCCTTCACGCAGGGAATCCTTATCGGTCACATCCCCTGTGACGAGGGTGGCGCTCAGTTCTTCAAGTTCACGAATGTGGCTGGTTTTCCTCACCAGGCAGCACATCTCGTGCCCGGTCTGAGCCAGTCGTTTGACCAAGTGGGTTCCGATGAACCCCGTGGCTCCCGTAATGAACGTTTTCGTTTTCTCTCCCCTCACTTCACGATCGGAGGGGCGTATCCTCGTTGAGCGACTCGCCCCAGAGTCCCTCCGCGCTGAGGCCAACGCGCAGGATCTTGCCCATTAACCATGCATTGTTCATCCTCTTTCAAGCAGTCAGCCGTTAGATGATAGTCACTGCTGACCGCTGACTGCTAACTGCTGACTAGAAGTCCACCGCCTTGCCCTCGTAGGCGTAGAGGAAAAGTTGGCGCAGTTCGTCGTAGGATGGAGCACGGGCAGCGGTGATCATCTGTGTATCGTTGAAGGCGTCATCTACCAACTTATCCAACTGCGTCTCGTAGACCTCGCGCTCGACGCCAGCCCCGGCGACGCTGGTGGGGTTGCCAACCTCGCGGCACAGGTCGCGGATCCGCCCGGCCAATGCCCGCGCTGCCTCCTCACCCTCCGCCTGGGAACAGCCCAGGAGAGCGGCCAGTTCCGCAAACCGATCCGGCGCTTCACGGGCGACAAATTCGATAGTGTAGGGCAGGAAGATGGACACGGCACGGCCATGGGGCACGTGAAACACCGCGCCCAGCACGTGCCCCATCGCGTGGGCCATCGAGGCCATAGCATTGCCAAAGCCCAGGCCAGCGCAGGTGGCAGCGTTGTGCATCCTCTCGCGGGCTCTCTTGTCGGAGCCTTGCCCTGAGCCTGCCGAATGGGCGTCGGCCACGGCGCGGGGCAAATACTCGAAAACAAGGCGAGCGGCGCCCGCGCACAGACCGTCGGTCATGTCGCTATGCCACGCACAGGTGTAGCCTTCGACGGCGTGGGTCAGCGCATCCAGGCCCGTGTCGGCGGTCAGTTGGGGCGGCATACCCGCCACCATCTCCGGGTCTACGATGGCGATGTCAGCGACGTTCTCGCGGTTGCCCAGCCCCATCTTGCGCTGCTCCTCCGTATCGGTCAGCACGATACCCCACGTGACCTCAGCGCCAGTACCGCTGGTGGTGGGGATAGTGATCAGGCGCGCCTTCTGGCGCAGGCCCAGGCGGATGAAGGGATTGATCTCGGCCGGATCCAGGTCAGGCCGCTCATAGAGCACCCATATCGCCTTAGCCGCGTCCATCGGCGAGCCACCGCCCAGGCCGATAATCCAGTCGGGCTCGAACTCCTGCGCCACCTCCACTCCCCGGTGCACCGTCTGCACGCTGGGATCGGGTTCTACCCCGTCGAAGACGCGCACCTCTATGCCAGCCTTGTCGAGATGAGCCTGCACCTTGTCCACCAGGCCCAGTTGGATCAGCATGGCGTCGGTGACAATGAGAGCGCGCTGGCCCTCCAACTCATCAAGCGCGTCCAGCGCCCCCTCGCCGAAGACAATCTCTGGAGAGACGAAGTACCACATTCAACTGCCTCCTTAACGATACTGGTACATCGGTAGACTGGTAGATTGGTACATTGGTAACAGAGACCAACTACCAATTCACCAGTTTCCCAATCTACCAACTTACCAGTCTACTAATCCCCGAAGTCGGTGGGCACGAGCGCGCAGCAGGAGACGATCTCCTTGGCCGCTTTGGGGTAGCGCATGATCTTCATCATGTTACCCGTCAATTTCAGTTTGCGCGTCATCATGCCCTGGATGGGGTCCAGTTTGCCCTCGATGACCTTGCGCCAGTTGCTGAAGGGGGCCGAGAGGACGTAGGCGGCCTGCTTTTCGTCGGGGCCACTCAGTTGCCTCGCGCTGGGGCTCTTGCCGTGGTAGAGGTCAAGGTACAGATGAACCGGCTCGCCCTGAAAAGCATCGTCGGGCTCAACGACGAAATCGAAATCCCCCTCCCAGTTTTTAGCCGACTTCTCGTAGGTCTCGCTTTCGTTGAGTTGACGGCTCAGTTCTTTGATCCATTCATCGGACGGAAATTTGAATGCCATCGGTCTTCCTCCTCGTGTGTGATTCTGGCTTCAAGCCTGCTACGTGTATGATATGATTGTAGGGCAATTCGGCAAATTGCCCCTGGGACAAGTTGCCAACTTGTCCTACAACCCATTTGAAGTGTACCCGTATAGTACACCCAATCCCAGGCCAACGCAAGATGGTTAAAGCCGCCGCGCCTGGACGTGATAGTGCGCGCTGACACGGATAACACCGCCTTCGTCGGTGTACTCCTCGCGCACGCGGCGGAGGTCATCAACGACGAAGCCGGCCAGGAGAGCGCGTAATTCCGCCTCGTCGCAGTAGTGGTGAGGCAAGTACTTGTCGTCGGGAGCATCGCGCAGGTAGACGAAGGTGAACGGCTCAATCTCCTGGCACTTGCCCGTCTCCACATCGGCCCGGTAGCGGGCAATATTGCTCTCCTCACGGGCGGCAATGGAGACGTAGAACCAGCCACCGGAATTCAGAAAGCGGCGCATTTCGGCCAGTACCCGCCGCATCCCAGCCGCTGTGGTGTGGTGGATCACGTTGAAAGCGACCAGGCCATCGAAGGCGCTGTCAGGGAAAGGGAACGTCTCCATCTCGTGGCGCACCAGGGCCGCGCTCAGCCCTTCGCGAGACAGCCACGCAGCGCAGGTTGCCAGGCCCGAGAGGGAGACATCAGCCGCGGCGACGGCGAAACCCATACGAGACAGGGCAACCGTGTGCCGGCCAGTCCCGCAGCCCAGGTCGAGCACCCGGAGACCACCGGCCTCCCACAGCGACTCCGCCCAGGCCAGGACCGCTGGCTGCGGTGTGCGCCAGTACGCAGGCAGCGCGTCGAGGCCGGCCCAGATGGACTCCCAACCCTGGGTCTGCTGCGGCGAGGTCAAAGAACACCGGCTATCAGTCATTCGTCACCCGAAGCACAACGGTGTATCCCTTTTCCTCCAACCGCAGCCCATGTGCGTCCCAGCGGGCCTACGCTTTACCCATTCCGGCAACCTGCTTGAGAGTGGTCAACACACCCACGCTAGCCGTAAGGGCCTTCCCCGGTTGGACGGCGGACAGTCGCTCTCGGCCCTCCTCGTCCACCTCAATGGAGGAGGTTGACTGCAGGTACAGGTAAGCGGCACTCACACCTAGCAGCGCCCCCACGACACCGCCGATGATCATGACTCGCGTTCGCAAGTTCATCTACTGCCTCCCAGTTATAGACTTCACAATTGCACCAAGCCACCCCTGGACTACCGCCAGGATGGAATGGACCAACAAAATCGGCCGGATCACAGCCCGCATCGCCAGTTCGACGTAGGCCCGGCCCAGTGCCAGGTACGCCTGGGCCAAGCGGAGCCAACTAGGCAAGTTCTCGTGCCGTTGGAGATACCACATGCCATAAACCGCCCCACCCAGCAGCGCCAGAGGCACCAGGGCCAAAACGAACGCCCCGCCGGCGAGGAGGATGAGGGAAAAGTCACGTAAGAGAGACATAATTCAACTCCTGATTTGTCTACTTGGTGAAGAAGCAGATGAAGTAAATGAGGAAAGAGTAAATGGGATGACTTTTTCAACCAATTTGGAGTAATCCTCCTTCCTTCTCATTCATCTTCATTTTCATTGCCCGACTCTCCTCAAATCAATACGGTGCTGAGTAGTCGCCAAACAACGCCAGCGCCGCATCCCGGCGGCAGATCGTGTTCTAAGCCTTGCGGATATCTAACCATCTTCGATCTCAACGAAGTGGTTGCACCAAGCACGCCACGTGCTCCCAGTATAACCTCCTCCGCCCTATCCGTCAACCGATGGGCGGGCCATCTTTTTCAACACAGCCACCAACTCCTCCCGCCAGCCGCGCTCCAGCGGAAGCCAGACGTCACGGCGGTTGACGACCGCACGCTCGCCGAGGATGCGCTGGAGCCTCTGCCGATTGGGGTAATCCTCCCCACCCGACCGCAGCACCAGGCGGCTATTCTCGACACCGATAGTCCCAACCCCGACGTCGCGCGCCAGCGCCTTCAACCGCAACTGATACATCAAATTCAGCGCCGCCCTCGGCAGTGGCCCAAAGCGGTCGGCCAACTCCTGCTCCATCCCGTCAATCTGCGGCATTGAGCCCAGTTCTGCCAGGCGACGGTACATCTGCAGGCGCAACCGCACATCGGGGACATAGTCCTCGGGCAACCGCACTGGAATGGGCAGATCAATCCTGATGCCACCCAGCGGCTCAGGAGGCAAAGGCTGGCCCTCGCGCTGTGCCCTCAATTCCTGCACCGCCCGCGCCAGCAGCCGGATGTAGAGGTCAAAGCCGACGGCGGCAACGTGGCCTGATTGGCGGGTGCCCAGGATGTCGCCAGCGCCTCGAATCTCCAGGTCCCGCATGGCGATGGTGTACCCGGCACCCAGGTCGGTCGCCTCGCGGATGGTCTCCAGCCGCTGACGCGCTTCATGCGTCAGGCGAGCCAACCTGCCATGGAAGAAGTAGGCGTAGGCACGCTGTGCGCCCCGGCCCACGCGCCCCCGCAACTGATAGAGTTGCGCCAGGCCGAAGCGCTCGGCCCGCTCGACGATGAGCGTGTTGGCGTTGGGGATGTCGAGACCGCTCTCAATGATGCTGGTGCAGACCAGCACATCAATTTCCCCGGCGACGAAGCTCAACATCACTCGCTCCAGGCTGGTCTCGCGCATCTGGCCGTGGCCCACGGCGAAGGTCGCCTCCGGCACCAGCCGTTCCAGCCGGCGGCGCACCGTCTCAATCGTCTGCACGCGGTTGTGAACGTAGAAGGCCTGCCCACCCCGTTCCAGTTCGCGCAAAATGGCCCGCCGTGCCAATTGAGTGTCATACTCACCCACGCAGGTAGTGACCGGCAGTCGCTCCCCAGGTGGGGTCTCAATGGTGCTGATGTCGCGCACGCCAGCGAGCGCCATGTAGAGAGTGCGCGGGATGGGGGTGGCAGTCATCGTCAGCACGTCCACCTCGGTGCGCATGCGCTTCAGCCTCTCCTTGTGGGTGACACCGAAGCGCTGCTCCTCGTCAATGATGAGCAGACCCAGGTCGGCGAAGGCGACATCCCTCTGCAACAACCGGTGGGTACCAATGACGATGTCCACCTGACCGGTGAGCAACTTTTCCAGTATCTTCCTCTGCTCGGCGCGGGAGCGGAAACGGGAGAGCATCTCCACCTCGACGGGGAAAGAGGCTAATCGCTGGCGGAAGGTGGCGTAGTGCTGCTGGGCCAGGACAGTGGTCGGCACGAGGACAGCGACCTGCCTGCCGTCCAGCACCGCTTTGAAGGCCGCCCGCAGCGCCACCTCGGTCTTACCATAGCCTACGTCGCCGCAGATGAGCCGATCCATCGGCCTGGGTCTCTCCATATCAGCCTTAACGTCGGCGATGGCGCGGAGTTGGTCTCCGGTCTCGAAGTAGGGGAAAGCAGCCTCCAACTCCGCCTGCCAGGGTTCATCCGGGCCGAAGGCGTGACCGGCTGCCAGTTCGCGGGCGGCGTAGAGTTCCAGGAGTTCGCGGGCCACGTCCTCGGCGGCCCGTTTGGCCCGCGCCTTGACGACCTGCCACCCAGCCATTCCCAGTCGGCTGAGACGCGGCGGGCGGTCGCCGGCCCCAATGTAGCGGCCGAGCCGGTCCGCCTGGTGGATCGGGACGTAAAGACGATCGCTACCTCCGTATTCCACCAACAGATACTCGCGCTCAATCCCCTCCATGGCCCGCGAGACCAGTCCCCGAAAGATGCCAACACCATACTCGACGTGGACGACGAAATCGCCAGGAGTGAGGTCAGAGAAATAGGACTCAGGGGCTACCCTGCGGCGGTGGGCAGGACGCCGAGGCTGCGGGCGACGCCAGCCAAAGATCTCAGAATCTGTAAATATATGAATAGATGAGTAGGGAGTAGATGGGGAGGGAGGGAGGCGGAGAATCCAGCCTTCGTCGAGAGCGCCCTGGACGAAAGTGAGTGGTGCCTGCGGTGGATGGCGTAGTTCCTCAAGTGGTGAGACATAGTCGTGCTCCTGACCCCACAATTCGGCCAAGCGGCGGGCCTGCCGGCTGACGACGACCACCTGCCCACCCCCCCCAGCCCCCCCTCCAGGGGGGGAGGAGGACAGCGCAGTACGGATGTGCTCCAGCACGGGCTTGAGTTGGCCGCCAAAGTGAGGGCCGGGGACGAAGCAGGCGGTCAGCCGCGAGGTCGTGCCCTCCTCGCCGTGGCCCAGCGTGAGAACAGGCCGGTCGGTCAGCGGTTCCGACCACTCGTCCCAGGTTACGTAAGGCAGCGGGTAGTCGGGCGGGAGAGTCCCGGCTTCCTCGGCGGCAACCCGCAGGTCCACGGCCTCCTCTTCCAGACCAGCCCAGGCATCCGCCAACTCCTGTGGGTCATCCACGATGATGAGGGCCTCGGGTGGGAGATAGTCCAGCAGCGTGGCGGAGCCGGTGTAGAAGTAAGGCAGGTAGAACTCAAGACCAGGGAACGGCATGGCGGCTGCCAGGTCACGATGGTGAGCCTCCAGTTCGGCGCGCACGCCTGCGGGCAGGTCGCGGGCCAATTGCGCGGCGACATGGCTGGCGGTGCGGGGGCCATGGCGGGGGAGCGACTCTCGGGCCGGGGTGATGGTGATGCTCTCCACCCGCTCTTGCGAGCGCTGGGTGGCAGGATCGAAGCGGCGGAGCGACTCAATCTGATTGCCGAAGAGTTCGATGCGCACAGGCAGAGAGTCGGCCGGCGGGAAGACGTCGAGAATGCCACCCCGGCGGCTGAACTGACCGGGGGACTCGACGACGCTGACAGGTTCGTAGCCCAACCCCGCCCAGCGGCTGATGGTCTGTTCAAGGTCGAGCATCTGACCCACACGGAACTCACGAATAGAGATGCGGAACTGGCGCGCTGGTAGCGTGCGCTGCATCAGCGCGCGGGCCGAGGCGACGACAGCCAAGGAGGAAGAGGTACGAATAGATGAGGGATGAAGAGCAGAGAGAACATGCAGGCGGCCTGCGATGACCTCGTCGGTCCAGGGGGCACGCTCGTAGAAGAGGGCCAGCGGTTCGGGGAAGCGCAGGACACACTCCGGGACAGAGAACCAGTCACGCAAAGAGTGGGTCAATGCCTGGGCACGCTCCACCGAGCCAGCGATGACCAGCATGGGGCACTGCAGGTCGTGGGCGAGCGCAGACAGAAGGGCGGGACGGGCAGCACGCAATAGTCCCAGCGGAGTCGGCATCTCGCCGCGTCGCAGATCCCCCCGCAGGTCTCGGTAGGGTTCCAGCAGTTCAAACGATGCCAGTAACCCAGAGACGTTCACGTCTCACTGCCCCGATTGTACCGGTTCATCGCTGCCTCGATCCCCTCACGCAGCCAGATTTCGATAGCAACCACGGCCCGTTCCAGCGTCTCCTCCACCTGCGGCTCCTCCTCCGTAGAGAAATCCTGCAACACATAGGCGGCCGGGTCCATCCGTCCCGGTGGGCGACCAATGCCGATGCGCAAGCGGGAGAAGTCCCGGCTACCCAGATGCTCGATGATGGAACGCATCCCTTTATGCCCTCCGCTGCCTCCCTCCGGCCGCAGACGTACCGCGCCCCGGGGCAGATCAAGATCATCGTAGACCACCAGCAGGCAATCGGACTGCACCTTGTAGAAGCGGGCCAATAGTGCAACCGCACGCCCACTCTCGTTCATAAACATCTGCGGTTGAGCCAGGATGACCGTCTGCCCGTGGATGGTGCCCCGGGCGACCTGGGCCTGCTTCTGCCGCCTGTCGAAGGCCAGGCCATGGGCTGCGGCCAGTCGCTCGAGACAGCGAAACCCGACATTGTGCCGGTTCGTTGCATATTGGGGGCCCGGATTGCCTAGCCCGACAATGAGATAGGGTTCCACGGCTACATCCTGTGCTCTGCTCTCGCGCAACACGCAGGACATGTTACGTGTCGTGTGTTGCGTGCCGCGCATCTACCGACCGGGCAGCGCATCACTCCGGCGGATTCGTGTGCTGCCGGCGCAGAAACCAACGCACACCAGCCTTCGCCAACAGGTACAGCCCCCACAACGCAAACAGCAACACGATGGTCCAGACGCCGTCGCAAAAAGCATTACGCAACGCATCAACGTCGAACGTAAGACCGGCCTGCTCGCCCTCGCCCGCAACAGGTGTGGTGACCTCTCCGCCCTCCTGTTCACTGGGCGTTGGGGACGGTCGTGGCGTCGGAGTGGCAGGCTGCTCGACAGAAACCGGCGTCGGCGTCGGCCCGACCACGGCGGTGGGCATCGGTTCCGGCGTGGGGGTCTCGGGCGCCGGCGTCTCGACGGGCTGGGCGTTGTTCACTGTCAGACGCTTGACAAATTGCTGATAGTATATCGGATCATCCCGCCCCTTGATCGTCAAAGCCAGACAATATGAACCATCGGGCACGCCGGTGGTGTCCCAGATGACCAGCACACCGTCTTCGACCTGCGTGTTCTCCACATAGGTCAAAGGGATCCATTGCGACTCACCTGTAGGCTCAGCCCCGTACGCGTAATCCACCTCGTACCAGAGAATATTGGGATGGGTAGCAATGCCCGCTACCTCCACCACGCCGCTGATGGTCATCCCGTCGGTCGGGTAGGTGATGACCGATCGCGCCTGAGGCTGCGGTGCAGCCCAGCCCGGCGAGCCCATAGTGAGCAGAATCATTACCAGAGCCACTCCCACGGCCAGCGCGCGCTTGTGCATAGGTCTCCCTCACAATGAGTTTGAGTAGACGAAAAGTGTAACATGAAAGGGCCAGAATGACAAGGACGAGTCAAAGGTTGACCAGCCACCGTTCCTCTGTTATACTGGTCCCGCGTCACCACGAGGTGGCGCAACTGAGAGGGCGCAACGGTGTTCTTATAATTGGGATGCCGTTCGCTCACCTCCCTATACGGGAGAAGGGGAAGCATAAGTGAGCGACGTGCACAAAGAGAGCGATGCGGCGCTCATCGCCCGTGCGAAGGAGGACCCACAGACATTCGGCCTCCTGTACGAGCGGTACGCCGGCAGCATCTACAACTACATCTATTACCGCACGAGCAATCACCACGACGCGGAAGACCTGACAGCGCGCACGTTCTACCGGGCGTTGAAGCACATCCCGCGCTATGTGGATCGGGGAGCCCCCTTCTCGGCGTACCTGTACCGTATTGCACACAACATAGTGGCGAACTGGTACCGGGATCACAGCCGGCGGCGGATCATTTCGCTGGACGAGTTGGTGATGAGGACACTAAAGCGAGAAGGACCCGCTGCCCTGGCCGAGGAGCGCGAGGAACAGGACCGGCTACTCCAGGCGGTCCGCCGGTTGCCACCGGAGCGGCAACAACTGCTCATCCTGAAATTCGTTGAGCAGATGAGCAACGCCGAGATTGCACAGGTGATGGGACGGACAGAAGGGGCCATCAAGTCGCTCTACCACCGGACACTGGTGGAGTTGCGCAAGAAATTGGCCAGCGAAGGGAATAGGCGGGAAGATATCACGGAGAGAACGAAAGATGAACAAGAAACGAATGACTGAGGTGCTGGCAGCCCACGCCGAGGAACTGACTGGCCGGCCGGAGGCCATACGGCGGCTCAACGTGACGGGCGAGGAGCGTGATTGGCTGACCCCGCTGTTCCAACTGGCCGAGCGGTTACAGCAAAATATGCAGCCGGTGCAGCCATCGGCGGCCTTCGTGCACAGCCTGGGGAAGGAATTGGTGAATAGCGCCAAGCACCAGATCGCGCTGACGAAGCGGCTGCGCCGAGCGGTGATGATCGGCGCAGCAGCACTGGGGTCACTTGTGTCCATCGCGTCGGTGGTGGGGGCAATAGTGTTTGTGGTGGTGCGGTTGCGCGCACGGGCACAGGCCCGGACGCTCCACGCACCGGCGGGCTAGGCGTGTAACGCGCCTGCACGACGGATGAGAAAGGAACCCCTCGGAGCCCCGGCGATGCCGGGGCTCTTTCATTGTCGCAGGCGACGCGCGCGCTCTACGTATCGTTCCAGGCGGCGCTCCAGGCCACGCAGCCGCTCCTCCAGTTCTTGCAGCAGCAGAAGAATCTGGCCGATAGCCTGCTCGCTCGTCAAGTGCTCCCGCTCCCAGGCCCGGAGCACATCTTCCAAACCGTACGTGCCCATACATCCACTCCCTCTACACGTCAGCGTGTAAAACAATCCTAAAATCAGGGGAGCCCGCGCTCCCCAGATGACACTCTCATTATACACGAAAACGTGTAGTCTGTCAAGATGCAGGAGCGGATTTTAAGGTTCGGTCTCTGCTTCCCCCTCGGATGCGGGTACTTCCGTCGTGGCTCGGTACTCAAAACTCGCCTGCTCAGCGACGAGCGTGAGCAGCCGGTTCATCCCACCACGAGGGCGGTACACCCCGGTCTCCCACTCGCTGATGGTCTGCTGGCGCGTGCCCAGTTCCTCGGCCATCTGCTGCTGGGTCATGTCCATGTGACCTCGCAGCGCGCGAATGGATTCGGCACCCCACTGGTACTTGGCCCTGCGCCTGCCCATTCACACCACCTCCAGGTTGATTTTATCCGTCTCTACGGTCTACGTCAAGTTCCACATCATCCGCCGCGCAGGACAAGCGGCAGGTAACTCCGCGTTATTGGCCACAGGCCCAACTCCGGACGCGTGTCCGTGTACACCTCCCCACCCAGAGGCCAGGTAAACGACAGAATACGCTTGTGGTCGGCACTGGTGGCCCACAGTTGGTAAGTCTGCCCGGCGTAGACGGTGGTGGTGAAGGCCCATGAACTGCTGCCCACGGTGGGACTGACCACGTCCTGTCCGGTCTCGTCCAGAAAACGCAATGCTACCTGGGTCAGGGTGATCTCGGTAGTCACGGTGCCAGATATATCCCTGGTGTCGTTGCGGTTATCGTCGGCGAAGAAGGCCCCGATGCTGAGATGGAGCGTGCTGGACAGATCGAGCGTGGTGTGGGCCTGGGGCTCCTCGGGCCAGGCTTCGCGGTTGCCGACGTTGTCGGTAGCCCGCGAGCGGAAGTAGTAGGTGTGGACGTGCTGACCGGTGAACTGACCAGACATGGCGGGGGTCAAGTGCAGCCAGTAGTACCACTCGCCGCTCACACCGTCGCGCACTTGCACGTCGTAGCCCCAGACGCCCGACTGATTGTCCTGTCCCTCCCAGGTGGCGGTGAAGGTGGGGGAATAGGTGACCTCCGGCAGCGGGTGGACGGTGGAGGTGGGCGGTTCGCTGGGCGTCTCTGTCTCAATCACAATGAGTGGGTCGCCACCGATGATGTAGTCATTCTGATTAGGGGAAGGCCGATTCGCGGTAGCGCCCGGCAGGGTGAAGGTATAGACATCACCAGTTGCAGTCGCGGTCTCGGTCTCACCCCAACGGTCCACCAGCGTGGCCGTGGGCATCGCCGCCGGAAGCGTGTAGACGCTGCTGGCAGGACTCTCATTCCACAGCACGCTGACCTTGCCGCGCGGCGTGCCCCACAGCGTGACATTCAGATCAGAATCACTGATAACTCGAGTGGTGAAAGTTGGGGAAACCAGGTACGTAGTGGCGACCTGGTAGGCAACATAGGCAGGGCGGAGGGAGTGGTCGTTGCGAATTAGACCGAAGTACTCCCCCATATCGGCGTCGTGGGTGCGGAAAAAGAAGTACCGTTCGACGTCGGAGGCCCAACTGTTGGCATAGGACTGGATCACGTAGGCGGCGGCCTCATCCTGAGTAGCGGCGTAGTCGTACTTGGGTTTGGGAGCCACCAGGTCATCGCCCCAGACAGGCACGCCGGTCTCGGTGAGCCAGATAGGATGATCGCCCACGTCATAGGCACTCATCCCGTTGCGGATGTTGTTCACCTCGTCGTAAGTGTTGGAGGAGCGACTGTAGAGGTGAACCGACATTACATCAAAAAAGTAGTTGTTCTGCGATGCAGCCGGGTCGTCGTTGAGGACATTCAACACCCATTTGTAGTAGTCGGTGTTCAACCAGTAATGCAGCCCACCGAAAAGGACGGTGCAGTCTGGGCAAGCAGCCTTAGTCGCCTGATAGCCCACCTTGAGAAGTTGAGCATAATCGGTGGACGTGCCGGTCCAGAAATAAGACCACTCTGGCTCGTTCCACATCTCCCAGTGTTTCACCCGATCCTTGTAGCGGGAGACAACTGTGTAGACGTAATCGCCCCAGTGATTGTTGGGGTCATTCCACGAGAGATAGAGACCCTGAGGCGGAGAGGATGCAGCGCTGGGGACCAGGGGAGCCAGAGAATCGCCATAGGCGGGCGCGTACCAATCTGGAGAACGTTGGTCGAAGCGGGGCATGGAGAGACCTCCCAACCCACTGGTGGCGGCCCAGTCGGGGGTCCAGAGCAGGATACCGACCATGTTCATTCCCGCCGCATCCAGATCGTTCACCACAGCATCGTAGGCACCGAAGTTCCAACCATCGTTAGTGGGCTCAATGTTGGGCCAGATGAAGTCGAAACGATCCCAGCGAGAACCGGCGTCGTATGCCATCGAGACAAAAGGACGGTTGGGCCCCTCGGGCGGATCGTAATAGAAGGAGTAACATGCACCCGCCCGTCCATCCGTATCCTCGACAGGCGGCAGAGGGGTGACAGCGATTGGCTCGGCCACGGCAGGCCGGGCTGTGACCACGAGGGACACCAACCCCAGCGGGAAGACCAGGGTCAGCAAAATGACAATGGTGTGTCTCATCGTCCGCTTCATCGCCGCACCTCCTGACCTCCAGTATAACCGGGATGGGCGCAGATGTCAATAGGACTTGGTGAGTTGGTAGATTGGTAGGTTGGTAGGTTGGTAGGTCGGTACGCTGCCGCCCGATGTCCCAATGTACCAGTTTCCCAATTTACCAATGTGCCAGGAACTTGACTTCTGCGAGTCTTGGATTATAATATCGGCATCCGATAACGAAAGCCGATATAATGCTGCGCGATCTTCTTTCAGGCTTCATCAAAATCCACATCCTCCACCACGCAAGCCAGCAGCCAATCTACGGGCTGTGGCTGATGGAGGAACTGGCCCGCCACGGCTACACCATCAGCCCCGGCACACTCTACCCCACACTGCATAGCCTGGAGCGGGCGGGGTATCTGACCAGTGAGAAACGCGTGGTGGAGGGACGCCAGCGGAGGTATTACACCACCACGCCGGCCGGTGATGCGGCACTGGCCGAGGCCCGCGCCCGGCTGTCGGAGTTGGTGGCCGAGGTGTTGGAGGTGCCGGCGTGACCCCTTTCCTGTGGTTATGCCTGATGGGCGGGCTGGCCATCTTCTCCTCGACAATGAGCAAGAATCCCGCCCTGCCGCTTTTCATCCACAGCCTGGGGGTAGACGAGGGGACGCTGGGCTTCATCGCCGCCGCCTCGACCGTCGTGGGCATCATCGCCAGCGTGCCGGCCGGCGTACTCTCCGACCTTTGGGGCCGGAGGCGGGTGATATTACTCAGCATGGTGGTTTTCGCCACGGCCCCGTTTCTCTACCTGCTGGTGCGCACCCCCTGGCACCTGGTGCTGGTGCGGGTCTACCACGGGCTGGCGACGGCGATGCTGGGGCCTGTGGCACTGGCCTCCGTCGCCGACACATTCCAGGAGGGACGCGGCGAGCGGATGGGCTGGTACTCTAGCGCGACGATGGTCGGACGTTTTCTGGCCCCTACCGCCGGTGGGCTGCTCATCTTCGGCGAAAACTTCCGCTGGGTCTACCTGGGTTGCGGCGTGGCGGGCGGGCTGGCGCTGCTGACCGCGCTACAACTGCCCCGGCTGGGCCGGGGCGCGCAGCGGGTGGCTCCCGGCGCACGCTGGGCAACGATGCGGCGTGAACTACATCTCATCCTGACCAACCACAGCCTCCTACTCACCAGCGGGGTAGAGGCGGGGCAGTATTTCGCCTTCGGCGCGGTGGAGACCTTCTTACCGCTCTATCTTAAAGAACTCGGATGGGAACCACGCGTCATCGGGCCACTCTTTACCGCGCAGGTGCTGGTGACGGCGATGATCAGGCCATTGATGGGTCGCCTCTCTGACCACTGGGGCCGCCGGTGGCCCATCGTGGCTGGCCTGCTGGTGGGGGCCGGAGCAACGGCGGCCATGCCCTGGATACACACCTGGTGGCCGATGGCGGCGCTGACCGCGCTCTTCGGGCTAGGCGTGGCAGCGGTGACCAGTTCGACCTCGGCGCTTGTCTCCGACCTGAGCCACGCCGCCGCCTACGGCGCTTCATTGGGGGTGCTCTCCAGCATAATGGACGTGGGCCACTCGACCGGCCCGATGGTGACCGGCCTGTTGGTGGCGGCCTGGGGCTACGGCCCGGCTTTTGCACTGGTTGCGGCGTTGCTGGTCATCTGCGCCGTCCTCTTTGCCACTCTGGTGCGGCCTGAAACTTGAAACAGAAGGAAGAAACGTACCTTCTCAATATCGTGGGACAGTAGGGCGGTTTTGCTAACCGCCATGGGGTCGGATAGCAAATCCGACCTACTCTCGCCCCAACTTTTCGAGAAGATAGGGAGAAACCAACTATGAAGTGGGTAACACGTGAAAAAGTCAAAGTGGACCGCGTCGCCTGTCCCTGGCTGATCAAGCGGTTCATTCACCCGGAGGCGGAGTTGCTGTTCGTGCCGCCCGAGCAGGTGCTGGAGGTGGCCGAACGGGAGGGAGCGATCTCCTACGACGCCCGGGGCCAAGGGCAGTACGACCATCGGGAGGGGAAGTGCACCTTCGAGGTGCTGATCGAGGAATACGGTCTGGACGATTCGGCACTCCGGATGCTGGCCGACATCGTTCACGGAGCCGACACCGCCGACCGCGACCGCACGGACCAGTCGGCGGGCCTACGAGCCATAGCTGAGGGCTTCCACTACCTGGACGTCCCCGACGAGAAGCGGCTGGCCCACGGCTTCGCCATCTACGACGCGCTCTACGCCTGGTGCCAACACACGGTCCGAAGTCCAAAGCCCTAAGTCTAAGCCGGACATCGGACGTAGGACATAGAACTTCAAACACAAGGAGAGATGCTATGACTTCGTCTGAATCAGAATCTACTAGCACAAGCATCCGTTCGCTTCCCCGCAACGTCTGGGCCGTCAGCCTGACCAGTTTTTTTATGGACATCTCCAGTGAGATGGTCATCAACATCCTGCCACTGTTCCTCTCCAACGTGCTGGGGGTGAAGACCAACATCATCGGCCTGATCGAGGGAGTGGCCGAAGCGACCGCCAGCCTACTCAAGGTCTTCTCCGGCTGGCTCTCCGACAAACTACGGGCCCGCAAGTGGTTGGCGGTGACGGGGTACGCCTTCTCCGCCTTCTCCAAACCTTTCTTCTACTTCGCCAACTCCTGGGGCGCGGTGGCCGGCGTGCGCTGGGCCGACCGGGTAGGCAAGGGCATCCGCACCGCCCCGCGCGACGCGCTGGTGGCCGACAGCATTGACGATCGCCACCGGGGTCTGGCCTTCGGCCTCCACCGCGCCGCCGACACCGGCGGCGCCATGCTGGGGCTGCTCATCGCGCTGGGCGTGGTCTGGCTGGCGCAGGCCGGAGACATGGAACTGCGTCGCCCCACTTTCCAGACGGTGGTGCTCATCAGCCTGGTGCCAGCGTTTCTGGCGGTGCTCTCGCTGGCGCTGGGCGCGCGGGACGTGCCGGTGACCAAAGAGCGGGAGATGCCCCGGTTCGCCTTCCGCAGCCTGGGCCGGCGCTTCTGCATCTTCATGCTCATCGTCGGCCTCTTCGACCTGGGCAACTCCTCCGACGCCTTCCTGGTACTGCGGGCACAGGAGCGGGGGTTGAGCATCATCGGCGTGCTGGGGATGCTGGTCACATTCAACCTCGTCTACACGCTGGTCAGCACCCCGGCGGGGTCCCTCTCCGACCGCATCGGGCGGCGACGGCTCATCGTCGGCGGATGGCTGGTCTACGCGGTCATCTACCTGGGGTTCGCGCTGGCGGGCAAGGGCTGGCACATCTGGGTGCTATACGCCATCTACGGCGTCTACTACGGCCTGGCCTACGGCACGACCAAGGCCATGGTGGCCGACATCGTGCCGGAGGAGTTACGCGGCACGGCCTACGGCACCTACAACGCCGTGTTAGGGATTCTGGATTTCCCGGCCTCGCTTTTCGCTGGTTTCCTGTGGCAGGGGGTAGGCACGTGGGAGGGGTTCGGCCCCTCCGCGCCGTTCTACTTCGGCGGGGCGCTGGCGCTGATAGCGGCAGTGCTGATGGCGGTGGTGATGCCAGCAGATCGGTAGATTAGCACCTGGTAGACTGGTACACTGGGGCAGAGACCAACCGACCGACCCGTCAGTTTTCCAATCTACCGGACGCTCTCTATCTCCTGTCACGCGGACCAGCAGCGATGGCCGCTTCGTAGACGGTGAGCAGGCGGGCGGTGGCGGCCGAGATGTCATAGCGTCGCGCCGCTCGCGCAGCCTGTTCCCCCAGCACCCGGCGGCGCGGTTCGTCGGCCAGCAACCCCAGCACTGCCTCGGCAAAACCATCCTCCCGGCCTGGCACGAGCAGCCCCCCTCCTTCGGCCAACACGTCCATCAGGGCGGGGGTCTCTACCGCCACCGCAGGGGTACCGGCGGCCATAGCCTCGATCAACACCAAACCCTGCGTCTCCGTCACAGAGGAGAAGACGAATAGATCGGCAGCGGCGGCGTAATGCGGCACCTCGCTGTGGGGGATAGGGCCAGTGAGAATAACCTTCTCGCCGAGGCCGAGTTTCCGCGCCTGGCGTCGCAGACTACGCTCGCGCGGCCCTCTGCCCACCAGAAGCAGCCGGGCCTGTGGGCGCGCAGTCACGATCCTGGCGAAGGCACGCAACAAAAAACCGAGATTCTTCTCCCCGGCCAACCGGCCCACGTATAGCAGCAACTCAGCGTTCTCCAGGCCCAGGGCAGCGCGGACGCGCTGTGGATCCAGGTCGTGGTACAGGCTCAGGTCTACCGGCGTCGGCACGACGGTCACCGGTACGTCGGTATCGAGCACCCGTAGGATGGAGTCCCGGGTACTGGGCGTGGGGGCCACGATGTGAGTGCACTTCTCCAGGTAACGTCTGACGATTTCCTCAGTCACCATGCCAGCCAGCTCCGGTGCAATGGGAATGTACCGCTGAGCATACTCGTCATAGCGAGTGTGGAAGGTAAAGACCAGCGGCAGGTCCAGGTCACGCGCAAAGGTAGCCGCCAGGTCGCCCATCACAAAGGGGTGCTGGCTGTGAATCAGGGTCGGCTTGATCCCGCGTACTGTGGGCAACATCGTTGCCTTAAAAGGGATCACCACTGACATATCCAGCCGGTCAGGCAGATTGAGGGCAGGGAAACGGAAGACGTAGGGCTCTTCATCCTCGTAGTCCTCGTACTCGGGGGCGATGATGTGTACGTCGTGGCCAGCCTTAATCAATCCCCGGCGAAACAGTACCATAGACGTCACCACCCCGCTGACAACCGGCTTGTAAGTATTGCTGAAGATGACAATACGCATGCTCCACCCCGCCTTCCGATTCTGCTACGAGACGTCGTCCTACTGAGACCAGTGACCGTCAGGTGACGAGTTACCCGCCTGCCTGCGCGAACTCAACGATGGCTTGCTCTGAGAGCGGATGGTCGCCCAGGGCCAGCAGCAGGCTCAAGGGCAGCGTTACGTGATCGGCGCCAGCCAGCACCGCCTGCACCACCTCGCTCACGCCGTGGAAACTGGCGGCCAGAATCTCGCTTAACCCGCCAGTGGCCTCGACGACAGCAGCCAGTTCCGCCACCAGTGCCACTCCGTCCCTCTGCAGCCGCGTAGCGCGGTTGACGTAGGGAATGATGTAATCAGCGCCGGCCTCGCAGGCCAAGAGCGCCTGGTGGGCGCCGAAAACAGCCGTCGCCGCACAGGCGAACCCCTCGTCCACCAGCCGGCGCAGCAGCACCAGGTTCTCGGTCGTACAGGGGATCTTCAGCACCACGCGACCAGGCCGCAGCGCGGCGAAGCAGCGTGCTTCCACCTCCCGCTTCTCGACGGTAGGGGCAGTGAGTTGGTAGAAGACCAGCCCTTCGCCCAGCGCGTCGCACAACTCCGGGATGACTTCTTCAGCGGCCCGGCCCGCGCGGGCGACGAGTTTGGGATTGGTGGTGACACCGGCGACGAAGCCCAGTTCCGCCGCACGGCGGGCATCCTCCACAGATGCCGAATCAAGGTAGATGGCCATTTGGACCCTCCTTTGCGTTGCCTGTCACAAGTATACCATGTTTGGTACCAAAGCGTAAGATGTAACGCCTGAACGTATGAATACTTGCAGCCGATGCTCAAATGGGTGTACAATAGGGCTACAAGAAGAATAACTTCCCCCCTGCGAGGATGGAAGTGTCGAAGACAAGCCGGGGAAGAGTCGGACTCTCCGCCCATCAGACACAGATAGGAGGAAACGAGATGCAAGCCAAACGTCTACTCTTGACCGTTGCGCTGGCGCTGGGGTTGGGATTTGCCCTGGCCCTGCTGATGGCGTTGAGCCTCTCGCCGGAGGTAACCCACGCATGGCCGGTTACACCGGCGATCACTCCAAACCCGCCGGTTACCCGCCCATCCGGCCCGGCCTTCATCAAGCCAGGCGGCACCGGCGACTGGTGCCTGCAGGATGACCCCTGCGGTTCCATCCAGTACGCCATAAACGAGTGCGAGCCAGACAACGGCGATACCATCTACGTGGCCGGAGGCACCTACACCGGCACTGGCGCAGCCGTCATCACCATCACCAAGCCCATCACCCTCTACGGCGGCTGGGACAGCAGCACCATCACGCCCATCGTGCGTGACCCCAACACCTACGTCACCATTCTGGACGGCGAGAACGGACGGCGGGTGGTGTACATCACCGGCACAGTGTCCCCGATACTGGAGGGCTTCACCTTGCAGAGAGGAGATGCCTTGGGGCTGGGCGGCGACCCGGTGCTTCCCAACTTCGACTTCGGTGGCGCTGTCTACGCCAACAACGCCAGCCCGGTGATCACCGACTGCCGCATCTTGAGCAGCACGGCGGGCTTCGGCGGGGGACTGGCGCTATACTACGGCGCGCCGATTGTGGGCAACGACGTGGTGCTGGGCAACACAGCCAGTCAGAGCGCCACTGGTCAGTTAAGAGGTGTTGGCGGCGGGATATTCCTATACCATAGTCCAGCCACCATCATAGACAACATCGTGATGAACAACGTCGCCAGTGGCACTACTATGTACGACGGTGGCGGAGGACTGTACCTGGACAACAGCGCGACGGTGATCCGCGGCAACATCATCCAGGGCAACCACGGTTCCCCTTATGGCGGCGGGCTGTTCATCTACCAGAGCGGGGCCGTCGTGCACGACAACACGATCCAAGACAACAACGCTCTCAGTGGCGACGGCGGTGGGGCGTTCGTGGTGATGAGCGCGGTTGATTTCGAGGCTAACGTGATCCTCGACAATCAAGCAGTCAACGCGGGTGGTGGTCTCGAGATACTTGGCAGCAACCCCTTCACCCTGACCAACAACACCTTCGCACTGAACTCCACTCAGGGGGGCGCAGGGGCGCTATCGGTTGGGGGATGCCTGGGTTGTCCTGGCTCCTCCACCGGTCAGGGCACGCTGCTGCACAATACCTTCGTGGAGAACCACTCGTCCGTTCCCTGGATGATCCACATTGGTGATGTCCCCGGTAGCCCCGGCGCGACCGTGGCCTTCACCAACACCATCATTGACAAGCCCGGCGGGATATGGGTTGATACAACCGGTTCAGTGCTGCTGAACACCACGCTGTGGGACATTGCGCTTCAGTCCACCAACCTGACTGTGACTGGAACCGGCACCATCATCACTCGCACCGACTACTATGGCTTTCCAGACTTCGTCCGGCCAACGTTCCACATCGGCCCCAACTCGGCGGCGATTGACCAGGGCACGAATGCCGGGGTGATGACCGACGTAGACGGCGAGTCCCGACCCAACGGCGCGGGCTACGACATCGGAGCCGATGAGTTCTACTGCTACGGGCTGATCGGCGTGGGCATCACCGGCCCGGTGACAGGCACCGTCGGCACCGCCTACGCTTTCACCGCCACCACCTCCCCACCGACGTCCACGCTGCCTATCACCTACACCTGGCAGGCCACCGGGCCAACACCCATCACCCACACTGCCTACAGCCTGAGCGACACTGCAGCCTTCACCTGGACCATCGCCGGCACCCAGACTGTCACCGTCACCGCGGCCAACTGCGGCGGCAGCGACGTAGCCACCCACACGATTGCTATCCGTCCACGACAGCCGACCATCTACTTGCCAGTGGTGTTACGGCGACATTCATAAGATAAAGCCTCCCGAAGGTTGGTAACCTTCGGGAGGCTCCCGGTCGAGGGGATTAGAGCGCCAGTTCCATGTTCAGCCCCGTTTCTTGCTAGCGGCTAACGGCTACGTAATGCCCGCAGTTCCCCGACAACCTGGACATCCACGGGTATCCGATCTAATTCACGCGGTATTACGTCGCCAGGAGCAAGTTGGGAGAGATGCACCTTGCGAGTTACCGAGACCACAATGGCCAGTCCTCCAGTCGGTTTTCCCCCCTGCTGCCCAAGCCCAATCCCCACGCCAACGACGTTGGCTTTGCGCATCAGATCGGCCTCGTGAGCCATCTTTACAGCCCGCACCTGTTCCAGATCCAACTGCACACTCATGAAACCCCCCGATGTATACCAAGTCAGCAGTTAGCGACTAGCGGCCGCCAGGGTGATAGTTGCTAATGCAGTTGCAATTGCACCACCATTGCCCGTTGCGTGCGAGCGTACGCTTCCAACTGCGCATCCCCATCCGCACGGGCCAGGTCCCCTGCTCGCTCCAGATCAGCGACAGCCGCATCGTAGTTCCCCTCCCCCACGGCGATGCTTGCTCGCAGGTAGTACCCCCATCCCGAGCGGGGACTCTCAACGATGGCTCGCTCGGCATCGACGCGGGCCGCAGTCAGGTCACCCACACGCAGGTACGTCATGCCGCGAGCCAGCAGGAAATCGAAGTCCGTCTTGTACAGAGTGCAGGCTGTATCGAAGGCCACCTCCGCGTCATCCAATTCGTTCAACTCGAAGTGGATGACCCCCCGCCAGAGCCAGAGGTCAGGATCGTCGGGGGTAAGAGCGGCGGCCGCTTCAAACTCGGCCAGCGCCGCCAGCAGGTCCCCTTCCTCAACCAACGCCTCCCCGATGTTGCTGTGCCGGAACGCCTGGCGCACCTGAGGCGGAGGAGCAATGAAACGATCATAGGCCAGCCAGGCCACCAGGAGGAGAGCGGCCGCCACCAGGACACCGACCAACCCTCGGCGCAGTTGGCGCTGCCGCTGCCGGGCCACCGTCTCGGCCAGGAACCACCACCAGCGAGATCGCTCCGGCTGCACGGCTGCCCGCTCCTCTTGGAACACCGCGCCGATCTCGGCCAGGAAGTAACGCTGTTGGCGGCGGAGTTGCCGCTGGATAGTCTCGAATCGGACGCGCTCAGCGCGCACGTCCACGCCAGACACCTCGAGTTCCTCCAACCCCTGAGCAGCCTGATCAAGCAGGTGGAGCAACTCCAGCACCTGGGGACCGGCTCCACGCAGATTGGCCATACGCCTCTCAGCCCTGTCCAGCGACTCACGGACGTGGTCGGCGGGAGTACGAGCGGTAGACGGTATAAAGAACTTGCCCATTATCACCAAGCCTACGTAATCAGGCCGGCCTGAGTTCCTCGTACAATCGATCCAGCCCGGCCTTGATGCGGCGCTGGATCAACTCGCGCTCAACGTCGGGGACGGGGAAGAGAGACAGTAATTCAGCCACCAGGGTCGCCGTATCCACCCGCGCCAGGCCGGCTATGTGCAATGAGCGCACCCGCCGGCGCGCCAATACGATGTACTCGCTGAGCGATTGGGTAGCGGACTGGTCGCAGAGCGAACCACGGCCGGGAACGATGGTAATCTCCGAGAAACGCTTACGGCGAAGCGTCCTCAGCGTTTTCAGCCACGCCTTGGTATCCGGCGCTGCAGCCAGATAAGGATGAACCCCCGCAACCAGCGTATCGCCCGCGAACATCAGGCCCCGCCCCCGCAGGTAAATCCGGGCACTACCCGGAGCAGCCCCAGCGACGCTCTCGACTGTCACATCCATTCCCCCTTTACACAACGTCACGCGCCTGGTAAACATAATCTCTGGCAACGTAATGTGCGCGCCTGCCAGGTCGTCGGCTGCCTCTGGATAGCAACGTGTCCAACCATCAACGACGCCGCGCCAGAAACCATTGGTGTAGGCAGACGCGTGCTCGTAGGCCGCCCGTGCAGCGACAATGGGAGCCCCCAGCAACCCCGCGCTCAACAGCCGGTCGGGATGGGCATCGGTGAGCACCACGTATAGAATGGGACCTCCGGCAGTCTCCACGATCCGCTGCCGCCAGGCACGAGCGTCACCCGGTAGGGTCGGGGCATCCACGGCGATAGCCCCTGCTGGCGTGAGAATGAAGCCAACGTTGACGCCGGCGTATTCAGTTGAAGCATAGACATCTGGTGCGATTTTTTTCATAAGACCAATGTCCTTATGTGAGATGCTGATTAATGATTGTACATTCTCAGGGATAGGAGCAGGCTAGCAAGCGCCGCTTCGACACGAGCCTCGTCGGTCGCTGGGGCGCTGCCCTGAGCCAGGTGAGGCCGCCCACCTCCTTTACCCCCCAACTGCGTGCACGCCTCCCGGAGCAATGCCGCCACGTTCAGCTCTAGCCCTTCGGCGCGGGAAAAACATAGGTGCGTCCGCTCGCCAACACTGACCAGCAAAGCGACCACGTCTGGGCGCTGCGCCAACTTCTGAGCCAAGGCACGCAGTTCCCCTGGCTCACGCCGCTCCCAGATCCGACACACCACGCGGTGCGGCCCGTAGATGTCGGCAACCTCCGCCAGTTCAGTCGCCTCTACCTCCAACAATCGCTCGCGCGCCCGGCGCAGTTCGCGCCGCAGTTGCTTGACCTCGACCCGCAGTCTCTCCACGGCATGATCCAGTTCCCAGTGGCCCACGGTCAGTAGGCCTGCCAACCGATTGGCCATCGCGTTCTTGGCCCGATAATCGCGCAGTGCACGTCCGCCACACAGGAACTCAACTCGCGTCTCATCACCGCGATAGTCGAGGCGCACGATCTTGACCAGGCCGATCTCGCCAGTGCGGGCGACGTGCGTCCCGCCGCAGGGGTTCACGTCGAAGCCAGCGACCTCCACGATGCGCACCGGACCCTCTACGGATGGCGGGTGCCTTAAGGGCAGCGTAACCAACTCTTCAAGGCCGACGAAACGTACGCCGACCAGGCGATCCTCCCAGACCACCCGGTTGGCCAGTTCTTCGACCAGTATCACCGCTGCCAGATCCAGACGGGCCACGTTGAGATCCACTGTGCTCACCTCCATCCCCAGGTGGAAGCCCACGGTGTCGGCGTCTAGCACCTGCTCAAAGGCAGCGGAGAGGATATGCTGACCGGTGTGCTGTTGCATATGATCGAAGCGACGAGGCCAGTCGAGCGCTCCCTCGACCTCGTACCCAACACCAACACCATCTCCCTTTCCAGGGGAGGAAGGGCCTGGCAGGGCACATTCCAAGACGTGGACATTCGCGCCGTCTTCCTCTCGCACAACGACGTCAAGAACCGCCGTCCCGTCCAGCGTTCCCCGGTCAGCCGGCTGGCCGCCGGAGGTAGGGTAAAAAGCAGTACGGTCAAGCACGACAGCCGAGTGCCCCTCCCAGGTCAAACGCTCGATCACACGGGCGGAGAAACGAGTGCAGTATGAGTCCGTGTAGTACAACCGCTCGGTCATCTGGCCTCCAGGGGCAGAGTAAACTTAAGACTGCTGCCTTCGCCCACTTCACTTTCCGCCCAGATGCAGCCCCCGTGAACCTCTACAGCCAGTTTGCAGAAGGCCAGACCTAGTTTGATGCCTGTCATCACTTGTCGAACACAACCTCCTCCCATCCTTGCAGTTTCTCGAGCACCTCGTCCATGATCAGTCCCAGATGCTCAGGGTTCAGCACGAAGTCCAGATCATCGGAGGGCACACTCAGCACTGGACAGAGGGAAAATCCAGCGATCCATTCCTCGTACAATTCGTTCAGTTGCTCCAGATAGGTCGTTGAAATATCCCGTTCATACGAACGGCCACGAAGACGGATGCGCTTCTGAAGTGTGGGAACCAAGGCCTTCAGATAGATAATCAGATCAGGCGGGGGAAGCACAGTCATCACGACCTCGTATAGTTCATGGTAACTACGGTAATCTCGCTCTTCCATCAATCCCTGCCGGTAGAGGTTGCGAGCGAAGATTTCGGCGTCCTCGTAAACGGTGCGGTCTTGCACCACTGAGTTAGCGCGCTCCAGCAACTGCCAATGATGGCGTAGGCGGCGTGAAAGGAAGTAGACCTGCGAGTGAAAACTCCAACGTTGCATGTCTCCATAGAAGTCGGCCAGATAGGGATTATCATTGACCGCCTCGAAAAAGGGCTCCCAGTTCAGCCGCTCACTTAAGAGCGCTGTCAGAGTTGATTTGCCCACACCGATGTTACCCGCGATAGCGACAAAACGTTTCATATTCATATTGGTAGATTGGCGACTCGTTCTCTAATCCGCTAACGGTTCTTCCGCCCGCGGCAGCGCGACGGTGAATGTGCTGCCCTCTCCTGGCTCGCTCTCCACCATGGCCGTTCCACCGTGAGCTTCGACGATCTCCCACACTAGCGCTAACCCCACCCCCATGCCGCCGAATCGCCGCTTGGTAGTGCCATCCACCTGATAGAAGCGCTCGAATACACGGCTCAGATGATCGAGCGCGATACCGATTCCTTCATCAGCAACCGAGACATAGACCTGGTTTCCATCGGCCCAGGCGCGGACGGTGACAGTGCCACCGTCGGGGCTGAACTTGATGGCGTTGTCCACCAGGTGGCCGAAGACCAACTCCAGCCGCTCCTGATCACCCATCACAGGCGGCAATCCCACCGGCAGTTCCTCTCGGAACGTAATGCCGGCCTTCTCCGCGGAGCGCTCAAACTCCGCCAGCGCACGTCGCACCACCTCGACGACCGACACCAGAGCCAGCGCCAGCGCCCCCCGGGGCACAGCCTGCAGCACCGTCAGATTATGGATCAAGCGCGCCAGAGTGGCGCTGCGCTCATGAATGACCTGCAACGCCCCCTGTTGGCTATCGAGAACGCGGCCCAGATCTCCGTCCAGCAGCAACTCGACGTACCCCTGGATCAGGCTCAGCGGTGTGCGCAGTTCGTGGCCCACGTTCTGCACCAACTCGGTGCGCAAGCGGTTGGTTTCCTGCAATTCACTATAAGCCTGCGAGAGTTCAGCCGTCTGAGTCTCAAGTCTCTGGTACAGCCGGGCGCTCTCCAGCGTCACGCCCAACTGCCCGGCGATGGTGGTGAAGAGGCGCAATTCGTCCTCGCCGAAGGCTCCCACCTGGAGACTTTCCGCACGCAGCACCGCGACGACACGATCGCTGATCCGCACCGGCACGGCCAGCACGGAACGGACCTCAGAGGCCTGCTCAAAGTAGGCAGGTTCCTTCGCGGCATCCCGCACCAGCACCGGCTGACCGGTGCGATAGGCCTGTCCGACCAGGCTGCCTTCGATGGAAATCCGGAAAGCGCCCTCCGCAAAACCGACCAGGGAAGGATGAGTCACCAGCGCGCCGTCCCGCTCGTCCGGCAGTAGGAAGCCAAGGCGGGCAATGGCCAGCGCCCGGTGTAGCGCCTTGGCAGTGCGTTCGAGCACCAGATCGAAATCGAGCGTCGAGGCAGCCGCCAGCATCACCTCCTGGATCAGCCGGGCCTCGGCCAGACGCTGCGTAGCCTCCTCGTACAGCCGCGCGTTCTCTATCGCGATGGCGACTTGGCTGGCGATGCCGGAGAACAGACGCCGGTGCCCCTCGTCGAAGGCATAGGGCTCATAGGACTGGGCGGATATGACGCCGACGACCTTGTTTCTGGCGATGAGCGGCAGCACCATCAGAGAGCGGGTTGGGATGCCCAAGGCAATGGCCTCCACGGGCAAGGCATCCCGTTCCTTCTCCATATCCCCGACCCACAGTGGTTCCCGAGTACGGACGACCCAGCCGCTCAACCCACCTTCCAAGATCTGGGATGGTAACCGTTTTCCCCGATCCACAATGACCGGCAGGTGGAGTTCGTCCTTCTCCTCGTCGTACAGTGCGATGTGGAAGGTAGCGACGTCCATCACCGTGATGACCTGTTCGTAGACTCGCTGCAGCACCTCGTCCAAATCCAGGGTCGAGGCGATGGCGACGTCAATGGTGTGCAGCGCGGTCAGTTCCTCCACGTGCCGCATGATCCCTTCGTAGAGCCGAGCGTTCTCGATGGCCACGGCAGCCTGCTGGGCGAAGAGACCCAGCAGCCGCTCGTCGTCGGGGGTGAATGTCCGCCGTTCTGTTTCCTCGCAGAGAATGATAGCCCCGATGACCCTCTCCTGCCACTTGAGAGGGGCACCAATCACCGTGGCAAAGGGCTCCCCCTCATACGCCCGTTCCCGCCCATCCCAACGGGAGTAGTCATCTACGATGAGTAGTTGGCCTGTCCGCACCACGCGGCCGGCGAGACCTTCGCCGAGTCTAATACGCGTGCTGGTGAAGTCCCGCCCCAGTTTGTAGGAAACCACCAGTTCTAGTTCTTCCCGCGCCTCGTCGTAGAGGTAAAGCCCTCCCTTGTCCACGCTCAGCAGCCCAGCCGCCCGGTCACAGATAGTCCACAGCAAGTCGGGCAGGTTGGTGGGAATCTCCAGGGAGGTGTGGTACAGCGCCGTCATCTCCTCAGCCCGCTGTTTCGTCTCCTCGTACAGACGGGCATTTTCGATGGCCATGGCCGCCTGCTGGCCAAAGGCCAACGCCAGTGCAGCCATCTCCGCAGTGTAGAGGCCAGGCTCTTTCTTGTTCAGGGTGACGAGGCCAATGACCTCACCCTTGCCCAGCAACGGCACCCCCAGCCAGGAGCGCACCCACTCCGTGCCCGCCAGACCATGGAATCGCTCGTCCTGTCGCACATCGGCGAGGATAAACGGTCGCCGGGTGCTCACCATCTCCTGGGAGAGGGGATCGTCCTGAATGATGACCGTGAGGCCAAGATGCGCCTCATCAAACCTTTCGAAGCCCTGCACCGCCCGGATGCACATCGCCTCCCCTTCCCGCAGCCAGAGGGAAACGGTGTCATAGGGAACAACGTCTTCCAACCGCCCCAGAATCAACTGCAGCACCTCGTCGAGGTTGAGGGTGGAACCAATGGCCCGCCCGACCTCTGCCAGGGCTTCCAACTGGCGTGCACGCTGCTTCGCCTCCTCGAAGAGCCGGGCGTTCTGGATGGCGATGGCGGCCTGGTTGGCGAAGGGCATCAGCAGCCACAAGTCGTGCTCATCGAAAGCCCCCGCTCTCACGTTGTCCATGATATCAAGCACGCCGAGGATCCGCTCCCGCCACTTGAGTGGCACGCCAAGCATGGATCGGGCGTCGGCATCGGCTACCTGTGATGACTTCCCGGCCCACGTGCGATGATCATCAATGATCAGTGGCTCTCCGGCCTGGAATACCTTGCCGGCCACCCCCTCTCCCACTTCGATCATCAGTCCGGTGTAGTCCTTCTCCAGGTTGTGACTCGTCACTACTGCGAGTCTCTCCCTGGCCGGGTCGTAGAGATGGATCAGTCCTCCCGTAGCCCCCAACAGGTCACTGGCCCGTGCGATGATGGCATTCAGGAGCCGGGGCATCTCCAATTCAGCCGTGATGTCCAGTGTCGTCTCGTGCAGCGCCGTCATCTCTTCGGCCCGCCGCTTCACCTCCTCGAAGAGCCGGGCGTTCTCGATGGCGATGGCGGCCTGGTCTGCCAGGGGTTGCAGGCGCTGTCCCAGGTCGGCGTAAGTGAAACTCCCACCACCGACCCTATTGAACGCGGTGATCGCGCCGATTGCCCTCCCCATGAACATCATCGGGGCGGAGATGGCCGTCTCCAACTCAGGTATCTCCTCCACCTCCTCCGCTGCCCGGTCATCCTGCGCCAGATTCTCGGAGTAGAACCCCTCTCGCATGCGCATCACCCAGCCACAGATGCTCGTACTGCGGATGGGTTTCCCTTGTCCGAGCAACTGATCGGCCCAGCGGCCGTGAGCAGCCTTGTAGAGCAGATGAGTGCCATCTTCGCTGATCAGTGGGACAGCGACGGTCTCCGCCCCGACCAGCGCGGCGGCCTGCCGGGCCACCATGTTCAGTACCTCATCGGGCTCGAGCGCCTGGCTGACGGCCGCTGCGATCATGCGCAGGCTCCTCAGTTGCTTAGCCTGTTGGCGAGCCCTTCGCCCCCTCGTCTGCATGTAGAGGCCGATCAAGGAGATAGCAAGGCCGAGAGCCACGCCGTTCGCGAGTAACAGGCCCAGAGGCAATACGTTGAGCGGAGGCGATAGGATGATGTGGACCAAGGGACAGACCAGTTCCAACATACCCCACAGCCCGTACCCCAGTGCCGCGAGTTTGGCGCCCCCCAGACCTTCACCGGAGCGACTATACTGATACAGGTTCGCTGCGGTGAACAGATTGGCCGCACTCGCAAAAAGGAATATTGGAATCACCAGCCAGGGTCGTTCCTCCAGCCCCAGGAAAGCAACAGCAGCCCAGATCACCGGCAGCACTCCCCAGGCATAAGCGCGACGGGAAGGAGGAGTGCCCACGAAGTGGCACATACCTGCCCAAAGGAGAAAAGCACTCAAGCCCAACAGCACCAGGCTCAGGTAACGCCACAGCATAGCCAGCGGCAGGAACATCTCGGCCAGGAGCCCGAGGCAGAGGCCCAGGTAGGCGGCCCACCCCAGGGCCCACAGCCCTATCGCGCTCTGCCGCTGCTCTCCATAAAGATAAGTATAGGCAGCAGCCAACACCGCCATCGAAATCACGGCGCTGCCCAGGGCGAGCGTCAGCCAATCTACCACCGTACCTCCTGCAGGTCAACCCCAACTGCGTGTGCCAGCCGTTGCAGCCGCACCATCGTGTCTTGCAACGCTGCCCTCAGTTGCGCCTCCTGTCCGCCTGACCACCCCGCTGCGCTGTCAGCCAGCGTGGCGCTCATGCGCCCCATAGCCTCGCTTGCCGCCAGAAATTCTCCCACCGCGTCCCATCCTGATGTCACGTGAGTCATCCCCGTCAGCGTTGCTGGCGTCCTCAATGGGCCAACAGATCCCATCCGGGGTAGAGTCTGCTGATAGGCTCCAATCCCCAGCGCCGTCCGTACCTGACCCTCGACGAAAGCCAGAGCGCTCGCATCCCGGACGTAGTCCAGGTTATCGGTGTCAATGGTCAGCAATGGGATTTGAGCAGTAGAGAAATACTGTTCGTAGGCCCGTTGAAGGCTTCCGATGTAAGCGCGGTCCATCTCCCGCTCATAGGCGCGATCACGGGTCGCAATGCGCGCCATCAGTACGTCGGTATCAGCACGCAGGTAGATGACGAGATTGGGGACCAGAATACGATCGGCCAGCACACCATATAGCCGCTTGTATATCTCCAATTCGTCACCTTCTAGATTCAAGCGGGCAAAGAGACTATCCTTGGTGAAGGTGTAGTCCGCGATGAGAGGACCGCGCGCCAGAAGCGCCGATATCGCCTGCTGCTGCCGGTAGCGGCTCAGCAGGAAAAACATCTGGGTCTGGAAGGCATAGCGGGCGCGATTGGCATAGAAGTCAGAGAGGAAAGGGTTTTCCTCAAAAACCTCCAATAGCAACCCGGCTTTGAAGCGGGGTTGCAACAAACGAGCCAGCGTCGTCTTCCCCACACCAATAGCACCCTCGATGGCAAGGAAAAAAGGTCGCATCATCATAGTAGTTTGCGCAGGCTCATTGTCCACCGGCCATATGCTCCCCATAGGACAACAGTGCCTTGACCATTCCCGACTCCCGCGCCTCAGCGTAGACGCGCAACACCGGCTCGGTTCCTGATGGGCGGATCAGGAGCCAGGAGTCGTCGGCCAGCAAGTACTGGACGCCATCGAGTGTTTTCACTTCGACGACCTCCTGACCACCCAGGGCGTCCGGCACGTCCCCGGTCAACCGGGCGACCATCTCCGCCTTAGCGACAGGGCGGCGGAGCGGGATGTCGCGGCGGGTGTAGCAGGTCGGGCCGACATCGGCCTGGAGGTCAGCCACCAGTTCGTGCAGAGGAGCACCAGCAGCCGAGACGATCTCCAACAGCAGCAGCCCCATCAATACGCCATCACCCTCTGGGATGTGGCCCTTGATGCTCATCCCACCTGACTCCTCCCCACCGATGAGCACATCACCATTCAACATGTGGTCGGCGATGTGGTTAAAGCCGACGGGCGTCTCCACCAGTGGCAGGCCATAGCGCACCGCCAGCCGGTCCACCAAACGGGTGGTGGAGATGCTCTTGACGACCGTCCCACTCCACCCCCGCTCCTCAACCAGGTACCGCAGGGCCAGCGCGAAGATGTGATGAGGGTCCACGAAGTTCCCGTGGGCATCCATCGCGCCTATGCGGTCGCCGTCTCCGTCGGTAGCCAACCCCAGGTCGGCGTGGTAGGACTGGATGTCCGCCCCCAGGGCACTCAGGTAGCGGGCGATGGGCTCGGGGTGGATGCCGCCAAAGCCGGGGTTCATCTCGCCCCGGATTTCGTGCACCCGGCACCGCGTGCGAGCCAGCATATCGGCGATGCACTTACGGCCCGATCCGTACATCGCGTCAGTCACCACTCTCAGTTCACCATTCGAGATTACGTCCAGGTTCACCAACTGACCAAGATGCTCATAGTAAGCCCAGGCAGGGTCGAAATGGCAGATGAGCCCCTTGCCCAACGCTGCCTGATATTCCATCACGTTCGGCCCGCGAGCCGCTTCCTGGTTGCGCACCAGGTGGGCCTCGACGCGATCCGCCTGTCCCGGCAGCGCCGTCCCACCAAAGGCGGCCTTGAGTTTGAGACCGTTGTAACGCGGCGGGTTGTGGCTGGCAGTGATTACCACGCCGGCGACAGCCTCTTTATGGACAACGGCATAGGAGATGGCCGGTGTTGGGGCGTCGGCGCGAGTGAGGTGAGCGACGATGTTGTTGCCGGCCATGACGCGGGACACCTCGGTCGCGTAGCGGTCGGAGAGGAAACGGGTGTCGAACCCGACGATCACCTCGGGCCGGTCGTCACCGGCCTCCTCCAGCACGTAATCGGCGATGGCCTGGGCCACCAACCGCAGGTTGGCGAAGGTGAAGGTGTCGGAGATGACGGCACGCCAGCCGTCGGTGCCAAATTTGATAGTCATAGAGTATCTCCTGAGATAATCTGTTCGCGGAGCAGGTCAGTAAGTCTGCGGGGTGGATGACGGTCATGCCCCACTTCTGCAAAAAGTGCGGCAAAGCGCCGGGCCGCCGTGAAAGTCCTCATTCTCCCCCACAGCCCGATTATAGCCTGAGAAGCGACAGGTGTCAACGCTCACACGTCGAAGTAGAGTTCCATCTCATAGGGATGCGGGCGGTTGCGCACCTGATAGTACTCCTCGTCCATCTTGAAAGCGATCCAGCGCTCGACCAAATCCTCGCTGAAGACGTCCCCGGTCAGCAGGAAATCGTGATCGGTCGCCAGGGCGTCCAGAGCCTCTTTGAGCGAAGAGGGCAGCGGCCGGATCGCCGCCTGCTGCTCATCTGTCCAGGAAAAGACGTCGGCATCTATCGGACCGAAGCCAGCCTCGGTGGGATCAATCCGGCGGCGGATGCCGTCCAGTCCAGCCAGGAGTTGCGCGGCCAGCGCCAGGTAGGCGTTGCAGGTGGCGTCTGGCGGGCGGAACTCGAAGCGTACCTGGTCAGGTTGGGTGGCGTAGCGTGGGATGCGTACGGCGGCACTCCGGTTGCCGATGGAGAAGAAGGCATTGACCGGAGCCTCGAAACCAGGCACAAGTCGCCGGTAGGAGTTGGTGCTGGGGTTGGTGAAGGCCAGCAGTGCCGGCCCGTGGAGCAGCAGCCCGCCGATGTAGTACAGCGCCGTCTGGCTCAGCAGACCGTAGCCTGCGGGGTCGTAGAACACATTCTGACCGCCCTTGAACAGATGCTGATGGAAATGCATCCCCGACCCGGCCTCGCCATAGATCGGCTTGGGCATGAAGGTGGCCGGTCTGGCTATGCCGGTGGGCAACCATTTTGATGACGTACTTGATGATCATCGTCGCGTCACCGGCCCCCATGAGGCCCATCAGCGGCGTCTCGATCTCGCACTGACCCGGCCCACCCACCTCGTGGTGGTGGTATTTGACCGGCACCCCCATCGTCCGGAGGTGCAGGCTCATCTCGGCGCGCAGGTTGTAGAGTGTGTCCTTGGGAGGAATGGCGTGATACCCACCGTGAAGCGGGATGTAGTGACCGTGCCCCCCTGCGCCGCTGCGCCAGGCAGCCTCGCCCGATTCGACGCTGTAGCCAGCACGGTTCATCTCATTCTCGTAGGCCACACTGTCAAAGACGTAAAACTCGAACTCTGGCCCCCACTGGCTCCGGTCGGCGATGCCGCTCTCGATCAGGTGCTCCTCGGCACGGCGGGCAATATTGCGCGGGTCGTTGAGAAAGACCGCCTTCGTGTCAGCCTCCAGCGTCGTGCAGATGAAACTGAGGGTAGGTGCGTCCCAAAAGGGATCGGCAAAGCCAGTAGAGAGATCAGGCACCAGCACCATGTCACCGGCCTTGACTGACTTCAGGCCGACAGCAGAGCCATCGAATCCGACACCAGTCTCCATAAGCGCCGGAACAAACTGGCTCTGGGGGATCGTGAGGTGATGCCAACGCCCCCAAAGGTCAGCGAACTTGAGGTCAACCATTTGTACACCGTTCTCTTCCACATAACATCGTGCTTCTTCGAACGTGTCAAACATCGCGCTCCTTTCATCGTAGCAGTTAGCAGTCAGCCGTCAGCGATTAACTCTTGTTCGTTGTTCATCAGTTCATTGGTTCATTGTTCACTGGTCATTGGTCATTTCCCGGTACACCGCCACTGTCTGCGCAGCAACCTGTGCCTGGGTGAAGTGGGCCAGCACTCGCTCCCGCCCGCACCGGGCCAGGTCGGCCCACAGGTCAGCCTCACGCATCAGGCGCATCAGGTGCTCCCGCAGCGCCCCGGCGTTCTCCTCGGGGAAGATCAGGCCAGCATCGCCCACCACGTTGGGGATCTCGCCGCAATCGGAGCCTACAACGGGCACACCGCAGGCCATCGCCTCAATCAAGATCCGCCCGAACTGCTCGACCCAGTTGGGCCGGGAGCGGGAGGGGACCACAAGTGCATCCAGTTCCCGGTAGAAGACCGGCATACACAAGGAGGAAATCTCTCCCTCGAAGGAGATCCTGTCGGCCAACCCCAGACGGCGGGCGAGCAGTTCCAGCCGGTTCAGTTCCGGCCCGCTCCCCACAATCGCCAGCCGCCACACGCCTGGCAACCCGACCACCGCCTCCAGCAGCAGATCTCCCCCCTTCTCCGGCACCAACCGTCCCACGTACCCGATGAGAAAGCCACGGGCGGGGTCTCGCTCGCCGGAACGCGGGACAAAAATATCTGGGTCCACACCGAACTGCGGGATGACGGCCAGTGGGCCGGTATAACCCTTCTCGCGCCAGACCTTTGCCGCCCCCGCGCTGCCTGCGATACCGTAATCGGTGTGGCGCAGATTATAGCGTTCAATGAGGCGGAAGGGAAATGGGTAGCGCCGGTTCAGGTTCTGCCAGGTGAACCACAGCACACGGGCACCGGACCTTTTGACCAGCCGAAGGGCGTGGAAAGTGGCAAAATTGTAGGGTTCCTCGTCCACATGCACGATGTCGGGAGCGAAGGCTCGAAGGCGCTGCCTCAGACGAGGATAAAAGTGGAGGTGGAAATTCCCGTTGAACGCGATAGGTTCGACGACCAATTCGTAACCGGCGGTGTGGGCTCGCTCCAGCCGGACTACGCGGCTGCCGTCGTACCACGATGACGGCACAGCGACCATCAACTCGACGTCCGGGAAACAGGCAATTTCCTCCAGTTTGCGCTGGTAAGCGCCCACCAGACAGGCTTTGGAGATCATCAAGACACGCATAGGTCCTCCTTTTACGTCAACTTCACAGATGTTTGACAGACACTTGCATTGTGCTATAATTTGTCCGCTTTGGCAAGTTTGGCGAGAGGCGAGGTTCCACCAGATCGCTGGCGCGGTTGGGTGAGTGGGTGGGCTCTAGTTGCAGGTCTGACAGCGCTAGCAGCGGCATTGCGCGTCCTCGCTCTGGGGGAGATTCCACCGGGGCTCTATCACGACGAAGCATTCAACGGCCTGGATGCCCTGGGCGTTCACGTTTTCACGGGCCAGTGGCCGGTCTACTTCGCGGCCAACCGTGGCCGCGAACCCTTGTTTATCTACCTCATCGCCGCCACAGTGAACTTGTTGGGTCGCACGCCAGGCGCTCTGCGCCTGGCAGCGGCCTTATGTGGCACATTGACAATTCCTGCTACCTACCTGATGGCCCGCGCCTGGTTCAACCGGCGTGTGGCACTGTTGAGCGCGGTGGTTCTGGCAACCATGCTGTGGCACGTGCACCTCAGCCGCATCGGTTTCCGCGCCGTCACGCTGCCGCTGACGACGGCGCTGGCACTGTGGTTGGGCGCGCGGGCCTACCGCTCGCGCCGCCGCCGTGACTGGCTGCTGGCCGGGCTTCTGTACGGCATCTGCTTCTATGCCTACCTACCAGCCCGCTTCACCCCCATTGTGTTGATCACTTTCGCCCTCTACCTACTATCTACCGGGCGGGGGCGACGACTGTGGCCAGGGGCGGCGTGGTTCGCGGCCGGGACGCTGGTAACACTGGCTCCGCTGGCCCTTTACGCGGTGGGTCACTGGGACGTGGTGATGGGACGGCCGGGACAGGTCTCGGTCTTCAATCCGCTCATCAACGGTGGTGACCTGTGGGGCACGCTGGGCCGCCAACTGGCCGGCACACTGGGGATGTTCTTCGTCCGAGGCGATACTATCCCACGTCACAATCTGCCAGGGCGACCGGTCTTCGATCCGCTGATGGGAGCCATGATGGTGTGGGGGCTGACGCGAGCCGCACTGCGCGCGCGACGAGAGACCGCCGCGGCCTTCACGCTAATCTGGGTAGGGCTGATGCTGGCACCCACCTGGCTGGCCGAGGATGCGCCACACTTCCTGCGGGCGGTGGGCGTGCTGCCCCTGTTGGTTATCTTCCCCGCGCTAGGGTTGGATGCGGCGATGGCCTGGCTGGAGCAGCGTGAGCGGCGTGGATGGGCAATTGCGGTGGCCTGTTCGAGCCTGGTCATCGGCCTGGTTGCGACCGGATGGGACTACTTCTTTCGCTACGGGACTGATCCGCAGACTGCTTACGCCTTCGAGGACGCCGCCACCCAACTGGCCGCCGAAACCAATCGTTTTGTGGGCAGCGGATGGGACGGGAGTGGCCTGGTAGCGCGGGAGGGCAATCCCAGACCCGAACAGCAGGTCTATGTGGACAGCCGGCTGTGGGATGAGTGGGCGGCGATTCCCTTTCTCGTGCCGGAAACCGGGATAGTGATCCGACGCCCGACGGAGTCACCCCCCCTGGAGGGGGGGGCAGGGGGGGGGGCATTGCGCCGGCGGTGGCCCGACGCTGGGGTGGAGCCCCCCCGGGCCCTGGTGCCGGGCCACCCCCGCCGCGAGGGCCCCGCGGGGCCGCGGGCGCGGGGCGACCTGGAGGATGCCGCTTACACAGCCTCCGTCGCCTACGGCGCCGAGCCACGAGCGACACGGCCGGCGGGTCACCTGGCTCACTTTGGAGGCCAGAT
>JAUWNP010000265.1 GCA_030612585.1 Anaerolineae bacterium
TCATGGCCTTGCCGTCCAGCGCCTCCAGGCGGCGCTCGAAGTGTTCCACCAGGTCTTCGGCGACGAGCCGGACGCGCTTTTCCGCGCCGACGATGGCCTCGAGTTGGGCCCACCTGGTCTTGAGCCGTTCCTTGTGCTCGATCTCCTCGCCCTCGGTCGCCTCCTCGAACTCGGGGTCGAGTTTGGGCCGCTCGGCTGCGTCGAGTTCCAGCCTGGCCAGGCGGCCTTCGTAGTAGATCGGCACCGTCGCCCCATCGTAGACCGCTTGCTGGATGTCGTAGACGCTGATATAGTTGCCAAAGACGGCGCGCGTGTTCCGGTCGGTCAGTTCGATGGGCGTGCCGGTGAAGGCGATGAACGAGGCATGCGGCAGCGCGTCGCGCATGTGGCGGGCAAAACCATCTATAAAGTCGTATTGGCTGCGGTGGGCCTCGTCGGCGATGACGACGATGTTACGCCGGTCGGAGAGCAAGGGATACTCGTCCTCGCCCAGGCTGGGAAAGAACTTGTGCACGGTGGTAAAGACCACGCCGCCGGAGCCGGTGCGCAGCAACTCGCGCAGATGCGCCCGGCTCTGGGCCTGCACCGGCTGCTGCCGCAGCAGTTCGTGGCAACGGGCAAAGGTGCCGTAGAGTTGGTCGTCCAGATCGTTGCGGTCGGTGATGACCACCACCGTCGGATTCTGCATAGCGGGGTGCAACACGACCCGCCCGGCGTAAAAGGCCATCGTCAGGCTCTTGCCCGCCCCCTGGGTGTGCCAGACCACCCCAACGCGGCGGTCGCCGGGTTGCGCGTCGTCTGACGGCCGGGCCAGGTAGGCGCCTCTCTTTTCGCCGATGCGCGAAGGCTCGTCGCCGGGCACACAGGCGCGCACGGTCTCTTCGATCGCCACGTTGACCGCGTGATACTGGTGGTAGCCGGCCATCTTTTTGACCAGCACCCCGCCGCCGACGTCCTCAAAGACGATAAAGTGCCGGATCAGGTGCAGGAAGCGCCGTTTGTCGAAGGCGCCCTCCAGCACGACCTGCAACTGGGGCAGGTGCTCGGCGGCCAGTTCCTCGCCGGTGACCGTGCGCCAGGGCAGGAACCATTCGCGGTCGGCGGTGAGTGTGCCGATGCGGGCCTGCACGCCATCGGAGACCAGCAGCGCCTCGTTGTAGACGAACAGGGAGGGGATCTGCTGTTTGTAGGTTTGCAGTTGGTTGAACGCCCGCCAGATGTCGGCTTTTTCATCTGCGGGGTTCTTGAGCTCGATCACCGCCAGGGGCAGGCCGTTGACGAACAGCACGACGTCGGGCCGCCGCTCGCGGCGTCCTGCCTGTGGGTGTCCCCACGCAGACAGGTCCTCGACCACGGTGAATTGGTTGATGGCCAGGAATTCATTGTTTTCTGGGTCGTCGTGATCGAGCACGCGGATCAGGTCGCCGCGGAAGGAGCCATCCGGTTGTTGAACCTCGACCGGCACGCCTTCGACCAGGTAGCGGTGGACGGCGTGGTTGTTGGCCACCAGCGAGGGCGAGTCGGGCCGGGTGAGGCGGCGGAAGGCCTCGTCCAGGGCGTCGGGCGGGGCCTGGGGGTTGAGCCGCTGCAGCGCCTGGCGCAGCCGCCGCTCGAGCACCACCTGGCCGTAGTCGTCGCGCTCGGCGAACGGCTCGCCGGGGGCAATGTCGGGGCCGTGCAGGATGGTGTAGCCCAGGCCTTCCAGCCAGGCCAGGGCGGCTTGTTCGACGACCGATTCGGTAAAAGTGCTCATGATTTCTCCCTGATCCGGTAGCCTCCTGTCTTGCGCGCACCGACGAATTCGACGAGTTGCTTTGACTGTAGATCGGCAATGTCTCGTCTGGCCGTCTTTTCGGCAACCTGAAAGTGTTTGGCTATCTCGCGCGCCTTAACAGGTATCCCTCTGCTAATCTGATCCAGGAACCAGCGCTGGCGATCATTTATAGGGACATTTATAGGGACATTTACAGGGACATTGGCTGTTTCAGCGGCCACCAGCGCGTGCGGCCGGAACACTACCCGCAGCACCGGGCCTAGTTCTTCCCATTCTGGCGCCGGGTAGCCGCCAGCCCGGCAGTCCTCCATGACGCGATGGTAGCCTGTGCCCCACTCCTCAAGCAGTTCAAGTTCACGCAGCACACGGGCAATGACGCGGTTACGAATGCGGCTGACGCCCGCTTTGAGATCGTCCAGAGTCATGCCGAACGGAAGCATACCCGGGCTTTCGATTTCCATCCGATCGGCATAGATTGCCACCCGGATGCGCATCCCTGTCAGGGAATAGTCGGCATGGGCCACGGCGTTCACCAGCACCTCACGCAGCGCTACTTGAGGGTACTCTGGGATATCCTTCCGGCGCATGGTCGTGATCTTTGCCGCCAGACGGGTGTTTCGACGGATGAACTTGACCACACTGTCCAGGGCTTCCAGTACCGTCTCGTCGAGGGTGAGACGGTCAAGGAAATCCGCCTTGTCCGTCCCGCGAAACCGGGCGCAACTCACGGCGGCGTCAGGGAAAACGCGCCGGCGCGCTGCATCGCGACCAAAGAGGATCAGGCCACCGTGGGACGGCGCCAGCCGGCCGGCGTACGGTGTGAGGATACCCAGGGATTCCAGGTGTTCCCGGCTACTCTTGCGACCGGACTGGTCAAAGAAACGTTCAATCCTGGATGGGTCGAGAGCGTCAGACGACAGGTCAGGACAGGGCAGTTGATCGAACGCCAGGCCGGTGATAGAGCGCTGTAGCTCGGCCAGGATCTCGGGACCGGCATGGCGGTTGGTGGAGCCGAGGCGCACATAGACGCCCGTTTCTGGCCCCTCGGCTTTGAGGTAAAAAGGCCCGCGCCAGTGAGGCACGCGCACGATCAACATGGGCTTGCCGGTGTGGGAGACAATGTTGATCTCAGGTGTCATTGCCGGGTAGATCCCGTCGGCGATGACATTGGCCAGGCGTTCCTCTTGCGCGAGCACGTTGGCCACGCCCACGATGTCGCCGTCGTCTGTGCGGCCGATGACAAGAGTGCCACCAGCAGTATTGGCAAAGGCGACCAGGCTCTTTAGGATTGGCTTGAGCGATGACAAGTCGCGTTTGAATTCGAGCGTCTTGCCTTCGGGTGTGGTCAGTAGTTCTGCAAAATTCATGATGATACCTCCGTGAGAAACCGCTCGGCGAACGGCTCGCCGGGGGCGATGTCCGGGCCGTGCAGGATGGTGTAGCCCAGGTTCTCCAGCCAGGCCAGGGCGGCGGATTCGACCTCGGATTCGGTGAAAAGGTGACTCATTCTATAACCATTTCCTTGGACTTGAGAACGCGACTCATAAATCAACGTCTCCGGTTGCGCTTGCGCGAAGCCTTTGCCCGCTTGCGTTTGGCCTTTTTCGGCTTGCTGGCTTTGTGGGGAGCCGACTTTCCGATGCGCGGCCCACCAAAGGATGGCAGCGGTCCAAACTCCATCGCGACGAAATTCGGCGCCGGCGTCACCCGCTCTTCGAGCAATCCCAGGAGGATCTGCGCCTCCTCCCAATCGCCCAACACTGATATGTCTACCGTATCGGCGGCGAACGCCTGCTCGATCACGGCGGCGGATTCGACGGCCTTGAGGTTGCACAGTGCATCCACCAGGAACGCATTGACGACGCGCTCCTGTTCGGCAAAACGGCGCAACTGGTCGGTGATGATCGCGACGGCTTGCTCACGGATTTCGGGGAACCGCTCGACCATTTTGACCAGGCCGCCGCCGGCCGCGATACGCGCCCATTCGCCGTGATCGGCATTGGCCAGGAAATCGCGCAGTTCCGGAATGGCCGCGGGACCGATCATCCCGAACACCTTGGGCAGATCCCCCTGCGCCCAATCGTCGTCATCATCGTCGATGCGGTTGAGCAGTCGGATCAGCGGCTCGATGGCGGACTCGGCGCGCAGTTGGCCAAGCGCGCGCCAGGCGTGCAGTGGCGCCCACACCTCGGCGCCTTCCAAAGCCGTCCAGTGCAGATCTTTGTCGAGCGTCATCCGCATCAGTTCGGGGACGTGCTCGGCGGTCAGCCCCAATGCCGGATAGTCGCGCCATTCTGATGCCATGCGGCCCTCCTGGCGCGGGTCTCCCAGGGTGAGCAGTTGGGCGACCGGGTCACGATATGTTTCTGACATCGTCATGCCCCTCAATCGGGTATCGTTTCGTCCTGCGTGTACGGCTCGTCGAACGCCTCCGCGCAGAGCCGCCGGACGCGCTCGTAAAGGCGGCGCAGCGCGGCGTAACCGGGCGTCGAGTGATAGGGATACTCGGCGGGGTCTTTCAGCGCCATGCCAATCACGTCTTGCAGACACTCGATATCCCAGCGGTACAGGCTGATGGGACGCTTACCCCGGTAATCGGCGATGCGCCGGTCCAGTCCGAAGGATTCAGCCATCCAGCCGGTGAAACGCTGGATCTCTTCCAGTTCCAGCCCGGTGATGAGGATGGTGTACTTTTTGTCGCGGCTGCCCGGTTTCATAGCCCGACCTCCATACAGAATTTCTCTGCATCCGGCACGCGCAGTTCGCCGGAGATGAGTTTGGGCAGGAGGGTGTCGCGGAGAGCGGCGATGGTGCGGGATTCACAGATACGAGTGAGCATCTTCTCGTGCAGTGGCCCAACTGTACGACCAAAGGTTTCAATTAGCTCTGTGCTTGGCACGATGACGTGCATTTCAGCCACATCCTTCGGCCTTGCGCGCTGTCGGCTACCAGTGCTTCCTGTGACTCGCTCTTGAATCCCTTGTTGGACGGCATCCGACTTTATCAATTCATACAAAAAAGGCCGCCAAGCATTGTGCAATGGTACGAACGGCATGAACTCTGTGGAGCAAATCGCCGCTTCTTCATCTTGCACGTCAGGCAACCAGACGCGAGGGAACCGTGGGTTCAGCTTTGACACCAGAACACTGGCTATCGGTACGCGATATTTGCTGCTCTTGATATTTGTCCCTGTTTCAACGACAGGTATCCTGCCAGCATCAAATGCAGGAATGCTATAATGCTCCCATAGTTTCGCTGGTGCTCGCATCGGCTTGACAGACTCTTTCTTGAGGGTAGCCACAGCATACAGACCGGTTACCTCCCACCCCTTCGGAATCTCTCCCAACTCCGACGCCTCAAACGCATCCGGGAACAGGTCGGCGATGGTAGGATCTAACGCAGAGCCGCCAAGACGCCAAGACGCAAAGGAGTCCTGCCCTTGCTTTTCTTTGCGCCTTTGCGCCTCTGCGTCTTTGCGTTGAACCTTGGCCCGCACGGGGTCAAAGTCCACGAACCAGGATTTGAAGATGGCCCGCGC